>JAFXWB010000011.1 GCA_017534425.1 Bacilli bacterium
AGTCTTAAACTTTCTTTTCTTCTATATCTCTCAATAGCAGTGTGGTTTCCAGTATATAAGATATCTGGAACTTTCTTACCTTCAAAGTCTTTTGGCTCTGTATATTGAGGATATTCAAGAAGATTATCGTTAAACGATTCTTCATCTAATGAGACATCAGTGATTGCTCCATCAAGAAGTCTAATTACAGCATCAGCAATTGCCATTGCTCCAATTTCTCCTCCAGTAAGAACATAATCACCAATAGAAACTAACTCATCAATATAGTCATTAACTCTTTCATCAATACCCTCGTAATGACCACAAAGTAGGATTAAATCTTTATCTTTTGATAAAGAAATCGCCATTTGTTGGTTAAATTGTTTGCCACGAGGACTTAACATTATCTTTTTAGAATCGCTTGTAGAAACATCTTTTAAGGCATCAACAATTGGCTGGCACTTCATAACTAAACCAGCCCCTCCTCCAATAGGTGGAGTATCAACGCGACCATACTTATCTTTAGTGTAATCGCGAATATTTACTACTTTAATATCTACAACTTTCTTTCCAATTGCACGCTTAATAATTGAGTTCGTAACAAACCCTTCAAACATTTCTGGAAACAAAGTCAAAATTGTTATTTTCATAGTAAGCCGTCGATGTAATTAATGATGATTTTTTTGTCTTCAAGTGAGACAGATTTAATGAATGCTTTTACGAAAGGAATAAGCACATCTTTACCATTAGTTTTGACACGTAAAGTTTGGTAAGAAGTGAACTCTTCAACTGCCTTCACGGCACCTATTTCTTTACCATTGTCAAAATCAACTTTCATACCAACGAGATCAGAGAAGAAATACTCATTTTTCCCGAGAATTTCCGTGTTTTTTTCGACAAAAAGGTATTTTTTGTTGATTTTTTCAGCCTCTTCAATCGAGGTGATTTCTTCAAAAATTAGGTTGTCGCAATCGCCGTTCGTACGATGCAATTTGATAGTGAGTTTTCTTTCGATTTCACCATTATCATTTAAAAGAAAAACGTGACACCCTTTTTTGAATCTGGTGTCACGAAAATGAGTAGAGGGATATACTTTTACTTCGCCTTTAAGTCCAATAGTTCTAACTACTTGACCGACAGTAAAGAATTCCATGCTTATTTTATTTCTTCTTCGAATGATTCGAACTTTAAGTGAATGTGTTTTCCTTCGTTCTTACCGGAGATAGCAACTACTTCTCTAAGAGCATTAGCAACGCTACCCTTTTTACCGATAAGTCTTGCTGTGTCTTCTGCTTCTGCACAAATGAGAAGGATTACGTCCTTTTCGTTGTCTGATGGCATGACACGAACCATTAAAGCATCTGGATTAATTAAGAAAGGATCAACAATAGTGTGAATGATCTTCTCGTAGTCCATTATTTAGCTTCCTTTTTTGATTTTGCGTATTGTTCCATGATACCTTTCTTGGTGAATAAGGTACGGATAGATTCGGATGGTTGAGCACCTTTGTTTAACCATTTGAGTGCTAATTCGACATTAATATCGGCTGCTTCAACTGGTTTGGCTGGATCAAAGTATCCGATTTGTTCAATGATGCGACCGTCTCTTGCGCTTCTGGAATCAGAAACAACAACACGGTAGATGGCGTCTTTATGACGACCAATTCTTGTAAGTCTAATTTTAACTGACATTTTAGTAATCTCCTTTTTACCGACATCTATTATATATAGATAAATATAGGTGTCAAGTATTTTTACTTAACAGGAAAATACATTGTTGAAAAGTGATACTTATGGTAATAAAGTTTTTGGTATGAAAAAGATTAAGATTTCTTTAGCAGTTATTAGTCTTGTTTTATGTGGTTGTCAGAAAAAATATAATTACAACAAAGAATGCTATATAAAAACAAACTATCACTATGTCGAACGATGCGAACAATTTATAGATCATGTTCAAAGTGATAAAGGGTGCGACATTGTCTTTCTTGGAGATTCAATTACTGAAGGTTATCCGCTTCATATCTTTTTTAATGAATATAAAGTTGCAAACCGTGGGATTAATGGTGACACAACAGGCGGTGTTATTGATAGACTCGAGTTTAGTGTATATGACTTAAATCCAAAAGTTATTTATTTGATGATTGGAACAAACAACTTGCAAACATGTTTAGAAAATTACGAAACCATTTTAAAGGGCATAAAAAATTATTGTCCTAGATCAAAAGTAATGCTTATGTCTATCACTCCAAGGTGGGGTGAAGACCTTATGGCAAAGATTCGTGAGATTAATGTAGAAATTCAAAAATATGCGGAAAATTACGGGTATTTTTATGCAAATGTGTTTACTCCGCTTACGGTAAATAGTGAAAATTTGGTTGTAAATGATGAGCTTTTTGCAGATGGTTTACACCCTTTAACTGAAGGATATCGCATCATTACAAATGTGATAAAACCAACCATTATTGAATGGTTAAAAAAATAAAGACTTTAATATTTACTTGCTAAGTAAATCTGAATTTGGTAGTATCTTCCTTGCGAGTTTCAAATCTCGCTGAGGGCGTCCCGCTTTCATAAATTGATATGAACGCACCAAAATATTACTAGTTAGAAAGGAGTTAAGACATGAACACAAACATTGTTAAAGAGATTACTGCTCGTCAACTTAAGAAAGATGTTCCAGCATTCAAATCCGGTGATACTGTCTCAGTTTCAGTCAGAATTACCGAAGGTAACAAAACACGTATCCAAGTCTTCCAAGGCGTCGTTATTAAACGCTGCGGCTCCGGTGTCAGCGAAACCTTCACTGTTAGAAAAATTTCTTCAGGCGTTGGTGTAGAAAGAACTTTCCCAATTCATTCCCCAGCAGTTGCTGCTATCAAACTTGAAAAACGCGGTAAAGTTCGCAGAAGTAGAATCTTCTATCTTCGTAATCGTTCTGGCAAGGCCGCTCGTATTAAAGAAATTCTTTAATAAAAGGCTTAGAATTAAACCCGAGAAATCGGGTTTTTTCTTTGCTTTTTTATTTAGCAAAATGAAAACTTTGTTTTGTTGATAGCTAAACTTCGAGAGCGTATAATGTAGGCATGGACAAAAGCGAAGAGAATAAGAAACCGATTAAAAATCGCAAAAGATTCATCAAGATTTTAAACATTGCCATTATTGTTGTGGCAGTGCTTGTTTTAGCGTTAGAAGGTGTTCTTTATTATCAACGTTCATATTTAACACCTTTCTGGGTTAATGGACAGTCCATGTATCCAACTCTTAACTATAATGCTACAGATGCAAATGGTAATAAACTTGATGAAACAAGCGGAAATGCCGGTGTTGATTATACTGTTGATTATGGTGTTATGGACACTCACAAAAAGGCAATTAATAAAATTAAACGCTTTGATATTATTGTCACAAAGTATGCTTCAACCGATACAAAAAATAAGATTAAACGTGTTTTAGGTTTACCAGGCGAAACAGTTGAATTTGTAGTAACTGGTAATGGTAACGAGAATAACGGAAATCTTTTAATTAATGGTGAATTAGTTGACCAACCAATTTCAAGTGAATTCATTACACATGCAAATTATCCAACTACAAAATGGGAACTAGGTGCTGATGAATACTTTGTTTGTGGTGATAATAGAGCTCATTCATCTGACTCAAGAAACGAAGGACCAGTTAAAAAAGAATTAATTACAGGTAAAGTTGTCGCAATATGTGGAACTGCAAAAGTTTATTATGACGGACAACATTTTGATATTAAAAACATTCATTATACTTGGCCAAAGAAAGTAAAATGAAACAAATCCATTGGTATCCGGGCCACATGAAAAAAGCCCAAATAGAAGTTCAAGAAAGGCTAAAACTTGTTGATGTTATAGTCGAACTTTTGGATGCTAGAATTCCAGTTTCATCAAGGAATGAAATCTTGTATAAAATTACTAAAGATAAACTACGTCTTGTGGTTTTAACTAAAACTGATCTCGCTGATCAAAAAGAGACACAAAAATGGATAAATTCCTTTAAAAACCAGGGATTTTCCGCAATTTTTGCCGATTTAAATAATCCTAACGATGTTAAAAATATAATCAAAGAAGTTGAAAAACTTGGCGAAAATAAAAATCAAAAATACATTGCTAAAGGTATGAAACCACAACCAGTTAGAGCAATGATTATTGGCATTCCAAATGTTGGCAAATCTACACTCATAAATAAAATCTCAGGAAGACATGCGGCTTCCGTTCAAAATAAACCAGGACATACCAAAGCACAACAATGGATTAAAGTATCAAATAAGTTTGAACTTTTAGATACTCCAGGTATTCTTCCTCCTTCATATGATGAGCCTAAAAAAGCAGTCAATCTTGCTTTGGTGGGTTCAGTGAATGCTGAAATTCTTCCAAATGAGGAACTCGCAAAACAAGCTTTTGACTATGTCAAAGAGAATTATCCAGATTATCTCAAAACTCGTTTTGAGTATCTTGATTTAAATAAGGATGATGATGCATGCTTTGAAGAAATCGCTTACAAACGTGGGTATTTCTCTAAGGGTGGTCAAGATATCGAAAAGGCATATAAAGTCTTCTTAAACGAAGTAAAAAACGGATTATTAGGCAAAATAACCTTTGAAAGAATCTAGTATGGCATTAGATTTTCAAGATCAATTTTATTCAAATAAGGTAAAAGTTATTGTCGGAGTTGATGAAGCTGGCCGTGGTCCTTTAGCAGGTCCGGTCGTCGCTGCAGCATGTATTCTCTCGCGCACGTATATAAATAAAGAAATAAATGACTCAAAACAGCTTACGGAGAAGAAAAGAGAAGAATTATTCGAAGTTATTAAGAAAGATGCTGTTGCCTATGGAGTTGGAATTGTCTCTGCAGAAGAAATAGATACATTAAATATTTATGAAGCCACAAAAAAGGCAATGAAAGAAGCAATCAATAATCTCAAAGTTAAATTTGATCTTATATTAACTGATGCAATGCCATTAAAAGGTTTTGATGTTGAAGTTGTTCCAATTATTAAAGGAGATGCAAAAGCTATGCCAATTGCGGCAGCAAGCATAATTGCAAAAGTAACACGTGATCATATGATGGAAGAACTTGGAAAGAAATATCCTGAATATGGATTTGAGGTTCATAAAGGATACGGAACCGCTAAACATATGGAAGCTCTTAAAAAGTATGGCCCTATTAAAGGTATACATAGATTTTCATATAAACCAGTTGCTAAAGTAGCGCTTGGAGAAATGAGTCTTTTTGACCTCTAAAAATATTAAAAAATTTTATTTATAAAATATTTTAAAAAAGATTGTTTCGCACAATCTTTATTTTTTCGTGGATTAAGTAATAAGGAGGCAATTATGGATTCACGAGAAAATTTACTTTATTTAGCCCTTAAATATAAAGGGGATTGGAACCCTATTTATGAGGATATTTCAAATCACGCTGAAATTGATGAAGATGAAGCAAAGAAGTTAATTGAGTCAGTTAACTCAAATTACATCACAATTCTTGATGAAGAATATCCAGAGTCTTTAAAGAACGCTTATAAACCACCTTTTGTTCTTTTCTATCATGGAGATATATCTCTTTTAAATGATAAGAACAATAAGATAGCAGTGGTGGGATCTAGAAAACATAGTAAGTATGGAAAAGAAATGACTCAAACTTTAGTTAAAGGAATTGCTAAAGATTTTGTAATCATTTCAGGTATGGCACTTGGTATAGATGCAATAGCGCATAGAGCCGCAATAGAAAATGGTGGTAAAACCGTTGGAGTATTAGGCAATGGTATTAATTTTCATTATTTAGAAGAAAATAAGGATATATATGAAGAATGTAAGAAAAAGCACTTAGTTATTTCAGAATATCCTGATATGACTCCACCTAATCCAGCATGTTTTCCAATAAGAAATAGAATTATCGCTGGATTATGCAACAACTTGTTAGTTACAGAAGGAAAAGTTAAATCTGGAACACAAATCACCGCACTTCTTATGGTACAAAAATCAGGTAATGTTTGTTGCGTACCTACACGTGCTGGCGAAGACTCTATTTGTAATCACTTAATTAAGGAGGGCGCATATCTTGTTGAGACTGTTGAGGATATTTATCTATACACTGGAGTAAGCCCTCAAAAACCGATTTTTGAAAAGTAAAAAATCTTAAAGAATAATTATTTCTTTAATATAAATAGGGCTTTGACATTGCTATTTTTAACGACTATAGTATTGGGCGCTATGAAGTTGGTTATTGTTGAGTCTCCAAACAAATGTCATACCATCTCCCGTTACTTGGGCGAAGGTTACGAGGTGCTTGCAACTGTCGGACACCTTAGAGATCTTTCCACTAGTGGAAAGGGTGGCTTTGGAGTGGACATTGAAAACGGATTTAAACCAACTTACGTGGTTTCTCCTGGAAAGCGTGGAACAGTCGCTGAACTTAAGGAAGCAGCCCGCAAGGCAGATATTATCTACCTTGCAACCGACCCTGATCGCGAGGGAGAAGCAATCGCATGGCACTTAACTCAAATCTTAGGTCTTAATCCAAAAACAACTAAACGTCTTGAGTTCCATGAAATTACACGTGTATCTATTAGTGAAGCTATTCAAAATCCACGTGTTCTCGATATGAATCTTGTTGAGTCACAAGAAACACGTCGTATCATGGATAGAATTATTGGATTTAGACTTTCAAATATTATTCAAAAAAAGATTAAATCTCCGTCTGCTGGTAGAGTTCAATCTGCAACACTTGAATTAATTTGTGATCATGATAAAGAAATAGCCAATTTCGTACCAGAACCATATTGGTCATTATCATTAGAATTAAAGAAGAATAATGCGAAAATTACGGCGAATTTCCATAGTTTTTTAGATTTTAAGAAGATTGAAAACGAGGAAATTAACGCAGAAATCCTTAAAAAATTAGAGATTGGTAAGGCAAAGATTGTTAGTATCAAAAAGTCTGTTAGGACTGTTGAATCAAAACCTGCTTTTACAACATCAACACTTCAACAAGAAGCATTCAATACTTATAAGTTCTCTACTAAAAAGACATCCAGTTTAGCTCAACAACTTTATGAAGGTGTCCAAATTAAAGGAGAGCATACTGGTTTAATTACATACATACGTACAGATAGCACGTATCTTTCTGATACATTCGTAGGTCGCGCAGAAGAATTTATCGAAAAGACATTCGGTAAAGAATATTGTGGTAAACGTAAAGTAGTTTCTGTAGCTGGCGCGCAAAATGCACACGAAGCTATTAGACCTACTGCAAATCACACTACTCCAGCATCAATAAAACAATATTTAACATCAGACCAATACAAATTATATAAGTTGATTTATGAAAGAGCACTTGGTTCATTGATGGCCCCTAAAAAAGAAGCCGTTACTCAAGTTACTTATGATGTAGATGGTGTTACATTTAGAACCGAAGGATCAACTGTTGTTTTCGATGGTTATACTCGTTTAACACATGAGCAAAATGAATCATTCAATTTACCACAATTAAGTGAGGGCGAAGAACTTATTATTAATAAAATTAATAATGAACAAAAGTTTACCGAAGCTCCAACACCATATACTGAAGCAAAAATTGTTAAATTAATGGAAGACAAAAAGATAGGTCGTCCATCCACATACGCATCAACAATTGCAACACTTCTGAAACGTGAATATGTTGTTTCGAAATCAGGTTATATTATTTCAACTGAACAAGGACAAAAAACTGCGCACGTTTTAAGAAAATATTTTCCAAGTTTTGTTGATGTAAAGTATACCGCTGAAATGGAAGAAAAACTCGACCATATTCAAGAAGGCGAAATCACAAGAACAGAAACACTAACAGATTTCTATTATCCATTTATTAAACTTTGTGATTCTGCTACCAAGAAAATGTATAAAGATATGGATGAACCAACTGGTGAATTCTGTCCAAAATGCGGTGCTCCACTTGTATATAAGAAATCAAAATATGGTAATTTCATTGGATGTTCAAACTTCCCATCTTGTGATTATCGCGAAAAAGAACTTGAAGAGTTAGAACAAACTGGTGAAACTTGTCCAATTTGCGGTAAACCTTTGGTTTATAGAGTTGGTAAGAAGGGCAAAAAGTTCGTTGCATGTTCTGGATATCCAGAATGTAATTATATTAAAAAGGAAGAAACTCCTATTGAAGTGGTTAAAAAATGTCCAGAATGCGGCGGAGATCTTATTGTAAGAGGAAGAGGTAAAAAGAAGTTCCTTGGTTGTAGCAATTATCCAAACTGCCATCACATTGAAAAACTAGACAAATGAGTAAGCTAAGTGCTTACTTTTTTGTTATAATGGAAAACATGAAAAGAATAAACGTTATAGGTGGTGGATTAGCAGGCGTTGAAGCTTGTTATTTTTTCCTAAAAAGAGATTACGAAGTTCACCTATATGAGAAAAGACCAAATAAGATGACACCAGCCCATACATCAGGTAATTTTGGTGAACTTGTTTGCTCAAATTCTCTTAAGTCAAACCGTCTTGATAACGCATGCGGATTACTTAAGGAAGAGATGAGACACATGGATTCTCTAACTATGAAAGTGGCAGCTGAAACATGTGTTCCAAGTGGCAATGCTTTAAGTGTTGACAGAGATGCTTTTTCTACAAAAATCACGGGAATTCTTAAGGATTTTCCTAATTTAATCGTTCATAATGCAGAAATTGATGATTTTTTAGAAGGGCCTACAATTATCGCTACAGGCCCACTTACAGGCGATAAATTAGCAAAGAAATTAGCAGACACAATTGGCCAAGAATCATTATTCTTTTTTGACGCAAGTGCACCAATAGTTTTAAAAGATTCTATTGATATGAATATTGCCTATAAAAAGTCTCGTTATGAGCAAGGCGATGACTCGTATATTAACTGTCCATTTTCAGAAGAACAGTATGATAAGTTTTATAACGAATTAGTTAATGCACAAGTCGCTATGATACATGATTTTGACAAGAATTATTTTGAAGGTTGTATGCCAATTGAAGTCATGGCAAAGCGTGGAAAAGATACCCTTAGATTTGGCCCAATGAAGCCAAAAGGATTACAGGTCGAAGGAAGAGAAAAATTCCATGCTGTTATCCAATTAAGACAAGATAATTTGAATGGTGATTTATATAACATTGTAGGTTTCCAAACCAACCTTACTTATGGTGAACAAAAACGTGTTTTTAGGATGATACCTGGACTCGAAAATGCTGAATTTGTGCGCTATGGATTGATGCATAGAAATACCTATATTTGTTCTCCGATTGCTCTTAATAAGGACTTTAGTTTGAAGGTTAGAAATGATACATTTTTAGCAGGTCAAATGATAGGTGTTGAGGGTTATGTTGAATCTGCCGCTATGGGTATTTTAGCAGCAACTTTTGCGTATGAAAAATTAGAAGGAAAAGAACTTATAAAACCTTCACTTGAGACTATGTTAGGCTCCTTATACAACTATGTTGTAAATGGTAATCCAACTTCATTTCAACCTATGAATGCCAACTTTGGAATTTTATATAATGCGAACAAACATAATCGTGAGAAAGACATTGAAAAAGCATTACGATTAACAGATGAATTTTGGACAAAAGTTAATGGATAAAATTAAGAAATTTTTAGAGCATCTAGGACTCGACTTAAATTACTCCGATAAAACTATAAAATCGTATCAACAAGATATCGAAAGTTTTAAGAAATATCTCAATTCAAAAGGAGCCGATTTTGAGACTGCAAATCCACAGCTTATTCGTATGTATCTTTCAAATGAAATGGAAGAAGGCAAAACGAAAGTGACTTGCTGTAGGAGAATAGCCGGTTTGCGTCATTTCTATGAGTACTTGGTGAGAAGTAATTTTATTAAAGAAAATCCATTTTTGTTTGTCGGTGCTCCAAAGAAAGAAATACGTTATCCTGAAGCTTTATATTTGGAGCAAATTGAGAATTTATTTGCCAAAAACAGAGAACGTACAGATGACTTAAAATATCGTGATCAAGCAATAATTGAGTTACTTTATGCTTCAGGAGTTCGTGTAAGTGAGCTCGTAAGTATAAAAATGAATACAATTGACTTTAAAAACAGAACAATTCGTGTGTTTGGCAAAGGTAGAAAGGAAAGGATGGTAATCTTTTCAAAATCATGCCAGAAAACTTTAGTGGACTATTTAAAAAATAGCCAATTAAGACACTCAAGCGATTATTTGTTCACAAATGCAAGAGGTGAACAACTAACTCCTAGAGGGGTTGAGTACATTCTTAATCAAATACAAGACAAGTGTGGAGTTCAATTAGGGCTTCATCCTCATATGCTAAGACATACATTTGCAACCCATCTTTTAGAAGGCGGTGCTGATTTAAGAGTTATTCAAGAATTGCTTGGACATGAGTCGATAAATACAACTCAAATCTATACACATATAACTGAAGAAGCGATGAGACAACAATTTAACATGTCACATCCAAGAGCGAAAAAACACGGGAATTCCTGAGATTTTTCAATAAGTTTTAAAAACTATTGAGTTATAAAGTTGGGAGTGATAATATAATAGCACTCGTTTTCTAAAAGAAAATGAGAATACACACACTATGAATTCAATTTCCGAGTCCCGTGACCACGGGGTCGAAAACGGGGGAGATTGTTAGAAGTAGTGGAGGCATAAACGAATGGAGGCCAAAAATGGCAGAAGAAAAGAAAGTTGAAGCAGTTGCTGAAGAAAAAGTTGAACAAGCACCTGCACAAGAAAACGTCATGGAAATGGTAATGCATGACGAAAACGCACCAATCATTACCGTTAGAAAACTTCTTGAAGGTGGAGTTCACTTCGGACACCACACAAGAAAATGGAATCCAAAAATGGGCAAATACATCTATGGTGCCCGTAACGGAATCTATCTTATTGACTTAGTCAAATCCGCAGAATGCATTAAAGAAGCATATACTGCACTCAAAGCAATTGTTGATGAAAACGGTAAAGTCTTATTTGTCGGTGTTAAACCACAAGCTAAGGCCCTCGTTGAAGCAGAAGCACAACGTTGTGGTTCATTCTACATTACAAACAGATGGTTAGGCGGTACCTTAACCAACTTCAAGACAATTCAATCAAGAATTCGTCGCTTAAAAGAACTCGAAACAATGGAAATCGATGGTACATATGACCGTCTTCCAAAGAAAGAAGTTGCTCTTTTAAAGAAAGAACAAGAAAAGCTCGCAAAGAACCTTTCTGGTATTAAAGAAATGAGAAAGATTCCAAACGCAGTCTTTGTTTGTGATCCAATGAGCGAACACAATGCAGTCGCAGAAGCTCGTAAATTACACATTCCAGTCTTCGGTATCTGTGATACAAATACTGATCCAGATATGGTTGACTATGTCATCCCAGGAAACGATGATGCACTTCGTTCATTAACAGTCTTAGTCAAATTAATGGCAGACGCAGTTGTTGAATCAAAAGGTGGTATCACTGAAATCGCATACGTTAAGGATGAACTCGAAGAAGCAACAATGAAAGATGCTGTTAGATTAGCAGATAAAGAAAACGCTGAAAGATTAGCAGCAATCCGTAAAGCGCGTGCTGAAAAACAAGAAAGATTTGAAAAGATGCAAGCTCTTCGTAAACAAAGAGAAGAATCTAGAAAATCTGAAAAAGCAGAAGCTAAAGCTGAAGAAGCCCCAAAAGCTGAAGAAGCTCCAAAGGCTGAAGAAGTAAAAGCAGAAGAACCAAAACCAGAAAAGAAGGCTCCAGCAAAGAAAGCTCCAGCCAAGAAAGCCGAGGAAAAATAATATGCCAAGCATGATTGAACTCATTAAAGAATTACGTGATCGTACTGGCGCGGGCATGATGGACTGCAAAAAAGCTCTTGAAGCAACAGGTTCAGATGTCGAAAAAGCAATTGACTGGTTAAGAGAAAAAGGAATTGCTAAAGCACAAGCCAAATCATCAAGAATCGCTGCTGAAGGTTTAGCAAGTGTTCTTGTTGAAGGAAATAAAGCTGTTATTCTTGAAGTTAACTGTGAAACAGACTTCGTTGCAAAAGGCGAAAGATTCCACAAGTTAGTTGAAGATACTGCTAAAGAAACATTAGCTAAAGGCTATGCTTCAATTGAAGAAGCAAAAACAGGTGTTGCTCAATTATTCACCGATGCAACAGTTGCTATGGGCGAAAAGCTCGACTACAGACGTTTCGAATTAGTTGAAAAGTCAGCAGGACAAGGCTTTGGTTCCTACATCCATATGGGTGGAAAGATTGCAACCTTAGTTGTACTTGAAAAAGAAGATGCAGAACTCGCAAGAGGTCTTGCAATGCATATTGCAGCTAATGCTCCAAAATATGTCAAAGCTGAGGATATTCCAGCAGACGTTATCGCTCATGAAAGAGCAATCGCATTAGAAAATATGAAAAATGATCCTAAGATGGCTGGCAAACCAGAAGCCATGCTTAATGGTATTGCTGATGGCAAAGTTAAGAAATTACTTGCTGAATCAGTCTTAGGTGCACAAGTCTATTTATTAGACGGTGAAAAAGCTGTTGCACAAGTTCTAAAAGAACTTGGTAACAACGTCGTTAAATTCATTCGTTTCGCTGTCGGCGAAGGTATCGAAAAACGTAAAGATGACTTTGCTGCTGAAGTAATGTCACAAATTAACTAATTTTGAAAGGGGCCTTATGTACTCAAGAATCTTACTTAAACTTTCTGGAGAAGCACTCTCTGGTGGTCACAAAGATGGAATCCTTGATAGTGAGGCCCTTTTAAAAACGGCGGAAGCTATTAAAGCTATCGTCGAAGCTGGTTCAGAAGTATCGGTTGTTATCGGAGCTGGAAATATTGCTCGTGGTTCACTTGTTGAAAAAACAGGCATTGATCGAGTTTCTGGTGACTACATGGGAATGCTTGGTACAGTAATAAACTGTATTGCATTAAAAGAAACCCTTGTAACAATCGGACAAAAAGCTGTTGTTTTATCAGCGGTTGATGTCACATTTGTTGAAACTTATACCCCTGAACTTGCTGAGAAATATTTAAAAGAAAAATATGTTGTCTTGTTTGGTGCAGGAACTGGAAAACCATTCTTCACTACAGACACATGCGCCTCACTAAGAGCTATTGAAATTAATGCAGATGCTATTTTAATAGCAAAAAACGGTGTTGACGGAATTTATTCTGATAATCCACTTACTAATAAAGATGCATACATGTTTAAGGAAATTAAATGCTCCGAGATGATTGAAAGAAATCTTAAAGTAATGGATTTAAGCGCTGTTGAGTTACTTAAAGACAAAGATATCGATGTTCGTGTTTTTAACGCAAATAACACCGAAAACTATGCAAAAGTAGCAAGAGGCGAAGATATTGGAACAACCATAAAGAAAGGATAAAAATTATGGACGCAATTGCATTAGAAGCGAAAGAAAACATGGGAAAAACCATAAAAAATTTCGAATTTGAACTTTTAAAGCTTAGAACAGGAAGAGCATCTCCAGCCATGCTTACAGGTATTCAATGTGAGTATTATGGAGACAAGATTGATATCGCTTCAATCTCATCAGTTTCTTGCCCAGAGCCACGTCAATTACTCATTAAGCCTTATGACAAAGGTGATGTTAAAGCTATTGTTACTGCTATCCACGCAGCCAACATCGGTGTTAACCCAATTAATGAAGGTGATCAAATTAGAATCACAATTGCTCCATTAACTGAAGAAACTCGTCGCGAACTAGTTAAAAGAGGAAAAGCGATTGCAGAAGAAAGTAAAATTGCAATTCGCAATATCCGTCGTGAATTTGTTGACTTAGTCAAAGAGTCAGATGAGTATACAGAAGATCTTGAACATCAAATCTTGGACGAAATCCAAGATGTCACCGATGAAGCAGTTAAGCAAATCGATGAACTCTTCAAGAAAAAAGAGTCCGAAATTATGACAGTATAAGAGAGGCTAATGCTTCTCTTTTCTTTTTAAGAACTCATCGCATTAATTTTGTTATATGCTTGCGATATTTTCGCACGTAAATATATAATATATTACACACATGAGAGAGATTACTTTAAATAAGCCAATTAAACACTTGGCAGTCATTATGGATGGGAATGGTCGTTGGGCTAAAAAACGTGGTCTTCCGCGTACCAAAGGCCACGAAGAAGCTTTCAATCGAATCATTGAAATTTTCGATTATTGCAAAGACTATGATATCAAAGTAGTTTCCCTTTATGCTTTCTCAACTGAAAACTGGAAAAGACCGAAAGCCGAAATAGCGTTCTTGTTCAAGTATCTTGAGATTTTCTTCAAACGAGAAATCGATAGAATCATGAAAGATCAAACTAAAATTATTGTTTCTGGCGATATTTCAAAATTACCTGAAAAAACAAGAAAAACTACGGAAAAAGCCATAGAAATGACAAAAAACAATAAAGGGATGGTCTTAAATATTTGTCTTAATTATGGTGGTAAAGAAGAACTTACTAGAGCCGCTAGACTAATTGCAAAAGAAGTGAAAGAAGGAAAACTTGAACTTGAAGACATTAATGAACAAGTAATGGAAAATCATCTCTACACAGCAGGTTTACCAAATGTTGATTTAATGATTAGAACTAGTGGAGAAGTAAGAACATCAAACTTCTTACCATGGCAAATTGCATATGCTGAATATGTATTTACTCCAGTTTGTTTCCCAGATTTCAAAAGAAAAGAATTTGTCGATTGTTTGATCGAATTTAATAAACGTAATAGAAGATACGGAGGGCTAGATAGTGAAAAAGAAGATAACCAATGAGCTTTCTTCCTCAACCAAGAAATCATTAGTTACTAGAATTATTACAGCATTCTTTTTAGTTGTTGTTTTTGTCCCTGCCATTATCTTTGGTGGTTGGTTCTTCTTTTTCTTTGCTTTAGTTCTAGCATTGCTAGGATCAATCGAAATTGTTAAGGCATCTAACCTAAAAGGCTTACTTCGTGTTCTTATTTACTTTGTAACAATTGTATTTACTTTAGGAATTATTTATTACTCGATGTTCCAGTCTAATATGGCCGCTATTAAGGCACAGGGTAGTGATGCATTTAAAGAACCAAATTTCCTGCCAGAGGCATTCCATGATATTAAGTTATCAATTATGCTCATAACATTAATGTTATGTGTTTACTTCTTAATCTCATTTGCAACTGAACCATTCCATATCGCATACGTTTTCTACTTTGCGACTATGATTTTAGTTTTAGCAATTGGTATTCAGTCATTCTTATTCCTTCGTTATAGTCCGTTCTATTATTTTGAAGAGGCTTTAACTAAGGACGGACAATATGCTAAATCGTTGATTTATAGTAATAACTTTAAGTATGTACAATCTACATTCTTGTTCCTTTATGTTATTCTAGGTGTCATTTTTAATGACATGGGTGCATATTTTATTGGCTTACTCTTTGGTAAACATAAGATGAATGAAAGAATTTCACCAAAGAAGACATGGGAAGGATTTATTGGCGGTGTTGTTTTCTCAATTATAGTTTCTACAACATTTGCACTTGTTTGTGCTTTAACAGACCACGCAATCCTACCAATCTTTGATGTTCAACATTTGTACTATGTTATTGTAATTTCAATTCTTATCCCACTTATATCTGACGTTGGCGACTTCGTTTTCTCTAGCGTTAAGAGGACATTTGGTGTTAAAGACTTCTCTAACTTGCTTCCAGGACATGGTGGAGTACTAGATCGTATCGATTCATTGATCTTTGCTTCTGCCTTGGTGTCTTGTTTAATTATCTTCATTAATTTAATGCTTGGAATTGGCGCAAATGGAATCCCTTCATAAAGTACTATTATTAGGTGCTTCGGGTTCTATCGGTAGCCAAACCATCGATATTATCAATGAAGCAAAAGATAAGTTCACTCTTACAGCATTTTCAGTAGGCAAAAACTACGAAAAAGCACTGGAAATCCTTAGAAATTTCCCTTCTGTTAAGCATGTTTACGTAATTGATAAAGAAAAAGCGAACGAGCTTAAAAAAGAGTTTCCAAACGTAAAAGTATTCTTTGGAGAGAAAGGCTTAGCAAAACTTACAAAAGCAGCCGATTATACGATGTGCGTTGATGCATTAGTAGGATTTGCAGGTATGGAGCCAGCAATAATTGCTTTAAAGAAAGATAAGATTCTTTGCTTAGCAAATAAGGAAGCTTTAGTTGCTGGTGGCCAAGTCATTAATATGATTCTTGGAAGCGGAAAAGGAAAACTTTATCCAATAGATTCAGAACACGTTGCTTTAGCAAAATGTCTAGCTGCATGTAAACCAGATGATGTAAAACGTTTAATTATTACTGCAAGCGGCGGTGCTTTAAGAAATGTTCCACTTAACGAACTTGAGAATGTAAAAGCAGAGCAAGCTTTACAGCACCCAACTTGGAAGATGGGTAATAAAATCACCATTGATTGTGCAACAATGATGAACAAGGGTTTTGAAATTATTGAAGCAGCATATCTATATGGTTATTCTTTGGATAAGATTACAGTTATGATGCACGATGAATCACTTGTACATTCAGCAGTTGAACTTAATGATGGTTCATTTATTATCGATTTTGGTAAACCAGATATGCATAAACCAATCAAATGGGCAATGTATGAAGGGCAAGTTGAAAACGATGTTAAAAAGATTATGTCGTTCAGTGAGTTAAAAGATTGTCATTTCCATGAATATGATGCGAATAGATATCCATGCACTGAGCTTGCAAAGAAAGCCTTGTTAGAAGGCCCGTCTAAAATGATTGCGCTTAATGCTGCAAACGAAGTTTTGGTAAATAAATATTTAAAAGATGAGATTAAATTTACTGACATAGCCAAAGGAGTGCGATTAATGGTGGATTCTGTTCCTGCCGTTAAATATGCCGCATTACCTTTGATTAAGTTTATTGATAGATTTGTTAGAAAGGAGACCGAAAGATGCTTGATACAATAGTTTCAATTATTCTTTTTATCGTCGCATTCGGAATCTTAATTTGCATCCACGAAGCCGGTCACCTTTCAATGGCTAAACTTTTTAAAGTTTACTGTAAAGAATATTCAATTGGATTTGGTCCTGCTATCTTCTCAAAAAGAAGAAAGGGACATGAAACTAAGTTCTCTATTCGTGCCATTCCATTTGGCGGTTATGTCTCAATGTATGGAGAAGGAATGGAAGGAGATCCAGAACTTGAAGGTGTACCACCAGAGAGATCACTTGAAGGAATCAAAAAATGGAAGAAAGCCATTATTCTTTCTGCTGGTGTCATCCTTAATGCATTTTTAGCATTCATTCTTATTTTCATTTCAAATGTTGCCTTCCCACTAAAGACCCCAACTAGAAGAACTATTGTTAATGAATCATCTGCAATTGCAACAGAATATGGTGTTGGAAATGATGATGAACTTCAATTTATTATTCCAAATACACCTGAATATGTAACTAAAGATGGCGGAAATTATGCTTTCCAATATGAGTTTACTGATGAAACTAAGTTAATTCATTCAAATGTCTTCTTCATTATAGATGATAATGTTTGGGCTGATGGTGAACGTCTAGTTCTTGTTTATTACCCAGCCGGAAACAAAAAGAACCCTGTCTTTACTGAAGGTTTAAGTTTCTATAAAGGTATTACAAAAGAACAACTCACTGATTTGAAATACGACACTCAATTGAAACAAGATTTCATTGCTTGGAGTAATAGCGAAAATGCTCCAGAATACTATCCAAACTTCGAAGGAGGCTTGTATTTATTTAGTGAAAACCAAACAGTTTTCGCTGATGTTACTTTCAAGAATGCAGGCACAAAAAATATCAAATTTACCGTAAATTCCTCGAAAAAAGCACAAAAAATCATTAATACTTTTGAAGATATTGGTCTTTCATTTAAGATGAGAAAAGTCTGGTTGCCATTTGGTCAAAGACTAAGATATACATTTGAAGATTTCGGCAGTGCAGCAGGCGCAGTATTCAAAGGTCTTAAGATCTTATTCACTGGTGGAATTAAGAATATGTCTGGTGTTGTCGGCATATTCGATGCATCAGCATCTTTATATAGTCAATACACGTTCTCAACATACCTGTATTTCTGGGGTTTAATTTCGATTAACTTAGCAATATTTAACTTGCTTCCATTCCCAGGGTTAGATGGTTGGCAGTTACTAGTAACTGCAGTTGAAGGTATTACTAGAAAGAAAATACCTCAAAAAGTAAAAACAATTGTGTCTTTAATTGGTATTGGATTATTGTTTGCCTTAATGGCTGTAATTATTGTCTTAGACATTCTGAGGATGGTTGGTGTTTAGTTATGAATGATAAGATGCGAAGATTCTTAACTTCAATTGGTATCGAAAATTTAGAACGTTTCGATATGGATTTTGATATTGTCACTCGTAACACCTTTAATCGTGAACAAATTGACATGTTCATTATCAAAGAAACTCCTTGGAAGTATGAACTTCTTGAAGAATTTTTAACTCATCTTGAATCGGTTAAATATCCATATCAAATGAAGTTTTCTTATATTAAGAAACCGATGGCAAGTGATGCCACAAAATTATTCCAAGAATGGCATTATTCACATTGTAGATATAACTCAAATCTAAAGGTTTTTGGAATTGGAAACACAATTACAATTTTCTATGATTCAGAAGAAGAAAAAGCTAAGAATGAGCAAATCATAAAAGACTATGTTCAATTCCTTGATTTCATTGGTTATAACTTTAAGATTGATCACAAAATCACCACAAATTCTGAGGAAAAACAGGTAATTTCGGATTCTCAGAAAGTAAATAAAGAAATGAACCAAGATGAAGAAAGAACTCTTCAAGCTTTCCAAACTACTGTTACAGAAATGAGACATCAAATGGAAAGCAATACAAAGATCAGCCAATCTTGGAAAGAAAAAATCCCATATAAGAAAGTTGATGACATTTCGAAGTTAAACGAAGATTCAACTAATGTTATTGTTGAAGGTCAATTATATGGTATTGATAAACCAAAAATCATAAGAAATGGTAAAACTATGCTTACTTGTGGTCTTGGTAAAGGCGATTCAGGTATTTCCTTAAAGATTATGGAGAACGAAGACATTACTCCAGAATTTATGGAAACAGAATTAAAGAACGAAAAATGGGCTAGAGTTCGTGGTTATGTTTCTCGTGACTATAGAAAGAATCTCTCTATCGATGTTCGTTATATCGAACTAATGGATGGACCAGAGCTTAGAACAGATAATGAACCTGAAAAACGTGTTGAATTACACTTACATACAAAAATGTCTGCTATGGATGGTGTTACCTCAACAAGTGATTACTTTAAACTTGCTCAAAACATGGGTCATAGAGCACTCGCTATAACAGACCACGGAGTTGTCCAATCATTCCCTGACGCTCAAGCCGCTCAAAAGAAGACAGGTGTTAAGGCACTTTATGGTGTTGAGTTCTACATGGTTAATGATGAACTTCCATTTGTCTTAAATCCTGTTGATATTCCACTTAATAAAGCAACATTTGTTGTGTTCGACTTAGAAACAACAGGTTTGTCTACTAGATACGATAAGATTACCGAATTTGGTGGTATTCGTTTTGAAAATGGTCAAATAGTTAAAACATTACAAATGTTTATTAACCCAGAAAGACCAGTTCCACCGGCAATCGTTAAGAAAACAAAGATTACAGATGAAATGCTTAGAGATAAACCAACTATTGAACAATCAATCGATAAGATTTTAGAGTTCATGGATGGTGCAATCCTAGTTTCACATAACATTACATTCGACTACGGATTTATTGCAGAAACATTACGCAAAATGGGCAGAGAGCCTTTTGTAAAGCCTGCTATTGATACACTTTCATTATCTCGTTATTTATTCCCAGATGCTTCTGGACATAAATTAGGTAACCTTTCCAGAAACCTTGGAATGGATATTTATGATGACGATGATGCTCACCGAGCGGATTACGATGCTAGAGTTTTAAATGAAGTTTGGTTAGCAATGCTACATAGATTAACTAAGGATAATAGAAACTTATTACATAGTGATTTAGCAAAGCTAAAAACAACTGCTCCAATGCTTAAGCATATGATGCCAGCACACGTTGTTGCACTTGCTAAAAATGAACAAGGTATTAAGGCATTATTTGAACTTGTTTCACTTTCACATGTTGATTATTTTGCAAACGTTCCAAAAATTCCAAAACGTGAAATAGCAAGATTAAGAGAAAATCTTTTACTTGGCTCAGCATGTCAAAATGGTGAAATCTTTGAGATTGAAAGAACTAGATCAAAACAAGATTTGTTAGATGCAATGCAATTTTATGATTACATTGAAGTTCAACCTCCTGGAAACTTTGTGAATTTAATTAATAAAGGATTCTACGATAATCAAACAATTATCAATGCATTCTTAATGGATATTGTTGAATGTGCTGATTCAATAGGAAAAATGGTGGTGGCGACAGGTGATGTTCACTATGCTAACCCAGAAGATAAGATTTCACGCGATATTTATATCGCGGCAAAAGCTGTTGGTGGAAAGTTCCACCCACTTCGTTTAAGTGATCCAACTCTTCCAAATCCAGATCAACATTTCAGAACAACTCGTGAAATGTTAGATGCTTTCTCATTCTTAGGTGAAGAAAAAGCAAAAGAAATTGTTATAACAAACACAAATAAGATTGCGGATATGTGTGAAACAATGGAACCAATTCACACAAGTCTAGAAAAACCAGAAATTCCTAATTCAGATAAGATGCTCACTGAAGCATGTTTTGCTAAGGCACATGAATTATTTGGAGATGAAATACCTCAAGATATCGTTGATAGGCTTAACAAAGAACTTGAAGGTATTAATGGTAATGGTTATTCAGTTACTTACTATATTGCTCGTGAGATTATTTCTCGCGCCAATAAAGAAGGATACATGGTTGGTTCACGTGGATCTGTTGGTTCTTCTTTAGCTGCTTTCCTTTATGGAATTACCGAAGTTAACCCACTTGCACCTCATTATAGATGTCCAAAATGTAGACATTTCGAATACTCTGATGATCCAAATTGTTATTCGGGTTCTGATTTACCAGAAAAGAAGTGCCCAGTTTGTGGTGCAAAGATGATTCATGATGGACAAGAAATTCCATTTGAAACCTTTTTAGGTTTCCACGCTGAAAAAGTTCCAGATATTGATCTTAACTTCCCAAGCGATTATCAGGCAAAGGCACATAACTCCACTAAAGATATTTTTGGTGAAGCTAATGTCTATCGTGCTGGAACAATTTCAACAGTTGCTGATAAAACTGCATTTGGTTATGTCCGTAACTATTTTGAGTATAAAGGTATTGATCCAAGCACAATTCCTGGTGAAAGAATTGCGTATATGGCTTCTCACTGTACTGATGTTAAACGTACAACGGGACAGCACCCTGGTGGAATTGTTGTTCTTCCAAAAGGAAGATCAATTTATGAATTTACCCCTATTCAATATCCTGCAGATGATAAGGATGCAGATTGGTTGACTACTCACCTTGATTATCACGCGGCCTTGGATGCTCAACTTCTTAAACTTGACCTTTTAGGTCACGTTGACCCATTAGCATTACGTTTAATGTCTTTAATGACTGGTGTTGATGTAAAAACAATTCCATTAAATGACAAGAAGGTTATTTCACTTTTTACTTCCACAAAAGCACTCAATTTAAGTGAAAACTTCCTTAAGACAAAGATTGGTTCTTCTGGATTACCAGAATACGGAACTGAAACATGTCGTGATATTTTGCTTAAAGCTAAACCAA
This sequence comes from Bacilli bacterium, assembly GCA_017534425.1. Lineage (GTDB taxonomy): Bacteria > Bacillota_I > Bacilli_A > RFN20 > CAG-826 > Fiminaster. The sequence continues at coordinate 21,772 of JAFXWB010000011.1, forward strand.
AAACATTTGCAGAAGTTGTCGCTGTTGCAGGTCTTGCCCATGGTACTAACGTCTGGCAGCATAACCAAGAAGATTTGATTAGAAACGGAACAATGGATTTACATAATTGCGTCGCTGCTCGTGATGATATTATGAAGTATTTAATTGCTCACAAAGTTGCATCAGATGTTGCTTTCGAAACAATGGAAAAAGTACGTAAAGGTAAGAAAATTCCTGAGAAATACATACCAATTTTAAGAGAACACGGCGTTCCAGAGTTCTACATAAATGCTTGTAATAAGATTAAATATCTCTATCCAAAAGCCCACGCTGTTGCATACGCTACAATGGCTGTTCGTGTTGGATATTTCAAAGTATATTATCCGCTTGAGTTCTATGCTGTTTGGTTCTCAGTTCGTTGTGATGCATATGATATTTACACAATGCTAGCCGGTTTTGAAAAAACAAAAGAAAGATACGAACAATTAACTAGACTCATTAACGATAGAACCCAAAAAGTTGTTAAGAAAGATGAAGACCTTCATGATATGTTTGAGGTTTGCATTGAAATGTTTGAACGTGGATTTAAATTTGGAAACATTGACTTATATAAGTCAGATGCTACAAAATTTATATGCGATCACGAGAATGGTTTACTAATTCCTCCATTTATCGTTATCGATGGTCTTGGCGAGGCAGCTGCTGATTCAGTTATTGAAGCTAGAAAAGCAGGAAACTTCAAATCTAAAGAAGATTTACTTAGAAGGACCAAATTAAATGGCACTAACGTTGAAGATTTAGATAGACTTGGTGTTTTAAAAGGATTAGGTGATTCAGATCAAATGTCATTATTTGAATTTGGATTAGGCGAATAAGTCGAGGCATAGCGCAGTTGGTAGCGCATTACTTTCGGGAAGTAAGGGTCATGAGTTCGAATCTCATTGCCTCGACCATCTGAAAACTGAACTTAGGATTGAAAAATAGAATTCTATAGTTTACTATAATAATAGGCCTCCATTAGCCATAGGGAAACCTAAAAGAGATGAACTTTATAGAAAGGAGATTTTTTCTCCTTTTTTTTTGTTTATTTAGTGATTATGAAATTAAAAGATAACAAAATTATTTTAGTTAATATTAACCAAAATTATTTAAAATTTTTGAGTGGCTATGATAATGAAGTATATTTTAAAGAAACTAATTATGAAAATAAACCGTATTTAGGTGTCTTAGTAACCTTTAATAATGATGAATATGCTATACCATTTTCTTCTGCAAAACAAAAATATAAATATTTTTCAGATTTTTGCGATGGGAAAATGCTAATATATGAAAATGCCGCTCCTTCTCGTATGTCAAAAAAAGATGTTTGGATTTTGCAATCAGATGGAAAAGCGAAACATATTTTAGCGATTTTAAATATAGGCAAAATGATTCCTTTAAAAAATGGATGTTGCACAATCGTTAATATTAATCATTCTTCAATTGATTCAGTTAGAGAAAGAAAATATAAAGATTTATTAAATAAAGAGTTCCAGTTTTGCGTTCGTCACAAGGAAGAAATATTAAATAGAAGCGAAGAAATTTACATTGAACAATTAAAAACGAAAGTAGTTAAATTCAGTTATTGTGATTTTAAAAAACTTGAGATGGCAAGAGATTCATATAAAATATGATGTTGTGAATAATGAAATATACTCCTTGTTTGCAAATTAATCTAAAGAAATGCGCCAGTAGCTCAATTGGATAGAGCGTCTCCCTCCTAAGGAGAAGGCTGAACGTTCAAGTCGTTTCTGGCGCGCCATAATCGTATACATACTTTGATACAAAGTTGAATATGCGAAAAACCGCAAAAATGCTCAGAAATGGGCATTTTTTCTTATATTTCTAATAAAAATAGTAATAATTTGTCAGATCTGTTGTGTTAAAATTGTCTGATAAATAAGAATTTGTAGGTGCGAATGATGAAAACTTTATATATGATTGGTGGCACTATGGGGGTTGGAAAAACAACTGTGTGCCAACAGCTCAAACAGGATTTACCGAATAGCGTATTTCTTGACGGAGATTGGTGTTGGGATGCAAGTCCGTTTCAAGTAACCGATGAAACAAAAGCAATGGTTACGAATAATATTTGCTACATGCTCAACAATTTTCTGAAATGCTCTGCATACGATAGTATTATTTTTTGTTGGGTGATGCATGAACAGAGTATTATCGATTCCATACTTGAGAAGCTGGATACACATAACTGTGAGGTGAAATGCGTCTCTCTGATAGCCGATGAAAATACTCTGCGTGAAAGATTGTCCGCAGATGTAGAAAAAGGTATTCGTTCTGAAGATGTAATTGAGAGAAGCATAGCAAGAATACCTATGTATCAAGCATTGGGCACTATTAAAATTGATACCAAAGGAAAAGCCGTGGCTGTGATCGCCAATGAGATAAAGAGGTTGTAATACTGATAAATTCCTATTTATCGTTCCGAAATAGGGGTATGCAAAATATAGGCTAGGGTATGCACTGTATCAAAATGAGTAAACGGAGACAATTGATTATAACCACTAATAGTGGTTATTTTTTTTATTGTTTATAAGTGAACAATAAAATTTATCAGATAACCTTTGAAGCGGATATGTGCGCGTTATACAATAGACACAAGTAAAAATATTGAATTTATGAGGTATTTCTTATGAAGAAACTATTTAGATTTGGAGTTGTTTCGCTGGCGTTAGCGATGTGTTTTGGTGCCGGTGCTTTGGCTTTGAAAAACATGAAAATGCCACAAAAAGTCGATGCATCAGGGGAAGCTTGGGTTGGATTGGACGGAACTGGCATTGTTGGCACCTATTTCAACACAGCAAATGAAGCACTTCATGCACAGGCAAGTTCAATGACTTCACGAGGCATCAAACTTTTAAGAGACACAACAGAAAGTGGCAACATATGGTTAAATACGACAAATGTTATTGTTGATTTAAATGGTCACACATTAACCATTGGTGCCAGCGGTAGCGAAGTCAATCGTTTTATCGGCATTAGAGATTATACTGCTCGTGGCAACATTGAAACCAATGTAACTTTGACTATTATGAGTTCTGTTTCTGGTGGAAAAATAAATGGTTATTGTGCTGATTCCATTTTTTACATCGATCCTTCTAACGCTACAGACGAAGACGGCAAACAAAATAGTCATACTGCAACTGTTAATATAAATCCTGGTGTTCAAGTTAAAAACTTTGGCACAGGCAGGACAATCCTTCTTCATAAATCGTCTACTTTGAATGTTCGAGATGGTGCATCAGTTATAACAACGTGGGCTGCCCAACCAGGAGTAATTAATTATGGCGGTAGCATTACAAACTGTGGAACTATTCAAGGTGTTAATAACGCAGTTATTCTTCAACCAGAAGAAGTCAATGGCGTCCAAACCACACCTAGTATCTCTTTATCCGGAGCAAACGCTCTAGCGACCCCACGCATTTTATCCAAAAGAAGTGGAGGTGTTAATCTTAGTAATTATAGTTTCTCTGAAAATAATACTTCTGTTAATCCGGTCAATGTTGTTTTTGATAGCAATGTTACATTAAGTGATAATCTCAATATTTTTAGCAATATACATTGGAAATATAAAAATACTTTTAATAATTATATTTCGGTAAGTGCGAATGGCAGTACTCATCACACTTTAACATGGGCTCAACAAAAAGCTAATGAAACCGGATATTTAAGATGGGTTAGAAACACATATACTGTTTCATATAATATCAATGGTGGCAAATCTGGGACGACATCTAGCCAAAACGCTTCTGCAGAATCAAGCGTCACATTAAAAAATAATTATTTTACGGCCCAAGACTATCACTCATTTAAAGAATGGAATACACAACCAGATGGAAATGGAGCTTCTTATCAACCTGGTGTGTCGTATCAAGTTAACGGCAACATAACTTTTTATGCTATTTGGTATCAAACCGATACAAATGTTTATGATGAATTTAGAATTGAATATCTTCATATAAATGATTACACCGAAGAAAAAGGTTGGTGTATGAATAGTGATGAACATCATTATTATTCAACCGCGAAAGACTATTTTGAAAATAGTATGACTAAGAATCAAAGAGTGTATTTTGCTGGTCATTACTCTGATGAATGGGATAGATTCAGAGCCTGGGCGGCTGCGAACGGAGAAACAATCATCCTTGAATCTGGTGATTATGTTATTCAATCTTCCAATGCTGGAGTCAGTTTTATCCCCGTCGAAACAAATAACGCTGCAATTTTAGTTGTGGCGATTTCTGCAATGACAACTTCAATTGGTTTTGCAGTTCTTATCTTATTGAAAAAGAGACATTCGCATAAATAAATCAATAAACATTACCAAATCCTCAAGGTTGCTAAAAGCAAAAAGAGCACCGAGAACTTCGAGAGGTACTATAAAAACTTCAATAATCACCTAATTAAATAGCCTCTAAACCATAAGGGTATGCAAAAAACACCTAGGGTATGCAAAAACTAGGCTAGGGTATGCAGTGTATCAAAATGGGTAAACGGAGGCACTACGTAAATTAGACCGATTTAATCGGTCTTTTTTAATTAATTTTCATTTTGATTCGTGTTTAATATAATTATATAATCACGAATCGAGGACACAATTATGGAAAAGAAGAAGCTTTTTATTAATCATCGGTATTTTTACTTTATAACCGAACTATTTGTTGGTATTGCCCTAATGGGCATTGAAATGTCTGCGTCGCGATTAATCTCTGTGTATTTTTCTTCTTCTCAAATTATCTGGACCATTATTATCGGCGTGATTATGATTGCGATGGCTGCTGGAAACTATATCGGTGGACGTCAGGCAGATAAAAAACCTTCATATTTAAGGTTATATATTGAATTACTCTTTGCAGGTACTTGGATTGTGCTTGTTCCGTTTCTCGGTAGATTCATTATTGCAGGTGTTACAGTTCTATTTGCTTTGTTTATAACAAAGGGATTAGTTATTTGGTCTGCCCTTTTCTCTTGTATCATTCTTTTTGTACCGCCTTTACTCTTCCTTGGAAAAGTAACTCCTTCCCTTATTAAGTATTCACTTGGAGAGAAAGTTTCAGGTAAAGTTATTGGACTTCTTGAGGCACTTAATACTATTGGCTCAATTGTCGGCACATTCCTTCCAACGTTCTTAACCATTCCATTTATCGGAACTTCTAACTCATTTGTCTTATTTGGCTCAATGATCGCAGGACTAGGCTTAGTGTATGTTACAACACATTTCATTGATAAGTTCAGAAACAGACCAAAAGAGACAGCAAAAACTGAAGAAGTGGAAGAGATTAAGGAAAATAAGAAAAAAGAGCTTAAAGCCTGTATTTTATCGGGAATTTACGCATGTTTTTGGATTTTGGGTCTTGTAATTTCCTCAAATACTTCACTTATTTTCTGGAAAGAACAAACAATGATATCTGAATCAGAATCTATGTATAACTATTTAAAAGTTGATAAGGTTGGTAAAACAACTTACTTCTCGACAAATGTTCTTTTTGGTGTTCAATCTGCAATAAACGATGACTATTCATTAACTGGTATGTACTACGATAACCTTTTAGTGAGTCGTTATCTAGTAAAAGAAAATCCAGATGTATTGGTGCTAGGAAACGGAACCGGGTCATATGCAACAATGATGAAAGATTACTTGCATTGTGATTGCAATATAACTGCTATTGAAATTGATCAAGGCATTATTGACTTATCATACAAGTACTTCAAGATGAACGAAGATGTGAACGTTATTTGTGATGATGGAAGAAACTATATTGCAAGAGATAAAAACACATATGACATCATTTTAGTAGATGCTTATTCATCAATTTCTGCTCCATTTCATATGACAACAGTCGAATTTTTTACTTTAGTAAAAGATCACTTGAATGATGATGGAATTATGATGATGAATGTGAATATGTATTCTGATAAGAAAGGTTCATTCTCTTCTTCACTTTGCGATACAGCTTATAGTGTTTTTGATAACCTTTATGCTTATAGAGTTGATGGTGGAAGTGGAATGGAAGTTTTCGCTTCAAAGAACAAAGAAATGCCACTTATTGATAATGTTAAAGCAGTTACAGTTTCTGATTATGCACTTCAAAAAGTTTTTACTAGACTTGGAAATAATTTAAAACCATATGAAGATACTGGTATTAGACTCTATGATGATACCTGTGATGTTGAAATGAGAAGCATGCATACGCTTGATGATGTTATTCAACTTGAACTTCAATATTATAGAGACATTTACAAAGAACGTGGCATTAAAGGATTATTTGAAGAATTACTTGGTTAATTTATTAAATTATTATTGCTATTTAACTCTTATTTGATTAAGATTAAATACGCTAACAGGGTCTGTAGCTCACCTGGGAGAGCGCCTCCATGGCATGGAGGAGGTAGCGAGTTCGATCCTCGTCAGATCCACCATTTGAATCTATGAGATTCCCAATTATCTCTTATAGATAGCAGCCACTCAATCAAAGCAAACTGCTTTACTAGATGGGACTAGTGAGTGGTTGCATTTAACTCCTTAAAGGAGTTTTTTTATTATTTTGTGTGAAATTTGTAATTAATAAAATGTTTAAATTCTTTACTTGGTTGTAAAAGTCTGTTGTTTAAAGGATTAAGCTGTGGTTCAATAGCGACGCCTCTGCGAAGTTTATCTTGTGAATTATTTGCTTCAAAACCAGCATCGTAATTATCGGTATAAAAAACTATAGCGTCTAAATCGGTGGAGATGTTTAATTTGTATTTTGTGCTTTCTAAGGTCACTGAACCATTGTTATCTAAAAGTAGAACATGATCATAACCACAAAGCTTACCTTCATTTATTTCTTTTACGTTAATATCTTCAATTAACGATTTTGAATTTCTAAAATCAAGATATGAAGGAACTGGTGCAGCTTCTTTTAATGTTAAGTCATTATTGTTCATCAAAATATATTTTGATGCATCTATTTTAAGCTTTAGATTATTGATATTTTTATCTCCTAAACAGAAATAGGAATGGTTTGTTAAAGAAATTGGGCATTTCTCACTAACTTTGCAATTAAATTCAACTAATAAAGAAGATTCATCATTAGGAATTAAATAATGTACTTCTACATATGCATCTCCTGGGAAACCAGATTCGCCACTCTTCGAAAGATATGAATAAATCACATGTGTTCCCTTACAATCAGAGTTAATTTTAGAGTTAAAGACTTTTTCAGAAAATGCTCCATTTCCTCCGTGAAGAACATTGCCGTTTTCATTTGCGTCAAGAGTATAAGTCTTCCCATCTATTACAATTTTATTTCCTGTAATTCTGCCAGCGACACGACCAATAGTTTTCCCATGATAAACGTTTTTTCTAAGGAGTTCCTGGGAATTTTTAGGATTATAAGTCATAAAATCCCCGGAAAAAGCAATAGAAAAGATTGCTGCACCAAGGGAGCAGAAAGTAACATCTAAACCTGCATTATTTGTAACTTGAACAAACTCAAGTCCGTTTTCTTTATATTCTTTAATCATTTAACCTTTATAGTCTTCGGTTATTTGTTGTAAAGTTTTTAAATTCTTCAAAATATCTTTAGCTAAAGCAATTTGAGTTCTTGCTCTAACTAAATTATGTTCTTCATAATCAACGTGGAAATAAACGTTTCCTCTTAAATAGTCTTCAAGGAAACGAATTCCGCATTCAATAGTTAATAAGTATGCTGAGAATGGAATAAGTTTCTTTTCTGTCTCAGTTAAATCATTTTGCATTTTGCTTAAATATGCATAAGTGAATGCTTTGAAAATATCCAAGTTTACTTTTAGTAAAGAAGTGTCTTTATTGTCTTCATTTTCACCAGTGAATAAACCTCTAAAAGCATCGCCAATATCATAGAGAATACTTCCAGGCATAATGGTGTCTAAATCAATGATTAAACGATATTTGCCTGTGTCTTTATCAAAAAGAATATTGTTAATCTTTGTATCATTATGGGTAACTCTTGTTTTGATGTTACCTTTTTCAATTTCATTAAGAACAAGAGAATAATCTTTCTCGTGTTCTCTAATGAATGCGATTTCTTCTTTTGCTATTTCAATCTTATCTTTTGGAGCATTTTCTAATGCATTAACAAAGTTAAGATATCTTTGTCTTGTGTTATGGAAGTTAGGAATTACTTCTTTAATTCCTTTAGCAGGTAAATCACTTAAAAGTAAATGTAGTTCTCCAAATGCTTCACCTTGAGATGCAACTAAATCTAAACTAACAGGTTTTTGATAAGTGATGGTGTTTTCTGCATATTCCATCATTCTGTAGAAACTATCTTCAGTTTTAAAATATGATTTACCTTTTTTAGTAGGAATAAGTTTGATTGTTTCTTTTCCCTTAGATGAAATAAAAGAAGTAACTTTTTCAATATTGCTCATTAAATCTTCAATATTTGGGAAAACAACATTATTAACTCTTTGCAAAATATATTTATTGCAGCAAGTTTCCACTAAAAAAGTCTTATTAATATGTCCTTCACCATAAGGTGCAGCAGATTTAAAATGACCCTCAATTCTGAATTGATTCACTAAATCTTCAATGTTATTTAAACTCATGTGCTTGAGCATAATGTCAATATTCTACACTATATTAATTCAAAGAATAAATATAATTTATTTTAATAAATAAAAAGAAGAGTTTTACTCTTCTTTACAACAGCAACAATCGCTGTGATATTTTTTATTATAGCTTTTAACAAGCTTGTTACCCTTTTTGGTGGATGCACAGCAAGCACACTCACCTGTAGGCAGTCCTTTTTTCTTTCGATAGATATATCTAATAATTAGGAAAGCGAGGAAAGCTACGACTAAAACAATTACAAGGATTTCTATCCATAAAGTGGATGGGTTTTGAAACATAGTCTTTCCTCCTTTCCTTAATTAACTTATTTTGCGGCTTTAAGTTTTTCGTTTCTACGAATTAAGTAAACCGCTAAGACAGCAAGCAAGAGTATGCTAACTGATACTGGAATTGCCCACTTAAGTGATCCTTCTGAGAAGCAAGATAAGAATGAATAGATAATTGCGCTTCCGATGAATGATGCGACAATCCAGAAGAGTAAAGTCCATTTAAATGTACCTTTACGTAATTCACCTTTTGCAGTAGCACATGCAGCAAAGCAAGGAATAGTTAGCATATTAAATGCTATAAATGAAATTGCGCCTTGCCATGTAATGCCAGTTGCTTGAATCATTTGAACTGCTTCTTCAACGCCATCTTCAGTTCCTTCAAATCCTGCAACAATAACCGCTGTTAAGACTGAGAATGTGGCAATAACGTTTTCTTTTGCAATTAAACCTGTAATTGCGGCAACTGCGAAGACCCAACCGAATGCTGATAATTGTGAACCAAATCCAAGCGGTGTAAATAATGGTTGAATGAGTTGACCTAAACTTGTAAGAATTGAATCTTCCATCTCAACCATATGCCAATTCCAACCAAAGTTAGATAAGAACCAAATAACGATGGTGGAGGCTAAAATGATGGTGAAAGCCTTCTTAACGAAGTGTTTTGTCTTATCCCATAAGTGAATCATCAAAGCCTTAAATTGTGGCCAGTGATAAGTTGGAAGTTCCATAATAAATGGAGCTGCTTCTCCACGTTGGGTTGTATGTCTCATAATTAAGACTGCGCAAATAGCGGTAACAATACCAACTACATACATTGAGTAAGTAATTAAATCGACACTCTTAAATCCAAAGACTTCACAAATACCGCCAGCAATAGCGACTAAAATTGGAAGTTTTGCACCACAAGAGAAGAATGGAATAACTCTAATGGTGGCAATTTTTTCGTGTTCATCTGCTAAAGTTCTGGTGTTAATCATTGCTGGAACTGAACATCCAAATCCCATAATCATTGGGATAAATGCTCTACCAGAAAGACCAAATCTACGGAAAATCCTATCTAAAATGAATGCAACACGGGCCATATATCCTGTATCTTCCATAATTGAGAAGAATAAGAATAAGACAAGAATTTGTGGCAAGAATCCAATGATTGCAAATAATCCTGATAAAACACCATCACAAACAAAGCCTGTTAACCAGTGACCTTCACCAAGTCCAGCTTCCATTGCGCCACTAACGGCATCTATGATGCCTGCGAATGACATGTCAAAAAAGTTAAATAGAATTACACCCGGTGAGTTAATACCTGCATCCGTCCAGAACAAACCTTCATACATACTTCCTTCAAAACATGGCGCAACTTCGTTATTTTCGAAAATCTTGCCAAGGAAGAATAAGTTTTCAGAGAATGTTAAGTGGAATACTAAGAATAAAATTGCAGCAAAGATTAATAAACCAAACACTTTATGTGTTAAAACCTTATCAATACGGTCAGATTTGGTTTCTTTAACCTTCTTTTCGCTGCCATCTTCATTAACTTCAACGTGTTTTTTATAAACTTTTGAGATGTGACCAGCGATGTAGTTATATCGATCATCGGCAATGATAGCTTCAATATCATCACCAAATGTCGAATCTTTCATTGTTTTCTTGAATTCATCTACCATTGGAAGTAATTCTTCATGATGCTTAACTTCAAGTTCATCGTTTTCACATAATTTGACTGCGTGGAATAAAGGATGGAGAACCTTCTTTCCTTTAAATGCAATCTTTACATCTCCAATAAGGTGGAGAAGATCTTTTTTTGAAAGGATAGATGTTCCTTCTCTTGGCTTTTCACTTGCCTTATAGGCAACTTCCATGAGTTCTTTTAAATTTGTTTCTTCAAGTGCGGAAACTTTGACTACAGGAACGCCTAGAATTTTTTCTAATTCTTTTTCATCAACTGTGTCACCTTGCTTATCGACAAGGTCCATCATATTTAATGCGACAACTACTGGAACATCGATTTCAAGAAGTTGAGTTGTTAAATAAAGGTTTCTTTCTAAGTTGGTGGCATCAACAATGTTGATAACGCAATCTGGATTTTCATCCAAAATGTAGTTACGGGATATAACTTCTTCATCAGTATATGGTGATAATGAATAAATACCCGGTAAGTCAATAATTGAAACTGGTTCTTTTAGTTTCTTATATGTACCGTCTTTCTTTTCAACGGTAACACCTGGCCAGTTACCTACGTGTGCGGTGGAACCCGTTAAATTATTAAAAAGGGTGGTTTTACCACAGTTTGGGTTACCAGCTAATGCAAATCTTTTCATTATTTGGTTTCCTCCAATTCTAATAAAACTAACTCAGCTTCACTTTTGCGTAGAGTCAATTCGTAACCGCGAATAGTTACTTCAAGTGGATCACCTAATGGTGCTTTCTTTCTTAAATAAATGGTTGCACCTGGTGTGACTCCCATGTCGAATAGTCTGCGACGTAAACGTCCTTCGCCCGTTACTTTTTCGACTCGGCCAGTCTCGCCGATTTTAAATTGATCTAGTGTTTTTAGCATACATTCCTACCTTTCTATGCGACTAGAATCTTCGAGGCAATTGAGTGGTCTAAAGCTAGTCTGCCATTATTAATGGCAACTACAACCCCTCCGTTGACTGAAGATAATACTTGAATGGTGGCATTTATGTTAATTCCAAGGTCTTCTAAATGCTTTTTAGTTTTATCGTCAGTTAAAATCCTCACGATACGAATATCAGTGTTTAAAGGCGCTAATGTAATTGGCATAAAATACCTCCTTTCAGTAATTAGTTAGTCATAACTAACCGATTACATTATAGAACTGTATTTTTAGAAAGCAAGAAAAAAGTTAGTCATTTCTAACTAACTATCTTTTTCTTTATTTAAATTTTATCTTTTTACGTGTTTCTTAATTGCTTCCCAAGTCTCGTCTGATAAGTCATGTTCAACTCGACAAGCATCTTCATAAGCTGTTGATTCACTAACACCAAGATTGATGAACATTTGAGCGAGAAGTTCGTGTTTTTCTAGGGTTTTCTCGGCAATTTCTTGTCCAGTAGGTGTTAAATGGATATGACCTTCCTTATCAATTTCAATAAGTTTTTCGTCTTTCAACTTACTCATTGCGACAGAAACAGAAGGTTTAGAAAAATTCATTGCTCGGGCAATATCAATAGAATGAACTCCATCTTTCTCTTTCGAAAGCTGAAGGATCTTTTCTAAGTAATCTTCTTTTGACTCAAATCTTTTCATTGGTGAAATAATACAACAAATACTTTAATAAAATCAATAATGGTGGTGCTACTCAAGGTACATTTCTCTAAGTTTAGTGATATCAACTTTAAGAATGTTTTCTAAATAAGATATAACTCCGCCATATTTGGAATTAATGATTTTGATAGTTTCTTCTAAATATTCAATTTTGGCAGAAAATACTTCTAATAGGTCTTGTTTATATTGTTCATTATAAAATGGACGGTCTTTTACAGCTTCAATTAATCTATCTCTTCTTTTTTCCATTGCGACATTAGACAAAAGATAATCTTCTATTTTAGTGTCTTCATCAACTCCAAGAGCGGATTCAATAAGATATGCCGCTACTCCAACGCGGTCTTTTCCTTGTGAACAATGGAAATAAATAACACGTTTATTATCAGACATAATAATCTTAAAAAGATTAGAGAATGCTTGTTGCCCTTCTTCGTTATCGACAAGTTCCTTATAAGTTCTTACTAAATGTTTAAAACCTGTGTCACCTTGATTCATAAACCATAAAAGGTTTCCATCATCATGTGCGATATCTTCTTTTTTATGTTCGTGTTCAAAAGTAGTGAAATTATGATACTTGACACCCTCTAAACGATAATCAGGGCGATAAGTAAACTCATCTTTACTTCTAAAGTCAACAATATCAGTTAAATGTAAAGATTCTAAAATAGGTACATCTTCTTCTGATACTTTATTTAAAGAGCCTCCGCGGAAAAGACGACCAAATTTAATGGTCTTTCCATTAGCTCCTTTTAAGCCACCTAGGTCACGTATATTCTTTTGTTTAGATAGTTCGTATACTCTCATTTTAGAAGTTAACATCGTCATATTTATCTAATAAAGATAAAAGACGACTTCGACAGCCTTCAAGTCTTACATTATTATTTGGTTCATTAACTCTATTCCACCAAACCATATGGAGGTAGGCAATAAGTTTAATCTTGCCAATAATATCTTGATCTTCTTTACCTAAGTACATTTTGAGTAAGGCATAGTAAAGTCTTTGAGCATCTTTACCTTCAATCCCAAAGAATCTCTTACAGTTGCCTGGATCATCTTCATCAAATGCGACATATGGAGCATATAGTTGAGCAAGCTCAAAGATTGGATGTCCCACAGATAAAGTGTCCATATCTATAAGAAGTAATTCTCCATTTTGAACCATGATATTTTTGAAGTGACAATCACCATGAATAAATGTTTGACGTTCTTCTATGTTATCAACAATCTTCTTAAGTTTTTCGTAATGCTTTTCATCAAGATAAGGCTTAATTAATTCAACTTTTTCTTGATAAATTTTCTTCATATTTGGAATGTCTGGAGAAGTACAAACGGTGGTGTTAATTTTCTTTAATAATTGGTGGTATTTTTCCAAATATTCCGGCATTTTCTCAGGATTTTTCGATAAAAGACCCTTCAAAGATGAACAGTCTAACATCTCAAAACAAACACCTAATTTATCTCCTGCTTTAACAATATCAAATGAAATTGCAGTAGGGATTCCAAGGATGAATGCTTGTTTAGCAAGTTTGAGTTCTCTTTCGATTTGATGTGGATCACTAGTGCGGTTAAATACCTTAACAATAGTGTCTTTATCAATTCTATAAACGGTGGAGAAAAAACCATCTCCAACGACTTCAGCATTAGAAATATCAACCTTTCTAAGTGCCTTTCTAATATCAATTAATTCAGTAAAGCCAGTCATGGCAAAAGTGTCAAATACTTCCAAAGAAGTCTCTATTACGGAAAAGTCTTCGTAATTCTGTTTTAATTTTAAAACTACTCTTAAACCTGCTGAAGAGATATAGCTAACATTTGAGAAGTCTAAGATTAGTTTTTTAAACTCTTGTTTTTGAGCAATCTCAAAAATTTCATTCTCTACTTGTGGGGCGGTTGATGAATCAATTCTTCCTTCTGGAAAAATAATTAAAGTTTGTCTACTTTTTTCAAATTTCATAAATTACTTGTAAAATAAAAAACCGACAATGTCGGTTAATTAATTAAATCTTTCTTCCTTTTTCTTTTTCAACAAGTTCACGTGATCCGTCAACTTTCTTATAAATTTCATAATAAGGTTTTTGTAAACGACGTGGTTCAAGTGAGCCATCATCTTTACCTTGGTGGAATGCTTCGGTTGCGGCAATTTGATTTAACATGCTTTTACCATATTCTCTAGCTTGATCTAAAGAATAAAATGACTCTTCAATAATTTCAATGTGTCCGTCTGGATAAGAAACTAAAACTTCAAATACTTCCCCTGCCATAAGTTATCTCCTTTGACTGTCTTTATTTTAATAAACATACGCTTTTTCTTCAAGGTTAATCCGAGAAATCGGTATCTTGAACAATATAGAACGTATATTCTGGATATTTCTCCTTTAATAAGTTGATAATATCAGCCATCTTCTTTTGAGGATTTTCGTATTTAAAATCAAAAATTAAATCAAATGTAATAAGTTTCTTTTCTTCGTCTAAATAGAAACCATGTATTTGGCTAATTCCTTGCTCGTTTTCAACAAGTTTATAAATATAATCTTTGATTTCTTTTACTTCTTGGTTTGTCTCGTTGGTGGCATAAATGCCAACAGTTAAAATTGTTCCAGTTTCAGCATAAACTTTAGAAGCAATTTGTCTAGACAAATGGTGGATCTCAACTGCAGTTAAAGAATCATCAATTTCGATATGAACTGACGCTATTGCTTTTCCTTCACCATAATTATTAATAATTAAATCGTATGCACCTTTAACTTCTGGGAAGGAACAGACTAGATGTTTGATTTTATCAATTTCTTCTTGGCTAGCTCTTTGACCAATAATTAAAGAAACACCTTCATGAAGCACTTCGATAGCAGTTCTAATAATAAATAGACCAATAACAATACCGATATAACCTTCAATGTTGATTTTTCCGCCTGATGCTAGTGAAGTAATAATGCCTGCTACTGTAGCAAGAGATAACAAAACATCAAACAAAGCATCTTTACCACTTGCTTTAAGGGGTTCTGAGTTAACTTGTTTTGCTACCTTAAGGTAGTATAGACCAATAAATACTTTAACTAAGACCGCTAATGCGATGACAACAAGTGAAACAATAGAGTAATCAACAGTTGGTTTTTCAATTAAGGCTTTGATTGATTCATAAATAGCTAATACACCAGCGGCTAAAATGATTAAACCGATAATAAGAGAAACAAGATATTCAACTCTACCATGTCCATATGGGTGTTTCTTGTCTGGTTTTTTACCTGCAAGTTTTGTCCCGATAATTGTAATTATGGAAGATAATGAATCTGATAAGTTATTAATTGCATCAGAAATTAATGCGACAGAATGTGCAAGTAAACCAATCACTGCTTTTGCAGCTACTAAGAAAAGATTGGCAATAATACCAATAAAACTAGTCTGAATAATCTTCTTTTCCCTATTCATAACGACAAAATTATAGGATTTTCGAATTTATTTTGCTAATTCTTCTTTAATCTTATCTTCAAATGATTTAGGTTTTGCGGTTGGCTCAAAACGTCCAGCAAATTCGCCGTTACGACCAATTAGGAATTTAGTGAAATTCCATTTGACTTTTTTAAGTTTGTCACTTTCATTTTGCGAACAAAGCCATTTAAATAATGGATCAGCATTTTCACCATTAACTTCAAGTTTGGCAAATCTTGGGAACTTAGTTCCGAATCTAAGTTGGCAGAATGAATTAATTTCTTCTGCTGTACCTGGAGCCTGTTTAAAGAACTGATTGCAAGGGAAATCTAAAATTTCAAATCCTTGATCATGATACTTTTCGTAAAGTTCTTCTAATTCATCATATTGAGGAGTGAAACCACATTTGGTGGCTGTATTTACTATAAGTAATACCTTTCCTTTGTATTCTGAGAGAGAAAAGTCTTCACCTTTTTGATTTTTAACTGAAAACTCATAAACTGACATAATAATTTCCTCCTATTTGTAATTAAATGATTAACTAATCACGCCTAAATAACAAGTGAAATGCTTTAAATAATTTTTATGAAATATTAATTTCATCCTGTATAATAATCACAGCGCATGAAAAAGAATTCTGAAATTAAAATCATATTTACCGACATAGATTGGACTATTCTTAATCACGGACACGGCAAACATGTCTATGACATGAAAAGCATTAAAGCTTTAAAGAAGGCCCAAAAGAATGGTGTAAAGGTTTTTATTTCAACTGCTAGACCACATGAAAGCCTTAAGTTAACAGGATTCTTTGATATCTTTAAACCTGACGGAATGGTTTTATCAAATGGTGGAGTCATCTTCATTGGAGATGAAATTATTTACCACGATTTTATGGAACCAGAGTTAGTTAAACGTATTTGTGAAGTCGCCAAAAAACGTGATATTGTCATTCAATTTGTTGATGAATATGATCGTTGGATAAGCGCTCCTATAAATGAAACTGCACAACATTATTTTGATGTTTATTTCGAAAAATTACCGGAAATTCGTGGATATAATGGGGAAAATGTTTCTGGAGTTTTACTATTCTGTGAGGCTGATCAGGATGAAGAAATCATTAAAGAAATCAATCATCCTGAACTTGATGTTTTTAGACTTTTCCCATATGCAATTGATATTCGTCATCACCTAATTAGAAAGAATGATGGAGTACAAAGAGTACTAGATTATTATGGCTATACAGGTGATGAAGCATTAGCAATTGGTGATGACGTACCTGATGTACATATGTTTTTACTATGTAAAAACTCAGTTGCACTTGGTAATGCTCACCCAGATGCAAAAAAGGCTGCCACATATGTAACTTCTCATATTGATAAGCACGGTGTAGCAAAAGCCTTAAAACACTTTAATATTATTTAATTTATCTTCTTTCTTTTATTAATAATTTAGTGATGATGTTTTCGCAACACTGAGTTATTTGTTCAACGACTTCATCAAATTGACCTGTATACCAAGGATCATCAATAAACGACATGTTTTCTGAATATTTTGTAATCATTTGACATTTTTCTGGCAAATTTCCAAATAATCTTTCCATATATCTTTTATTTAAATCATCTATGTAAAAGACATAATCAGCATTATTTAGTTCATCTATTGTGATTCTTTTAGCGTGGTGCTCAAAAAATGGTATTTCCTTATTATAAAGTGCACGTTTCATAGGCGGATAAATATCATTGCCTATTTCTTCTAATGAGGTAGCTCGGGAAAGAACAAAAAAATCTTCTTCAAGAGAATACCTCTGAAGAAGATGTTTCATAATCCATTCTGCCGCTGGAGATCTGCAAATGTTCCCGTGGCAGACAAAGATAATGGTTTTCATTAATTAGATGAAAAGGAAGGCAATAAATAAACCGTATCCAACCAATTCAAGTAAAAGTAAGATACGTCCAAGGAAATTACCAAAGTAATTTGCAAAGTATCTTTTAATTCTTACATATTTTGTCATAGAAGCAATCCAGTTAAAGAACCAAACTGCTGAAGCTGCTGCAAAGAAAATTGCAGGTTTCAAATTCTCTTTTACCTTATGTAAGATGGAGCCATCAGTTGCTCTGAACGCATAATAGAACTTAACGTAGAAAAATGCGACGACGCAGAGTAAGATGGCTTGTAAGATGAATTGGACCGCGGCCCTTGTTTTGCATGATTCAAATGTTCTCATATTACTTAAATTTTATTTACTTCTTTGATTAAAATCAATAATATATTTTTTATGGAAAGCAAAAAGAGAGAATTATTCGTTGTAGCAGGCGCCATTATAAAAGATGGAAAAGTATTTTCAGCGCAACGAGGCAATTCTGGAAAAACTGCTTTTAAATGGGAATTTCCTGGTGGAAAAATAAATCCAGGAGAAACTCCAGAGCAAGCTTTAGCAAGAGAACTACAAGAAGAACTTTCTATTAACGTAAAAGTGCATGATCTTGTTTATCAAGTTGTTGATGAATATGAAGACGTAATTCTTCACATTGATACATATAGATGTTCATTAATTTCAGGCACTCCAACTTTATCAGAACATATCAATATGGCGTGGTCCAATAAAGAAGAACTCGATAAGCTTGAATTCTCTCCTGCTGATGATCCGGTCCTGGCCAAAATTAAATCACTGTATCTGTAAAAATTTTTTGCAGCGGTGGCGAAATTGGTAAACGCGTAGGCCTCAGAAACCTATCCTTAGGGTTGAGAGTTCGAGTCTCTCCCGCTGCACCAAATGTTAATAAATTAGTTCTGAAATTAACCTAAGTTTGTTTTACAAAAAGTACATTTATTGTTGAATATTGAGCATTTAAATGTTATATTAATTTTGTCAAGAGGGATGGGAGACATAAAAAGACCACCCAATTCGTCGGGCCAGAGACCTTAAACCTGTCCAATTCGTGGTGGCGCACCTTAAAACGCTTTTTTTATTATTTATATGAAACAATCTTTTAAAAAAACAATCAGAAACAAACTAATTCAATCGGCGCAAAAATATTCAAAGTTATTAAACAAAGAAATAAGAATTGAGTCGTCTTCTTTCGAAAACACAAATTTATATATAATTCGTTTTTTTAAAACAAACTTTTTGCATTTAACTGGAGTATCGACAAAACTTACTCCTGAACAATTTTTTAATAGATGTTTGCACGGTTTATTAACTGAAAATGATTTTGAGTTTAGTGGTGGAAAAGAACAAAAAGGATTAGTTAGACTTAAAATGAAACATTTACCACATATTGACTCTTTCTTTGATAGCGATTTATTAGTACAGGAGAATTTTGAAAAAGGATCTGTTAAATGTTTAATTGCAACTAGTGATGGCAGGTGTACTATTGGTTTTGTTGATGCAAAGTATCATGTTAGACCAAAAACAATATTGGACAAGAACCACTTAAAAAAAGACAAAAAAATTATTTTAGTAACTCCTTTAATTAGTATATTAAAATTGTAAAAATGTTATTTGTAATAACAATAACTTAGAAAATGGCAACTTCAAAAGAATACTTTACATATGTTCTTGATTTACTTAGAGAAGTTAAGGGCATTTCTTTTAAGAAAATGATGGGTGAATATCTCCTCTATAAAGGTGATACATTATTTGGTGGAGTCTATGATGATAGATTCCTCATTATAATCACAAAATCCTCAAAATTGTACGGTTTTTCTGAACAAATTCCCTATCTAGGCGGAAAACCAATGCTTTTGGTGGATATAGAAAACAGCGAAGAAATTAAAGAAATTGTTGATAAAGTATGCGCTGATTTAGATTAAGTTTACGTTGTAATTCCGAATGGATTTTGAGTATAATTAATCGCACAGCCCAAGTGGTGAAATTGGTAGACGCAATGGACTCAAAATCCATCGGAGATGATCCGTGTCGGTTCGAGTCCGACCTTGGGCACCATTAACTAAAAGGCTCTGAATTTCAGAGTTTTTTTATTTTTTAGCACTTTAGCGCTTGTTAATCTTTGGCCTTCTTTATATAATAAAAAAAAGTAATTTTAAGTGTTCAAATCTATTTGTTTCACGTTAGTTACAGAAAGGAATAATATGAAAAAGAAAATCTTATTATTAACTGGTCTTTCCACTTTGGTTGTAGCTACAGTTGGTGCTGTTTTAGCAAGCAAAAGTGCGAAAAGATCCATGCCCCTTGTTGGTGTTGATGATTATTACACATTAACTATTAACGGTGGAGATTTTACAAAAGAAGGGGATTTTGAGAATGCTCATGGTAGTGTTGATTTAGCTACTGATAGTACTAAAGAGGCTGCTCCAGCAAATCAAAACAAAGTTACATTTGATTTTGAATATGCTCCATATGGCAATAGCGACGGTAAAGATTATACGTATTTAACTCAAAATTCTGGTAAGATTTGGAACTCTAAATCCAGTCCAATCCGTTCAATGTCACAAGTTGAGATTATTGGTTATGGAAACGTTATCGTTTCATGGGGTTGGTTAGATGAAACAAATGAGATTCATTATTACAACTCACAAGTTCTAAATATTGGTGGAGGCGGTGAAACTTCTTCTTTTGCTGGCTATACTCCTAATTATCTTAAAATTTCTGCTCCAAGTTATTCTGCACCAGGTATCGAAAAAATTATTATTTCTTATGACAAGAGTTGTACTTTATCAGAAAATCCATTTTTCGTTGATAATGGATTGAAATTTGTGAAATATGGTGATAACGGAGCTCAAGTTCTTGGTTTTAGTGGTGAGTTAATTAATCCATTAGTTATACCAAGCGAAGTTAATGGTTTAACTGTTACAAGCATTGATCAAGGAGCCTTCCAAGATACATATAATTTAACAAGCGTTACAATTCCTAACACAATTACAGACATTGGTTCTTATGCATTCTATAGTTGTGATGATTTAGCTACTGTCATTTTCCAATCTGGTGGGACAGAAGACCTATATTTTGGCGATAACGTATTTGGCGGAGTCTCATCATTAACTGGAACATTTACTATTCCGAAGAGAGCTGCTAACTGTTTATCTCAATATGCATTACAAGATATGAAAACCACATCAGCATTTGCGTTTGAAGATAATTACGCAGATGGTGAATATTATTGTGTAGATGGTGTCGTTTATCGCACAAATCATTATGGAACATATTTGCACACATACCCAATGGCTAAGACAGATACAACATTTACTGTTCCTGCAAGCGTTACGGGTTTCAACTCATATGTTGGTTTATCAAATAATGAATATTTAGAAACAGTTATTTTTGCAAATACTGGTGCACTTACTCTTAATGAGTACTGTGTCTCAAATTGTCAAAATTTAACAAGTGTTCAATTCAACGGTAGTGGTGCTGTTACATTAGAATGGTATCCATTCTCTGGTTGTTCTTCACTTGCTGAACTCGTTTTACCTGCAAATACTATTTTAGAAAGCAGAGCATTGGGTGGTTTAGGAAATGAGGAAGAACATCCAATCAGTGTCTTCTTTGATGGAAATGATACTTCAAGCTGGCACACAGATAATTATGGTAATGGTCCATGGTACGAAATGATGGGTTCATACTGCAACGTGTATTTAAAATCTGATGCTGAAATTGCAGCAGGTGATTTACCAGAACACGTTGCTGGAAGTTGGCATTATGTCGCCGATGAACCAACTCCATTTGCTATTAACATTTTATTTACTTGTTATAGAACTGATATTGGTAGTGGTTATGCCTTCTATTTATTAGGTGCTGATAGTTGGACTGCTAGCGAAGCTAATAGAGGAACTTATAATAATTCTAAGTCTCGCTGGGAAGTTGTTCTTAAATTAGTGCCAGGCACAACATATGAATTTAAAGGTGCTATTTCTACCTGGGATAATCCTGAAAGTATTACTTACGAAGAGGGAAGCAATAGAAGCTGGGCTCCAGATCGTTTATCCAATAACTATACTGTTGATTGGCATTATTAATATAACTTTATAAGTTAAAAGAAATAATTAGAGCACTTGCATGTCAGGTGCTCTTTTCTATCTAAAAAGAAAGCATTGAAAACAAAAACATATTTAATCATAATTAAAATAATCATAGGCACGGTCGTGCACCTTAAGAATAATCGTTCTTCCCACATTAAATGTGATAGTCAAAA
>JAFXWB010000004.1 GCA_017534425.1 Bacilli bacterium
AAGGAGTTAAGTTGTTAACTACTTTAAAATTCTTTTTCATTACTTCTTACCTCCTAAATATGCTTTGATTGCCTTTTGCTGTCCTTGATAACCAGTACATCTACAGAGATTTCCAACCATGTAGTTTCTAATTTCTTCATCAGTTGGATTTGGATTTTCTTTTTTTAAGGCATGAACCATCAATGCATGAGCAGCATTACAAAATCCGCATTGATCAGACCCTTCTTTTGCGAAATATTCAGAAAGTTCAGCGGCCTCTTCTTGGATTGCTTCAACAGTCATCACTCTGTGACCTTCGACTTTTGCAGTTAAAACTGAGCAAGATAAAACTGGTTTGTCATCAAGTAAAACCGTACAAACTCCGCAAGCTGAACCATCACAGCCTTTTTTTACTGATTTAATGTTATGAGAACGTAATGTATCTAAAAGATACTCACCAGGTTTGATTGTCCATTCGACATCTAAACCATTGAGGTTAAATTTGACTACCATTATTTACTTACCTCCTCAAGACCACGTCTTACATATGTAAGGGCAAGTTGTTTCTTATAATCAGCTTTTGTGGAAATAGAATCACCAAACTTGAGTTCTTCTATTGCCATTTGAGCAACCTTTTCAAAATCCTTGCCGCCATCGTTTAAGTAGGCTTCTGTTTTTTCGCATCTACTTGCGACTAATGGACGTGAGCCTACAACAATTCTATATTCTTTACCAAAGGTAACTGCAACATTAATAATTGGATAATCAAGTGCAGTAATACCAACTTTCTTAAAGAAGCCTTTCAAATCTTCTTTATAAATTCTAATGTGAGTTAAAATGCCATCATAGAATCCTGGCTTTTTAACGTAATCTAACAAACTTAATGTTGCTTCAGGATAAAACACCAATTCAACTTTATATCCTAAAAGACCAGTAATAACGTCTGAGAAACCAAATTTTCCGAAAACGGAACCTCCAATAGTAGCAACGTTTCTAAAGGCAGGTCCCATAATAGATTTAACGGCTTCTCTAGCCATTTCTGGAACTAATTTAGATTGTTCAAACTGTCTTTGGCTAACCATTGCGCCGACTTCAACATAATCTTTCTTATCTTCAATCTTGTCTAAACCAAGAAGCGATAAATCAATTAATATGTCAGCTTCGGCGTTTCCTTTCTTAAGCCAAAGACCACCAGCAACTATTTTGTTACGTGGTGATTCCTTCATTAACTTATAAGCTTCTTCTAAAGAAGAAACTCTTTGGAAAGATTTTGCTTTCATAAAGTTAATTCCTTTCTAAGTTTGTTATAGTCATCAAGTGTATCCACATCAAAATTAATAAAACTATCATTAACTTCGATTATTTCTGTTTCATTATTGTGCTTGCTAATAAAATCACACAATTTAGAATCAATTGGTTCTTTTGCTAGTAAATCGACATATTCCTTTGAGATAAAAACTGGATGTCCGGTTTTCCCGTTAAAAGATGGAATTCTAATAGGCTTAGTTCCACCGATTAGAGCTTTAATTGTTTCAGATGATACATTTGTTATATCTCCAGGAATGAGCAAGACATCATTTCCTAAAGCTTTATTGATCCCAGCTAGAACACTAGAAAACATTCCAAGTTCATGTTGAGAATTAAAAACAATCTCGCAGTCGCTAATTACTTCAGAAAGTTCGTTATGAAATTTCCCTGTAACAACAATGACTTTATCCACAAAAGGCGAGATTGTGTTAATGGTATGACAAATTAGAGGTTTACGATCTACCTCCAGGAGGAGCTTATTGACTATTGCACGAGTTGAGGACCCGCCAGCGAGGACTATTCCTAACATCAAGTTCTCCGTATGTATGTATGCTTGTATTATATGCGAGAGACAATTTCCTTTCAATGTTTTCTATGAAAACCATGTGCCTGCTCACGAACATAACCTTGATGTTGGCGCGCTTGTGCGACTGTTCTCTTTTTAAACAAATTTGAGCTCAAGTATTTTTATCTTTTTTAAAACACGTTTTCGAAAAAATTCTCGAGAAAAACATACTTTTTTTGATTTTTTAAATAATCAAATTAGTTTAGCAACTAAAATTTTTATACAGTTATAAAAATATAATGCTATAATGTATGCATATGATTACAAAAAGCGATTTTATGATATTTGCCAATTGTCCAAAAGAATATTGGCTATCCAAAAATAGAGATGACTTGAGAAAGCCAATTTCTGACGATGCCCAAAAACATATTGATGATGGCGTCAAGGTTGGTGAAGTTGCTCGTCAATTCATAGATAACACATTTTTAGCAGCAAGAAAAAAGGCTGATAAAACAATCGACATTGCTGCCCAGATTGAAGCGACAAAATTAGGTCTTGCTAATGGTTATCCATGTATTGCAGAAGCATCCTTCCAATACAAAGATTTATTCTGCGCTGTCGACTTACTTAAAGTTGATAATAACGGTGGCTACTCCATCATTGAAGTAAAAGCCACTAATACAGTTAAGGAAGATCATTTTGAAGATATTGCATTCCAAAGATATGTTCTTGAGAAATGTGGATTAAAGATTAATGGATTATTTATTCTTCACCTTAACCATTTATATGAAAGAAGAGGCCCAATTGATCCAAAAATGCTATTAATTGCAGATAAGGTTTCAAATGAGAAAGTCGTTCTTGATACTTTAACTAATCTTGAAACTTATTTAGATCAAATGAGAGATATTCTTACAGAGAAAAATGAAATAAGTGTCGAATTGGGCCCTTGCTGTAAAGACTGCCCATTCCATGCATATTGCCATCAAAATATTCCTACTCCAACAGCTTTAGATATTAATGGTGTAAGAAAAAGTAAAGCATATAAATATATCAATGACGGGATTTATAACTTTGTTGATCTTTTAGCAGCTGGTTTTACTCCATCAAACTATCGACAACAAGTCCAAATTGACTCTTCAATTACAGGCAAAACTCCAATTATTAAAAAGACTGATTTAAAACATTTTCTTGATAAAATCAAATATCCTCTTTATCATTTAGACTTCGAAACCATGAATGAGGCAAT
>JAFXWB010000012.1 GCA_017534425.1 Bacilli bacterium
GCGACTCCTTTTAAGGCATGAGCATAATTAAAAACTTGTTTAATATCGTTTGCCTTATATGCTTCAATAAGTGCATTATATGAGTTATTTTCCATGAATTTCTTAACCATTCTTTCAATGAATGCATCGTTCATTAAAAGAGTTAAGGCAGATTCATAATTGCTATTTGTTTCTTGATAAAATTGTTTAACATTCATTAGATTAAATCCTTTTCAATAAGTTTTTCAAAATCATCTATTGGTAGTGGTTTACTAAAGTAATATCCTTGGATTACATCACATCCACTATCTTTTAAGAACTTACGTTGCTCTTCAGTTTCAACGCCTTCTGCAACAGTGATAGCTTCCATGGTTTTAGAGAGGTTAATTATCATTTTGATAATATCTCTAACTTTCGGGCTCTTGTCCATACTTCGAATAATAGCCATATCAATCTTTAAAACATCAAATGGCAGATCAATCAAAGCGTTGAATGATGAATATCCGCTACCAAAGTCATCAATTTCAACTTTAAACCCGCTGTCTCTAATTTTACTAATGACTGGAATAACAATATTTGCGTCTTCCACGAATGCAGACTCTGTAATT
Source organism: Bacilli bacterium (assembly GCA_017534425.1). GTDB lineage: Bacteria > Bacillota_I > Bacilli_A > RFN20 > CAG-826 > Fiminaster. The sequence goes on from JAFXWB010000012.1 coordinate 588, forward strand.
TCAATATAATAAGCTTCACGTGGAATCTTATTCGTATCAACAATCTTAATAATGTCTTCAACGAGTGTTGGGTTATAGATATTAACTCTAGACAAATTAATGGAAAGAGGAATAGTAATACCATACTTCTTTTGCCATTTGCTCATATATTCAGCAGCTTTCTCTAAGATATAGGAATCAAGCTGACTAATTAAACCATTTTCTTCGAAAAGAGGAATGAAATCACCTGGTGAAACAAAACCAAATTTAGGCGAAATCCATCTCACTAATACCTCAGCACTAGCAAAGACCGGTTTATCTCCTTGAACATTGTATTTTGGTTGGAAATAAAGCTTAAATTGCTCTTCTTCAAGTGCTTGATGGAAGTTATCAATTAACTCTTCCATATGAAGTGTCTTTGCTTGTTTTGCTTCATCATAATATTCAATTGATTTCGTCAAGTTATTAATAAGCGTATCTGCAGTTGCTTCTGCTCTTCCTACTACTGTTTCTTTATCTAAGTTAGGATCAACGTTTGGATAAACACCGACTCTAAATGAAACATTAATGTTTTCAGAAATAGCTTTAATTGATTCATTTAATTTATCCACTAACATGTCGTAACTATCATGGTGTTCAGCATAAATAATGAATCTACTTCCACCATCTTTTCCAAAAACTGCTCTACAGCCCGTTACAAGACAATGATTCATCGTGTCTCTAATGGCTAAAAGAACTTTATCACCAAAGGCATGACCATATAATTCGTTAAGGAGTCTAAATCTATTGATTGAGACTGCAATCATGTCCTTCTTTATATCAGGGAGTTCGGCATCTAAACGTTTAGCATGAATCTTAAAGAAATCACGATTAAAGAAATTGGTAAGTTTTTCTCTTTCGGTATCTCTAAGAATTGATCTGTCTTCGTAAAGTTCGATAAGTCTTTTCATTCTCGCAATAACAATTGAGAAGTTAATATCGCTAAATGGTTTTTTGATGAAATCATTTGCGCCTAAATAGAAACAAGATTCTTCTGTTTCTTTTTCTGATGTGCAAACAAAGAATGGGATGCTTCTTAGTTTTGGATTTTCTTGTCTATCTTTAAGTACTTGTTGTCCGCTATATGGCATATTAACGTCGATAACAACTAAATCAATTTTATGTTCTGGGTCTAATAATAAATCAATTGCAGCTTTTCCGTCATCAGCCTCTAAAATATTGAAGTCGTTAGAAAGTTGCATCGCTAAAATATCTCTGTTGATTTCTTCATCATCAACAATAAGAACGGTTTTCTTTAACTCGAATGAATTGACTTTTTTATCTTCCATATAGTTAATCCTTCATGAAGTAAATTTAATAAAATAACAACAATAAGTAAGTTAGTTTTACTTATTATCGCATATTTTATTTTTAAATTTATATTTAATTTTAATACTATAGTGTTAATTTTGCTTCATTGATGTGTAAATCAAACAAAATAAAAGCGCCTTATCTCTAAGACGCTTTTGTTGCCAACCAGGCCAGCATAACCCTGGATCGCCGTGTACCACCTCTCTAAGTGCAAGGTGCGCCGTGGTCGTACGCTGACGGTCACAGTCAGAATATTCTGTAGTGATCGCACATCTCCACCCTTGGCAATTTTATTATATCAATAATTAGTACTTTTAGAAGTGCTTAATAAAATTTAAAAATCTTTTATTCTTCTAACATGTTTTGAATAACTGATACCAAGACATCGATTGATCTATTGTTATAACCTTCGTTATTAATGATGAGGTCTGCATAGTATTGACTTGGAGCAATAATCTCTTCATACATTGGAAGAACAGTTGAGAAATATTGTTCAATAATTGATTCGTATGTACGACCTCTTTCTTTTTGGTCTCTATCAATACGTCTTACAAGTCTTCTTTCACGTGAACAATTGATATAAACCTTAAGATCACCCATTGCTCTAAGGTCTTTGTTAACAAGAGCCATAATACCTTCGATAACAATTAATTCTTTTGGTTCAACAACTTCAGTTTTTGGAGAACGTCCATGAATTGTGAAATCATAAATTGGTTTTTCAATTGTTTGACCATTTTTAAGAGCTTTTATTTGTTCATTCATTAACTTCCAATCAAATGCTTTCGGGTGGTCAAAATTTATCTTTGCTCTTTCTTCAATAGGAAGAACCGAGAAATCTTTATAATAGTCGTCAATTGAAACTACTGTGATTTTCTCTGCTGGAATCTTTTCTAAAACTTTCTTTAGAACAAAAGTCTTACCGGAAGCAGAGCCGCCGCCAATTAAAATAATCTTGCTCATATTTTTTTCTCCTTAAATCAATCTTGGGAATAATTTGTAAAGTAGTCTTGTACTAAAACAACAGGAGTGCCTTTGTCACCAGATCCACTGGTTAAGTCACAAAGAGAACCGATAAGGTCAGTTAATTGTCTTGGCGTTGTGCCTTCTGAAGCCATCTTTCCAACCAAATTCCCCACTTTTTCCTGTATTTTTTGCTTAATTGCATCCTTAAGTTCTTGTCCCTTAAGGTCTTTGAATTCGTTGTCTGCTAAGAACTTCAATTTGAGTTCATTTGGAGTGCCGCGTAACCCTTCAGTGAAGAATGGAGAAACTACTGGATCAGCAAGTTCCCAAATCTTTCCTTGTGGATCTTTAAATGCACCATCACCATAAACCATGACTTCAACATCTTTTCCTGTTTTTATAAACATTTGTTTTTGAATATCTTCAACAAGTTTTTGTCCTGCTCTTGGGAAGAGTTTTACTTTTTCTTCTGTTGCTTTATTTGAACCAAGAAGTCCATATTTTTCGTTGTAGCCACTTCCATCAACTGGTTTAGATAAAATCTCATCTAATCCAAAAACAACTTTTGCGCCATTTTCTCTTAAGATACGTTTTGTTCTTTGACGAGTATGAATATCACACGTTAATACTTTCTTGGTGTAAGCTAAAATTGCTTTTGGTTGATTAGCAAAAACAACTTCAACTTCACAGCCTTCGCTTTTAATTAAATCAGCATAATAATCGATATAATCGACACCTGTAAATTCATGAACTCTATATCCGAATAATTCACGATACTTTTCTAAAGAAAGAACATCGCTATATGGATTGACTCCTTTTGCATCTAAATCATCATATGTGAGTAATGCATTACCAACTTCATCACTTGGATATGAAAGCATTAAAACAATCTTTTTAACGCCTCTTGCCATTCCTTTTAAAAGAATTGCAAATCTATTTCTAGAAAGAATTGGAAAGATAACTCCTAATGGGCCGTCTCCAAATTTGTTGTGAATGTCTTTTGCAATATCATCGACTGTTGCATAGTTGCCTTGACTTCTTGCAACTACTGACTCAGTAATAGCAATGACATCTCTATCCTTAATTGGAAATGGTTCAGACGCACTTGCTTCTAAAACTGATGCGACAACAATGCTTGCTAAATCATCACCTTGTTTAATGATTGGTAATCTAATGCCTCTTGATGTTGTTCCGACGCATTTTGACATATTAGTTATTCTCCTTTTCAAGAATATTTCTTGCAATATAGACACCAGAAGCACTGGCTTGTGATAAGCCTCTTGTAAGTCCTGCTCCGTCACCACCGACATAAAGATTCTTGATGCCCTGGACTTCTAATTTATTATCCATTTGTGGGTGAGCACTATAATACTTAGCTTCGACACCATAAAGGAGTGTGTGTTCTGTGGCAATACCCGGGGTAATCTTATCTAATACTTCAATCATTTCAATAATTGAACGCATTGTCTTATAAGGGAGTGCTAAAGCAAGATCACCAGGAACAGCTTCTTTAAGAGTTGGTCTTACAAAGCCTTCGTTAATACGTTTTGGAGTACTTCTTCTTCCTAACTTAATATCACCATACTTTTGAACAATAACCGCACCACATGATAGCTGATTAGCTAGACTAGAAACTTTTAAAGCGTACTCATTTGGTTTTTTGAATGGTTCTTCAAATCTATGAGTAACAAGTAATGCAAAGTTTGTATTATTACTTAATAACTTAGAATCGCTATAAGAGTGTCCGTTAACATTAATAACACCTTCATAGTTTTCCATAACAACGTGGCCACCAGGATTAGAGCAGAATGTTCTTACCGTGCTACCAACAGATGTTTTATAAACAAACTTACCTTCATAAAGGTTTTTATTAATTTCTTCCATGACCATATTTGGACATTCAACACGAACACCAATATCAACTTGTGTTTGTGCCATTTCAACATGGTATTTATCAAATAGTTCACTTAACCACTTGGAGCCTTCACGACCAACACCTAAAACTACATATCTAGATTCAATCTCGATTCCGTCTTCTAATTTAACACCTTTTATTCCATCGTCATTCTTAAGGATATCGACGACTTTCTTTCCAAAGATAGTGTCAATTTTATCTTCCATAGACTCAAAGATTCTTTTTAAAATCTTGAGGTTTTCTTCGGTTCCTAAATGTCTTACTTTACTATGTAAAAGTTTGACACCAACACTCATTGCGCGGTGCTCAATTTCTCTTACTTTTGGTGTTTCTGGATCAGTAATTGTTTTAGTAGCACCAAAAGATAAGTTAACATCATCAACATAGTTGATTAAGTCCATTAATTCTTCTGGTGACATATATTCTGTTAACCAGCCGCCAAATTCAGTGGTGATGTTGAACTTACCATCAGAGTAAGCTCCGGCTCCACCAAATCCACAGGTAATAGAACATGCTGGAAAACATCCTTGTGTACCTTTAGAAGGATTGACTGGACATCTTTGTAGTTTATGTTCTAAGACAGGGCATTTTCTTTCGTAGATTGTACGACCCCTATCAATGAGTAAAATCTTTAAGTCGTTTCTTTTATTGGCGAGCTCATATGCGCACATATAACCGCTCGGACCAGCACCAACAATAATGACATCATATTTCATAAGTCATTTGTCCTCCATGGGTTTCCCTATATGATTTTATCATATCCAAAGCATTCATAAAGAAAAAAGATGAAATTATTATTAAAGAAATAAAAAACCACCCAGAAGGATGGTTATTCATCGATGAATTTAAATATTTCTTCAAACATTTTCATGTCTTGCTCAGTGAGTTTTTCAATTGAAATGTCTTTGAAATAATTGATTTTATCTTCATCAGTTTTGATTGTTTTTTCCTTGATGAGCTTATAGTAATTGCTGAATGTTTCGCTCATGTATTTGACCGCTGCATCAGTGTAGTTTGGATTGTGTTTTCTTCCAGTAACTCTAAAAGTTTTAACATTTGGATTATGAGCATCTTCTGCAAACTTTAGAGCAACTTTATAAGGCACTAATGTGTCATCATCAGATTGGATCACAAATAATTTCTTGTTCGTAGTCTTTAAAAATTCAATGTTATCAACCCCAAAATATTCTGGAGCAACTTTCTTTTCATATTTTAGAATCCGACTGGTAATAAATGAGGAATGAAGTGAAGCTTTCATCAATGTTTTGATTGAAACAAATCCAGATAATATAACCGCCTTCATTATATCTTCTCTAATATTAGCGAGGTTAAGTGAAGTATAGCCTCCAAGCGAGTGACCCATAACCACTATTTCTTCTTTTAATTTAAGTAGATTTAATAACTCAATAATATCGAATGTTGGCATGTTCAAAGATGCTAAACTTTCACCGCCAGATTCTCCGCATCCTGTATAGTCTAGAGTTAAAACTTTGTATCCGTGCTTAGCGAGTATTTCAATCTCTCTTAGATATGATGTATGACCTGGTCCAATACCTGGACAAAAAAGAATGATTTTATCCTTCTTAAAACCATCGTTATAGTAAAAATAGTAGTGAATTTCTGTACTTTTTGAGTTTTTAAAGGTGTGTGCTTCTTGTTTTAAACCTTCAAAGTCTTTAAAAGAATAGTAAGGAATTCCTACATCTTTGTTATATCTTTGAACTAGGTTCTTTTTGTATTGATTTACAATAAATCCCATTAGTTAAATTCCTCTAAAGAATCGATGCGGTTAATAACAATTTCAAAGTCTTCTTTGCTATGCAATGTAACTGATAATGAATATTCTTCATAAATCAAAGATTTAGTGTAGAAATCTTCACCATTAATGCTTCTATATCCTTCAAGCGGTAAGCCATTAAGTTTTCTAATGTCATTGAGATTTGAAGACATACACTTAATTAAGCTTTCCTTGTTTGACCACATTCTAAATAAATCATTTACATTATTTGTCTTCTTTTCATCTTCAGTTAACGTGAACTTAATTGCATCTAGCTTCTTTTCATTTACTTGTTCAATATCAACACCAATATCACATGATCCACAAGTTGCTAAAACAGCGAATTCACCTGAGTGAGAGATATTAAAATATGGACCATTTTCTAAATATGGTTTCTTGTTCTTTGTTTCCTTAATTTCTCCACTTGGAAGATACTTTTTAATCAACAAACCTGCCCCATAAGAAAGAAGGCGATCCTTTTCAATTAGATACTTCTCTGCTTTATCTATCCTTTCTTTATCTATAAAAGATAAAACAGCAGAAAGGTTTTCCTTAACAAGTGATGTGTGAAGAATATATAAATCTACATTCATAATAAGCAATTTATTTTAGCATATATAATAATTCATTTAGAAAATAAAAATGGGCAGCGCCCATTAGTTTATTTAATTTTTAATTTTTTAAGACGTTCCTGGTATTCATCATAAATCAGACTAATGTCAGTTAAATGAACACCTGTACGTTTAATTAAATCTTCCGCGGCTTGCGCAAGATCATCTCTCACAATTTCTTCCGGATTGTGGAAGTCTCCACCATAGACAATTTTTACTTTTGTCTTTGCTGCTTGTGTCCAAAAATAATCGCTTGGATATTCTTCATAACGAATACCATTTTTAATTTTTTCTCGTAAAATCCCGTGGATATTGACTTCAAGAGCAACGTTATACTCAATCGCAGTTTCAATAATCTCTTTGGTAATTTGTGCATAAATAGGTGTCACTTCTGTGCAACACATAAAGAATAAATCTGGATGAGCAATATATAGATAAAGTCCGCTTTTGATTCCCTCAATAATATCATCTCTATATCTTAATAAACCCTGTTCTTGCTTATCCAACTCATACGTCATATACCAAAAAGGTTCAAAATCTTTATTAAAACCACAATGCTGACCACAAATTAAATAGTCAAAACCTCTATCTCTTAAAAGAGATTCATAATATTTTTTATAGTAAGGACTCCACTCAGCCTCAAAGCCTAAATACATTTCAATTTGATTTTCATATAAGGCCTTGCAGCGTTTAAATTCGTCGATATATTCTCCTAGAAGTGAGTAGTCACCTCTTACTCTTTCCTGAATAACACCAGGAAGAAAAACATGGTCGCTCACACCATATTTTTTGTAACCGTGTTTTATCGCTTCAGTTACATAATCTTCAATATCTTTTACAGCATGTCCACATCTAAACGTATGAGAGTGGAAAACGTATTCATTTAACATAAAATAATATGGCTTTCTCTATAATTTTTACTTTTCTGGGTTTGCTTTTTTGCGTTTTCTAATAATGAAGAAAGTAAATGCGCTTGCGCCCAAAAGTAGAACTGCAGCTGAAGCAGCAATAATAATTATAAGGGTTGTATTATTCTTTTCTTTTGCAAGTGGATGAGCATTTAAATATGAGTTCACTGCAGAGTTAGCTTCTTCAACTGTTTTTGCAGCTTTAACTTTTTCAATAGCAGCCAAGGTTTCAGAATTTAATTTCTCAATTTCTTCTTGGCTCATTGATCCATTAATTAATGCAGCATATCTATTTTTAATTTCATTTAATTGATGGTAAATAGCTTCATTTAATTCTTTTGCTGACATTTCTTTATCTGTCAAAACAGAGTCGATTGAAAGCTTGGCTTCTGCAAATAATTGATCGATTTCTTCCATTGAAGAAGACTTCATAATAACACCTTTAAATTCTTCTTTAAGTGCTAGAATAGTTGAAAGTTCTTCTTGCCTATATAAGCTATATTCTTCTTTCTTGTACGAATCAATAAGAGCAATTGTTTTACTTTGATATTTTTCAAAAGCTGTTTGTACTTCATCTATTAAACTAGAAACTCTATCTAGGATTTTTTCAACTTTCTCAACTGTGTCTGCTTCAGTAAGTAGATTTATACCTTCTTCGCTCAAATTATTAATCGTTTGTTTTCCTTCATCATCATATTCCGTTTGGAATTCTTCAGAACGATAATAATTAAATTGTTTTGTGGCATCGTCCTTCGCTTCTTCTAAAGACGTATTTGAAGTCCAAGGTCTATTTCTTCCTTTAAACACAAACGAAGATGTTCCGACTTCAAAAATAACCTTTTCAGAACTATCTTTATCGAAATATGAAAAACGGCCTGAAATAACTACTATATCACCAGGATACAAAGTATCTATCTCATCTTCATCAGTAATTAATTTAGACAAGTATAATTGATATAAAGTATCAGAGTATTTTCCAAGAATAGGAACATCACTTCTACCTATAACAAATTCTTCGTCATCTCTAATAAGTTTTATGTTATTTGCATTTAATGCATAACTATCCACTCCTGATGCATCATAACTTAAGTTATTGTTCTTCATTGTTAAGAACATCGTTTGATTGTTTCTAGAGTGACCTGATTCATAACCAAATCTTCCACAGTAAAGTGGATTAAGTAATGAATCTGTGCTTGGGTAAAAATTGCTTAATACTGCGGTTCCATTTACATCACTAATACCACTGTCGTTGTTAGATAATGCAACTCTTGGATTAGTGCAAATTGATAACGAATCAACGACTTTGTTAAGGAGTTCTGTTCCATCAACAACAAGCCTGATCCATGTACGGTTGCCTTCAATTAAGTCAATTGCGCTTATAGAGACTTCGTATTCTTTGTTTGAATCAGTAAAAATATAACTATCACCCGAGAAAGAATCATCTAGATTTCCAAAAACACGTTTGAACATATAACCAGATGAGTTTGTTCCAATGTAAAATTTGTAACCGTAATATTTAATGCCGCGTAAAGTAATAACAACGTTTGCCTGTTCGGTCGGAACTGCATTGGCCTTATATTTGAAGTTAAAAACTACATTTCCGTTCTTATTTTTGGAATTTGGAGCAAATGTATTGAACTGATTATCTTCTTCAGCATTAGTATTTACATCATCGCCTCTTTGATTCTTTTTTCCGTGGAAAATTGCAGAATTTCCTAAAGATAAATCATTCAAAGTGACATTATCATATGGTGCGAGGAAAGCTTCATAACCATCGCTTAAATGGAGGACGGCTTCTTCCATTTTTGTTGCTCTCGTTTTAACTGAGTTAATTTGAGCCTTTGCTAATGCAATTAGATTCAAAACTTGTTGAGTAGAAGTAGCTGTTTCAAGAGCCTCTGCACATTCAGCAATATATTGGTTAATAATGGCTTTATCAGCATCATAATACTTATCTAAATCAACATAGTTACTTAATTCTGCAAAGTAACGATCTTTAAATGAATCAAATCCATCTTCTGTTAGTGGTTTGGATTGCATTTGGGTGGCAGCTAAATTGTAGGCATCGTAAATCTCTTTTGCAGTATTTAATGATTGAATTGAAGTTTTAAGTTGACTATGAATTGTATTTATTTCTTCAAACAATTCTGGTTCATACAAATCCGAATTATACAAAATACTAAATTGTTCAATAATGTATGACTTAAAGTCAACTTTCTTATAATCATCGACTCCAGAACCAACTTTTAAGAATGCTAGCAAATTGATTTCAATGCCTAAACTTTCGCCGTTTTCTAATGCAACATGTGGATTTTCAATATATTGACCATCTTTGTAATTTTTATAATTAAATATTCCATCAATAACAACTAAAGTCCCAACCTCCGGATTGTTGCTTCCAATTTGAGATTCTGCGCAAATGAAAATCTCGGTACCCCAACCATCTCTTCTGCGTAACGCGTCATAGCGACAGTTGGCGTGTGGAACACCGTCAACGTAAATATTATGAATGCTTGTTGGATAGTAACCGTCTTCTTGAGTTCTTAACATTGCTTCAAATGGCAATTCACTTGGCCAGATTAAGAACGCCCAGTTATGGCCAGATTGAACTTCTTGACTTGGTCTAACACCATCCAAATAGGATGTAATATTTGTAACTTTATGAGGAACTGTAACTATTGAATCAGAAGTATAAACATAAAGCTTCGATTCTTTAATATGCAAAGTGCAGTCATCTCTAACAAAATTACCATCTAGAATAATAGTGTCCCCAGCATTAAGTGCGCCAACGCCAGAGAAAGCAGTAGTTGCAATTTTGTAGGTTTTTTCTGCAGTTTTTGTAAAAGCATCGACTGAATCGGCTACTGTATGTATTGTTCCGTTTTCTCTTAAAACTTTTAAAGAACCATTTGATGTTTTGTATTTAGTTGAATCTTGCGGAGCGGTATTTGCTTCAAGCTCAAAAGTAATATTGCTAAGTTTTGAATCACCAGCCGCTTTAGCATAATATCCCTCGATTGGATCTGCCGCCAAAGCTTCTCTAGATTTAGTTTTAAATGTTGTAACTAATATGGAGCAAAATGAAAACAAACCTGTAATACAAATTAATAATTTGGTTGGCTTGGTTAATTTTAAGCGCATTTTGTAATTCTCGTATTTATTATATAGTGTGACGTTCGCTATGTGTAAATAAGATGCGTTCTTATACAGCATTATTGTAATATTCCTGTATATTGCCTCTCTTCAAACTGTTGATAATAAATTCCTGTTTGTTGTGAAATAAAACCAAGTTAATAAAAAATAACTACAAAGTGCATTATCCTAATTTCATATGAAAACTGACTTTACCAATATTGAATTTGATATTGTTGTTCTTGCGGGACAAAGTAACGCTGAAGGCTATGCTGTTTCGCGTGAAAAGACACCAAAAGTTATATCTGATGCTTATGAAATTATCGATAAAAATAAGTTCGGAATGAAGATAAAAGAAGATGGTTCATACGGCGGTTTAGACTTTGTCTATCCTGTTGAAGTAATTATACGAGAACTCCAAGAAAGAAGAAGTAAAGATGGTACTTATTGTTCCGATCTATCTTTGAGTTTTGTTGAGCAATACAAAAAATCAAAATTCTATACATCAGGTAGAAAAATTTTGGTTATCAAGACCGGTTATGGTGGAAGCGGATTTGCTTTTAATCAGCACGGGGTTGGGAATCCCTTATATATAAGGATGCTAGATATGATTAATATTGGCCTCTCTTTAAACAAAAACAATAGGATAGTTGCATTTCTTTGGCATCAAGGAGAACACGATGCTTTTGAGAATGCTTGGTTTAGTTATGATGAAAGATATGAATATTATTATTCAAATCTTCTCAAACAATTTTTAGCAATTAAAGAAGAATATAAGCAATTTGATTTTCCTTTCATTACTGGTGGAATGTGCAGAGACTGGAAAAAGCATTATTTAGTTCAAACTGAAGCTGTTGAAAAAGCAACAATTGATGTTTGCAACAGAATTGGGAATGCAGCTTTTGTTCAAACAACTGATTTACCAAGTAATGAAGAAGAACTCCATAATGGAGACTTAGATCATTTTTCTAAAAATTCAATAATAATTCTAGGCGAGCGATATTTTGACGCTTTTACTTCTTTAAAAAGAATGTGATTGGATATAATTACAAAAAGTAAAATATAAAAAAGCGCATTAAATGCGCTTTTCTAATTCAATACAAATATAGTGATATATTGGCAAGTGATATTCTTGGACTTTAAACACTTCTGTTCCTGGAGCTTTAATACAAATTGTTGAGAGCTTTGAAAGTAAACTATCATTCTTGCCAGTAAGAGAAATTGTCTTAAGGCCAAGTGCTTTTGCTACTTTTACTGCATTAACGACATTCTTTGAATTACCTGATGTTGATAATGCTAATACAACATCGTGTGGATTATCTTTTGAGTATCCGACTACTTGTTGGGCGAATATATAATCTGGATCAACATCATTGGCAAATGCTGTTAGCAATGCTGTTTGAGATGTTAGGTCAATACAAGGGATGCCGACTTGTAGTTTGTTAGACACTTCTTCATCAAATTCTTTATTGATTTTTTGTGCTAATTTTTCATTTAAAGGGCGTTTTTCTCGGAAATTTTTCATTAATTCGCCAGTAATGTGTGCTGCATCACTGCTTGAACCACCATTGCCGCAAACCAAAATCTTTCCATTGTTCTTAAAGCAATTTTCTAAAACATTAATTGCTTCTTCAATATTGTCTTTTTGTGATTCAAGTTGTGGATAACGTTCATAAAATGTTTTCATATCTTCTCCTAACAATATTCCAACCAAGGAAGAGTAATCATCTATTTGTTCGTTTAACTCAGATGGAATAATCTTACACACATCAAAATTAATAGAATTTTTCTTAACCGATTCTTTAACTTTCTTTTCTAATAAATCTAAACAACGAGGATAGATGCCCCCAACAATAACTACTTCTAGATTTAATAAATCTAGTAATATTGAAATGGTTTCTCCTAGTCTTTCTGCAACTTTGTCAAAAATCTCTATTGCAACCTTATCACCGTTTCTTGCTTCGTAGGCTATATCTTTGGTTGTTAATTGATTGTATTTATGCAAATTAGTTTCTTTGTTTTGAATCAATTCTTTTGCCCAAAGTGGAATGTTGCCACCTGCAATGAAGCCCTCAACAGAACCGGCTTTACCATAACCAACTGGCCCGTTGTCGCTTAACCTAACATGACCTATTTCTCCGGCCATTCCATTGTTACCTGCATAAAGCTTTCCACCCAAGATTAGTCCGCTTCCAAAACCGGTGCCAAATGTTAAATATGCACCATTTTTATATGCTTTTCCCGCACCAAATTTAAATTCTGCTAATGCACAAGCATCGGCATCGTTTAAGTAGTAAACATCACATTGGTACTTATCTTTTAAAATTTTTACTATTGGAAAGTTATCAAATCCTGGTAAATGAGGGGGTTTAAGTAAAAGACCTTTTTTAGTATCTTGTGGTCCCCCGGTCGCTAATGAAATAACATCAACTGGATATGAAAAATCTTCAACGCATTTAAAAATATTTTCCATTACTTCTTTAGGATTGTTTGGGTTCGTTGAAAAGACTTTCTTTTCTATTTTAGAAAAGATGCCATCATAAAATGCGTGTGTAACAGCAGTCTTTGTTCCGCCTATAGAAATACCAATAACACTATATCTTTTCATCTTTAAAGTTTGAGTTACTTAATTATTATAAATAATGTTTTCTTATTTGGTTATCTTTTCATCAAAAAACCACCATTATAGGTGGCTTAGTTGAGTATTATCTTTTATCAATCGAATATTTTGCGAGCAAACAACTTTCAATAGGCTCAATATGACGACCCCTAAACAAATCTTTTGCTTCATCAGGAGTTCTTGCAAAGATGTGTTCAAATCGTCTTTGCCCTTTATAGCTATATGCAATTACGTATTCATTTTCTGGCATAATATTTTCTCAATTTCTAATGGTTTTTCCACGTTTTTTTATGAGAGTGAGCCGTAATGAGCAATTGCTTGTTCAACTGTTAATTCACCTTTACCAACTTTATAAGATGCAAGTCTAATTTGTTTTGCTAAAGGATCTTTAATTCCAAGAGATTCTGGAGAGAATGTGCGTTCTGTTGGAACTTCTGCAAATGAAGCATACATTGCACCAAATGGTTCATCTTTGGTTGAATTAATCAACCCTTTTAATGAAGCAAGATTTTTGAGTTCTTCTTTTTGAAATAAGAATCTCATAAATTCATTTGTCATATCTAAGTTATTACAATCTTTATTAACTGAGAATTCAACTGATGGGCTATCAATGAAGTAGCCGCCTTCATTCGTTAATGGGATAGGAAGAAATGAATATCCAAATGGATTTTCTTTGAATTCTGCAGATTCTTTTTCACGTTTTCTTCCGCCTGAAACAGTGTCTGCTGTACAAATCATCATTGGAACATCGCCTTTAAAGAAACGAAGTAAAACTTGTTTATAGTTATCGGTAATGCCTTTAATTCCTTGTTCTTCATTACCGTCGCATTGAACAAGATTAACTGCACCAGTATCTACAAGTTGTTTTACCTTATTAAGTCCTTCCGACATGTATGAACCAGCTGAAGGATCTAAATTGTTAGCTTTTTCTAATGCTTCTGGATTACCTGCAAGAGCGGCTACAAATGCTGGATAAGCAACTGTGTTCATCCAACAACTTGAATCGCCTAAAGAATATCCCATCATAGGACTTAAATAACCTTTTTCTTTAAATAATGCGCACGCGTTCAATAATTCATCCCAAGTTGATGGCACAGCAATACCTTCTTTTTCGAATAAATCATTGTTAACTAGTGTTCCATATGTTCTAGAGAAAACAGGAGCTAAAAATACTTTGCCGTCTTTATCTTTATTTACAAGTCCTGAGCGGAGAGAATCTATACCAATATTTAATTTAGGATCAGCAAGATCTTCCATATGAGAAACAATTGAATTATATGTTTCACCTCCGGCCATATATGAAGCATAAGAGAAGAAAATGTTAATATTTTTTCCATCTTCCTGTTCAAGTTTTGTTGCTAAATTACTAGCGTATGGATTAAATCTTCTATAAGAAAGGGTGACGTTTGGATAATATTCGTTAAAACGATCAAATTCAGCTTCTAGAGCTTCAAAATTGTCGTAGTCACCGACAACTTTAATCGCACAACGAGTGCCAACATCAAGTGATGGTTTAAATTCTCCAGTTTCTTTTTTTGTTTTTCCTTTACACGAAATAACCATTAATGTAGAAAGGAAAGCTAAACTGACACGTACTAACTTTTTCATTTTTTAGATTCCTCCTTAATTTTTTGAATCACTTTAATTACAAGTTTAATGTCTATTGGTTTAGCGATATGTCCTTGCATACCGGCTTGTAAACATTCAGTAACGTTTTCTGAGAATGCGTCTGCTGTCATAGCGACAATAGGAAGTCTGGATGCCCACGGATCGTCAAGATTACGGATTGCTCTTGTCGCATCTAAACCATTCATTTCTGGCATCTGAATATCCATAAACACAAGAGAATACCTGCCTTTTTCCGCAGATTTTACCTTTTCAAGAGCAACTCGACCATTCTCTGCGCGCTCTGTATTTATTCCATACATCGAAAGTAACGTAGAGATAATTTCCCAGTTAATATCGTTGTCTTCTGCCACAAGAATATTCATACCTTCTAAGTCTGAATAATCATTTTCTTGCTCAACAGATTCTTTTTCAGTACCAAGTATTTCACTAATCTTATCATATAGAGTTGAGCGGAAAAGAGGCTTACTTAAGAATCCACTAACTCCAGCTTCTTTAGCTTGGTCTTCAACATCTGAATAAGAGTATGCAGATATTAATAAAATTGGAACCTTAGATTTAATTTCTTCACGGATGCGGCGAACAGTTTCAATACCATCAATATCTGGCATTTTTAAGTCAATTATGACTATGTCATAGTTCTTGCCTTCTTGTTCTCTATGTTTAATCATTCCAAGTGCTTCTAAGCCGCCCGTTGCTTGTTCAGTATTTAAGCCAAGAGATTCCATTGTATCAACGGCTGTTTCAAGTAGGATTTCATCATCATCCACGATCAAAACATCCATATTTTCAAGTTTCATTTCTCCTCTTTGATGTTCTGCTATTGGAAGATCTAAAACAACGGTAAATGTTGTTCCTTTGCCTTGTTCACTTTGACAATCGATTGTGCCTTGCATAAGGTCCACCATTTGTTTTGTAATGGCTAAACCAAGACCGGTGCCTTGAATTTTATTAACACGACTGTCAGTTTGACGTGAGAATGGCTGATAAAGATTTGCTAAGAATTCTGGGCTCATTCCGATACCGGTATCAGAAACTTTAAACGTAAGTTTTACACAGCCTTCTTTTTCGCTTGGTTCTTCTTTCATATCAACACTTACACTTCCGTGCGGGTCTGTGTATTTAATCGCGTTAGATAAAAGATTAATAAAGATTTGATTAAGTCTTAGTTGATCAGCAAAAAGATATTCCTTATCGAAACGAGAAATATAGAAATTAAAATCAATATTCTTCTCTTTAATCATTGGTTGAGATAAATTCATAAGATTTTCCACTGATTCTACAATTGAGAAGGATTGAGGAACTAAGTTTAATTTTCCACTTTCAACCTTTGAAATATCCAATATGTCGTTTATTAAAGTTAACAAATGGTTACTTGCAAGATTAATTTTTCTTAGGTTTTCTTTAACTAATTTTTCATCTCCAAGATTTTTTTCTGAGATTGTTGTAAGACCAATAATCGCATTCATTGGAGTACGGATGTCATGTGACATTGTAGAAAGGAAATCTGTCTTTGCTTTGCTGGCAGATCTAGCTTCTTTTGCAGTTATTTGAAGTTGTTTATTGAAATAAAGCATCACCATAAGGTCGAAGATAAACAGAACTAAAAGACCAACCGTGGTGACACCAATAAGTAACCAGTTTTGAGTACCAGAAACGAGGTTTTTATATGGCATTAAGCTTAGAAGAGTCCAGGTTCCGTCTTCGTCAACTGGAGAATACGCCAAAATACATTTTTGACCTTTTGAGTTTAATACCATTATTGAACCTGGTTTTGAAGTAATGTCTTTAAAGACTTCTTCTGCAGTAGCTAAATCAACATCATTGTAATATCTATAAAAATCTAAGAAATTTGAATTTTTGTAAGACTCGCCTTGAATAATATAACCGCCTTTTCCATCAATAATTGCAAGTTCAGCAGTTTCAAATTCTTCTTTTGGAAAAACCCATTTTGCAATAAGCTCAGATTCCGGTAATAAACGAAGCAAAATTGCAGGTTTAGATACCCCGCCTTCTTTAAGTGTTATATAGTGAGCAAAAGCAATAGTGTCTTCAGAATTAATTGGATTTTGGAATACGCGAGAAACATTAATGGATTCAGGAGCATTATGTATCCAAGATAAATCATTAACCAAATCGTAACCTTTGTAGGAAACGTCAGAAATTACAATATTGTCTTTTGCATCTCTAGTAGATTTACCCGCTAAAGTATCTGGATAAATTATGTGAGCAGACGCTTTTTTATGGACGTGGGAAGTACAAATAAATGATGTCGCTTCATCCATTGTCATTTCTTGGCTGTTTATGTGTGTAGCCCAAACATCACAAATACGTTGTTCACCTTCAAAATAGTTTTCGGTGACGTGTTCCATTGTAATTGTTGTATTTTCAAAATGTTCAATTTGAGTTTGTCTTGTTTTTTTCGATTCTAAGGTTGCATAAATAACAACGAAAACAACCATAGATACCATAATGATTACATTGACTATGATTACCCAGATTCTTTTTTTCATGTTCTGACCGACTTAAGTATGTTTCGAATATAGAGCTTTGATTCGATTTATTAATATTTATAATGTCTTATTTGTTGATAAGATTCTATCACAAATATTTTTGCATAAGTTTTGTAAATATTAAAATTAATCAAAATTTACGGTTTTTCCTGGGAATTTTGATGAAATGTGAAAAAATACCCCTCGTCCGTTTTTTGGATTTGGGGTATTTTTAGTTATCGGTTATTTGACTAAACTTTTGAATTATAAGTATGCTTCTGCATAAGCAGCTACATTACTAATATTGACGCCTGATGAGGTGGCTTCTAGATCAAATTCAAGGGTAATGATTGTGTCGGCTTTACCCATTTTGAGTTTTCCGTTCTCAACTGACATTCCGGTGGAACCAGCTGCAATGCTTCCAACTAAAATTTCAACATCGAAATCAACTGGATCAGTGACAGTATTATTTTGTGTTTTACCTTTAAGTGTTAATTTAATTGAATTTACTGTATCATCACCAACGGTTGCTGGAGCATGATTTGCTCTGTAAATGAAATGTTTCTTTGATAATGATAATCTTCTTTCGTTGACTTTGTTAAATCCTAAATCACCAAGTTCTGTTGCGTCTTGTTTTAAGAGTTTAGCACCAAAAGTATAACCGTTAAGGAGGAAGAATGAATTCTTAGCTGTATCTCTATATGATGATAATTTCTTAGAACCGTCTCCTCTA
>JAFXWB010000013.1 GCA_017534425.1 Bacilli bacterium
CTCTTTCGCTTTGCTTATATGGTCCATATTCACCGACATCTTTACCAAGATATCCTTCTTTCGGATCAATACCAAAGTAGGCAAGTTGACGAACAAGTTCGTCTCCACTACCTTCTACTTCACGTTTGGTGTCTGTATCCTCTAAACGAAGATAAAAAACTCCACCAGTATCTTTAGCGACTTTATGAGCAACTAAAGAGGTAAAAAGTGAACCTAAATGTAAAAAACCAGTTGGGGATGGAGCAAAACGAGTTACTTCAGCGCCCTCAGGTAAGTTTCTAGCAGGATATTTTGCTTCTAAATCTGCTATTGTTTCTGTTATTTCTGGAAATATGTAATTTGCTAAATCTACGTACGTTTTCATATTAATTATTTTTTAACTTGAAGTATTATATCACTTTTTATATAATAATCACGCTGAATTGCAGCTGTAGTTCAGTGGTAGAACACCACCTTGCCAAGGTGGCTATACGGGTCCGATTCCCGCCAGCTGCTCCATTGTGATTAATAACCTACGAGAAATCGTGGGTTTTTATTTTTCTTCAGAGTTATTATCTTCCTCCTCTATTGTTTTCTTTTCTTCTTCGGTAGCTTTCTTAGTTTCATTAAGAATAGCTTCTATTTTTTTAGCCTCTTCTTCTTCAATACCAAGTTTATCTTTGAACTTAGTTAAGAATTCAAGAGTCATGTTCACAAATGTTTCTTCATATTTATGACGAAGGGAGAGATAAAGCATATTTTGCATCATGCTTATATAGTTAAATAACGGTATTAGTAGAACAAAGCCAATAAATACCGAGATAATAACTGCTTTAATTGGATCAAAATCCCTAAGTAAGAAATAGCCTATAACTACTCCACTTGCGGCACTTAGTATCACTAAAACTTGAATAAACCAGCTAGATGCTAAATAAGATGCCCATAATAATCCTCTATTATCTTTTCTTACTTTTCTATCCACTAAATGGAACTGTCTCATTGGCATTGGAGAACGAGTAAAAAGATTTCTTCTCATCTTCATTGAGTGTTTAAGTACATGTTGAAGAAATACCGCGATTCCTAAGAGTAATCCTATGGATGTAATCAAGAATATTGGCTTAACCATAGTTTCTGACATCATGAATTCATTTAAGTCATTCATTAATTCAGCGATGTCAGTAGGATTATTCATTTGCTCCATTATCGCTTGATACTCTGCGTTTTTGTTTAAAGCTACTTGTGAGTAGACAGTAAATGAAATAGATGAAACGCCTACATATGTAGCAAGTCCTTTTAAAAATCCTAAAAGAATACGATACCCTCCAAAGAAAAGCGGAGAGAAGTATGACTTAAACATCACAAAGAAATTGATGTTTTCTGAGTTTTTTACTCCTTTAATACATGTTACAGAGTTAAAAGCAAACCAGGAAGGTACGATTACCAAAGGTAAAGTAATAATTAATGAGTATGGGAATATATATGCAAGAATGAGTGAAAGAAGAGTGAAAAAGACAAACCAAAAAAGTTGAGGAGAAAATCCGTGTTTCTCTTCTTTTAAAGAAGTAATGACATCCTTAAATTGAAGTCTTTCTACTTCTTTCTTCGTTTTTGGATTTGATTGATTGGTATTGCTCATAGATTTGTTTTTCGTTAAGTGTTCCAATGTTTTGTGATTCTAGCTCTTTTATCTTTCTACTAAGTGAGGAATAATGGACGACCATTTTCTTATTGTATTCAAGTTGCTTAACTGTGAAATCACATTCATTTGGCACTAAACAAATTGATACAATTGGGTCAGCGTTAATCCCTAAAATTCCCGCGAATTCCAGGATATTTTTGTCCGAAACATAACTTAAATTCTCTAAATAATGGTTCTTTTTCTCTATTTTATTGAAGTAAACCCAGGAATTATCATTTACTTCACCAGAGACAAATCCTTTTAACATAAAGTCAGTGATGACATAGATATATTTCTTCCCAAATATAACGTGGTCTACACCGATCTTTTCTCTTTCGTAGTTAAGGATATTTAAATTTTCAATTGCAAGTAAGTTATTTCTTCTAGCAATTCTTTTTACTTTTCTTTGGCAGTACATTTTAAATGTTTCTTTACTCATCTTACGAAGGAACAACAAAAACAATATAAATGCGACAATGAAAAGAAAGAGAATTACGGCTAGAGCTATAAACATAAGATAATTGTTATTCAGCGTATTTTTCTGCAACTTCAATAGCAGAGTCAATCATATTACGAAGACCTGTTTGACGTTGCTCTGGAGTTAATCTGCCTTCCTTTAGGAAGTGGTCTGTAACTGTTAACATGGTCATTGCTTTCTTACCAAGGTATTCAGCATTGATATATAAAGCATATGATTCCATTTCGACTGCTAAGACACCACGTTTAGCATATTCTTTCCAAACATCTTTATTGAAGTCATAGAAGACGTCTGCTGCGAATACTTGACCAACATGGAATGGATAACCTTTCTTTGTTAAGACTTCCTTAGCGGTTTCCACTAGTTCTGGTGATGCTTTTGGACAATAGGTAATTGGATGACCAAGTTGAGCACCATAATTTGAATCTGTACATGTTGATTCACCAATAAGAACATCGAAGAAGTTGATATATTCTTGGTAAGAACCACATGTTCCAACTCTAATAATTACATCAACATCGTATTCTGTGAATAACTCATAGGAATAAATTCCTATCGATGGGTTTCCCATACCGTGCGCCATAACAGAAATACGTTTGTTATTTTTGGTGTATCCTGTAAAACAGAAAATTCCTCTGACTTGATTAACAAGTTTGTAATCGTGTAGGAATGTTTCTGCAATCCATTTGGCACGATTTGGATCACCTGGCATTAATACGACTTTTGCGATCTCGCCTTTTTTAGCTTCATTATGTGGGGTTGGCATATTTTTCCTCCTATAACTTAATCAAATATGACCTTATTGTTTTTATATGCATCAAATATTATATCGAGTTCATCTATTGTTAACTTCTTAGACATTTCAGGAAGATGATCAATATCAAAGAATTTAACCTCGGTAATCTCGTGACAATGTTTTGAGTAGTCATTATCACTTACTTTACCCTCGAATATGATGACGTATTCTGGGACATTCTTGTTGGACTTATGCGGTAGTCTATCAATAACTCCAATTAAACGAGTTATTTCAGGTTTCACGCCTGTTTCTTGGACTACTTCGTTATATGCTGCCTCTTTTGGAGAATCATATAATTCAGCCCATCCACCAGGGAATGACCAGAATCCTGTGTTAGCTTCTCTTACTAGTAAGATCTGATTCTTTTCGTTTCCAATAAGAGTTCTAACGGAGATGTTTGGAGTCGGGTAAACCTCTTTTGTAAACATTGAAGGTTTATCAAACTTAACATCCATGAACTTTTCGAGCATTTCTCTAGAAAGCTCATTAAGTTCTTTATAGTTATCAATCGCATATGGATCTTTTGAATAAGTTAGACCTATTTTAGCGATTGAGTGAACTTTCACGACAAAGTCGTAAAATTCTTCATACTTCATTTCTTATCTAATTTCCTCTACGTAACTAGCAAGGATTGATGTGATTTTGTCACATTGTTCTTGAGTAGGTGCTTCGCACATGACACGAATCTTTGGTTCAGTGCCAGACGCACGAACTAAGATACGTCCATTGCCTTGGAGAGACTCCTCTAATTCTTTTACCTTAGCTTTAAAGCCATGATTAGATAAGACGGCTTCTTTATTCGTAACCATAACGTTTTTCAAACATTGTGGGTAAATCTTTAAGTTAGCGACAAGTTCTTTGAGATCTTTGTTTTCGGTAGCCATAACGTTAAGAGTATGAATCATTGTTAGAACACCATCACCTGTATTTAAATCATCAAGGAAAATGATGTGGCCTGATTGTTCTCCACCGATTGAAAGTTTGTTTGCTTTCATATCTTGTTGAACGTATTTATCACCAACAGTTGTTTCGTGATATTCAAGGCCTTCAGAGGCTAAAGCTTTCTTAAGCCCAAGATTACTCATAACTGTAATAACTACGGTATTTCCTGCTAATTTTCCGTGTTTCTTGAGGTTTAATGCATTCAAATAGATGAGTTGGTCACCATCAATGACTTCACCATCTCTAGTTAATGCTAAACATCTATCAGCATCACCATCAAAAGCAAATCCAACATTAAAATTACCTTTTTGGACCTTCTCGGAATCATGTTCGATATGTGTTGAACCACATCTGTCGTTGATATTAATTCCGTCCGGATTATTAGCGACTACTTCAAAATCAACACCAAGTTTTCTTAAAACTCTAGGAGCGATATCTGAAGAAGAACCATTCGAACAATCAATAAATACTCTTAAGTTTTTAACTTTTGGATCTGCTTTAGACACCAAAAATTCAACATATTCATCAATGAGTTCATCACAAGGCATATGTCTTCCAATGTTTTCGTTTGTCATTAATGGCAAATCGTCTCTTGGACTATCAATGTATTCTTCAATTTTGTCTTCAATTTCAGCTTCAAGTTTTTCACCTTGAGCATTGAAAACTTTAATACCATTGTCGTAGTAAGGATTATGGCTTGCGGAAATCATAACACCATAATCAAAGCCATGTTTTCTTACTAAGTAAGAAACTGATGGAGTTGTAGAAACACCGATGTTATATACATCAGAGCCACTTGAAACAATACCAACACCAACAGCGTCTCCTAAAAGTTTGCCAGAGATACGAGTATCACTTGCAATTAAGATTTTGTTTTTGCGGCCATTTTTGCATTGCCCAATATAGCGGCCGATTCTGTATGCTAAAGCACCAGTGATTTGCTTATTAGCAACACCACGAGCACCATCTGTTCCAAAATATTTTCCCATTATTTCTTTTCCTCAGTTGTGGCTTTTTCGTCGGCGAATAAGTATTCTTCGACTGTTCTCAAGAAACTGTCTGGTGGTACAGAAATAAGTTCACCATGGTAGGCTAACGAGACTCTACCTGTTTCTTCAGAAACAACTACTGTAACTGAGTCTGTGATTTCTGAAATACCAATAGCAGCTCTATGACGTGAACCAAACTTACCAGTTAGTGGTCTGGTTGTTGGAGTGTAGTAAACTGAAGCCGCTAAAATTTGATCTCTTCTAATAACAACAGCACCATCGTGTAATCTTGTACCTGGGTAGAAGATTGTCACTAATAGTTCTGGAGTAACTGGAGCATTTAAAATTGTCCCAGACTTAACAATATCGGAAAGTAAGACATTTTTCTCAAAAGTAATCAAAGCACCAGTTTTTGATTTGGATAAAGTTTCAACTGCAAGTGCTACTTTTTGACAAATAGCGTGTCTATCATAAACTTTTTGAGCACCTTTAGATGTTTTCTTTCTTCCAAAGGAAGTGAAAAGTTCTTTGAGTTCGCTTTGGTTTAATACGATTGTTGCGGCTAAGAAAGCGGCCATACAAACAATTGATAAAGTCCAAAGGAAGTGGAAAGCTAAAAACCATGCAACTAAACTAACGCATCCAGCAATAATAGAAACGATTGTAAAAATCCTTCTTTTTGCTGAATTAATCGTGACATAAAGTAAAAATCCAATAACTAAAATTGAGATGGCAAAATCGATCCAAATTGCAACAGATCCGTATTTACCATTTTTAAGGATTGATTCTAACATAGCGGCTAATCTCCTTTAAAAAGACAATTAGAATTATAGCAAAGCTTATTTGTTAAATAAAGAAGTGCTATAGCTACAATTAAATGACTAAAAGAAAAAGGGCTTAAGCCCTTTAACTATTTAATCTTGGATAAATCAAATGATTTAAGGATTCCTTTAAGAGGCACCATTACCTTATGAATATTGCCTTCTTCAAATGGGTTTCTTAAGTGTGCTTTTCCAAGTAATGTGACGAATGGATAACGGCCACCTAATTTACATAATTTTACGTACTTTTTCCAGGCTTTTTCGCGATTTCTGGTCATTTCGACTAGGAATTGGAAAGCACAAACTTGGGCAAGTGTGTAATCGATGTAATAGAATGGAACACCGAAGATATGGGATTGTCTCATCCACCATCCACCTTTTTGGCAAATCTTCATCTCATCATCATACTTCTTATGTGGAGTATAACGGGATTCGATTTCTTTATATGCAGCACATCTTTCTTCATGTGTTGCGGTTGGATGTTCATATACCCAGTGTTGGAACTCATCAATAGTAATTCCATATGGTAAGAATTCGATTGAATCTGCTAAGTGAGCATAACGATATTTTTCAGCATCTTCCTCAAAGAAAAGCTTCATCCATGGCCATGCAAAGAATTCCATAGACATTGAGTGAATTTCGCAAGATTCAAGGGTTGGTGAACGGAAATCTCCAGGTTTAATATTCCTGGAAAGATATCCTTGGAATGCGTGGCCCACTTCGTGGGTTAAGACATTCACGTCATGTTCAGTGCCATTGAAGTTAGCAAAAATGAATGGGAATTTTTGAACTGGAAGGAAGGTCATATAACCACCAGGTTGCTTACCTGCTCTTGCTTCCAAATCAAGTAAATGATGGTCTTGCATCATATGGAAGAATTCACCAGTTTCTGGAGACATTTCTTCATACATTTTTGTGGCTTCAGCAACAAGATGTTTTGCATCACCTTTTGGAGTTGGATTACCACTTAAAAATGATAAGTTGTAGTCGTATGATTTCATCTCAGCAAATGGAATACCAATACGTGCTGCTTGTTCTTTGTAGAGCTTTTGACAAATTGGTACGACTTCATCAGCGATTTGCTTACGATAACCTGCTACCATCTTGGCATCATAATCAACTCTACCAAGGCTAAGATAACCTAATTCAATGTAGTTTTTAAAGCCAAGTTTTTTAGCGGCTTTATCACGTAAAAGTACCAAATTTCCATAGATTTCCCCAATATTTTCCTCATTTTCTTGGAAAAATTTATCGACTGCAATTGATGCTTCACGTCTAGTGTCTCTATCTTTTGATTTAGCGAATTTACCCATTTGTGGCATGTTATAAATTTCGCCTCTAAATTCAATTTGAGCACCACCCATGATTCTGTCGTATTGAGATGATAACTTATTGATTTCAATTAACTCTGGAATGATCTTTTCATCAAATGATTTAAGTGAGTTATCAATCATTTGGAAATAGTATGGAGTTAACTTCTCTTCAAGTTCTTTACGGCATGGGTGTTTTACAAGTACCTTATTGAACTTATTTATCTCATTAGAGATATGTGGAGAGATTTCATCTAAATGATCTTGAAGTTTTGCAATGTGCTTATCATTTGTATGAAGTGAATAATTAATTGAGATTACAGTGGCGTTATTCGCGAACTTATCCATGTATTTCTCTAAAGCACGAATGACTTTTAAAGCTTCTTTTGGATCTTTGGTTTCTTCTAATGCTTTGGTGAAAGCACTAAGTTTTTCTTGAATTTTACTAAGCGATACTTTCTTAGGCTTAATATCTTCGAATTTAAGATTTTTATTGTCCATTTTTTTACCTCCTAAATGGATTCCCAACCAAATTTACCAAAGGTAACACACATGTTCTGCCATTTGGTAAACTTAGTAGATAAACTATTTGAATAATCTTCTTTCCCGACTTGAAGTATGTATTTTGAACTCAAAGTTTTCGGGAAGAATACATTGACCCCACATGGAGTCTCGTTATATTTAGAACAGCTTGTTTTATAAATAACCATCTCATTAATTGCCTCTTTTACTGCAGAGACATCAAGAAATGGATTTACACCTTTTAATTTACTCATAAATGAGTTGAAATCAGCAAGTCCGAATATTTTATCACCAAATCTATTAAGACAACTCTTAAAAGCGGTTTCGGCATTGCCATACGCGACCATTGAAATACCCATTTGTTCCACTAATGTATTGAATGCAGTTACTAGAGCATCAGTTTTAGTTAAATCTAATACTGATTGTGTTTGGTAACAAACCTCATCACCTGATTCTACTTCTCTATGATTATCCGCTAAGAATGCATCACAAATTTCTGGAAGTAAGAGTTCAGGAGATACATGAGTATTTGATTTAATCATTGGAAGATACATATCATGGTTCCAACCAGTTGCAATCTCGTTTTCTTGAGATGCAACCATGTAATCAAAGTAATCAGCATTGATTGTTGCAATATCAGCGCATTGCATGACACAACAGTCATAACCAATCCATGTAAATTTATCACGATTGGAGTTCGCTAATGCTGCTTTAGCAGCACCTGCTACTTCAAATGTTCTAAGAGTTCTTTGCCATAATTGGTTTCCGACTTTTGCAATGTAGTTATCATCATAAACACATCCAGCGATTCCACCACCATGTCCTGACATAACAACGCCCATTTGTTCTGCTTCATAATCATCAAGTCCCCAGCTTAAGAATTCTGAAAATGAAGATTCAGAAGCCATATCGTTATTTGGAAGAGTTTCAACTAGTCTTAATTTGTTTGTACCATTATCAACTTCCCATCTTTGAAGGTTGGTATGTGATATTTGACTTGCGCCTTCAAGAAATGCTCCAGGCATATTCCAACGTAAAGTTCCACCAGTTTCAATGAGGATTTTTACAGTATCAGGCATACCAGAAACTGATAAAATCTCTTGGATATCCTGGGTAAAATAGTGAACTTGCTCGTTTTCAGGGGTTTCGGAGTTATACTCTAAATCAGAGCCACACATATAAAACATAATTGTGTAGTCATAATGTTTAACTTCTTCGTCAACAACATTTACTTTTACTGTTGCTTTGACATTTGTGTTACTTGTTAATGCAATTGATATAGTTGCAGTTCCAACAGCTCTACCTTGGACTAGTCCATCAGAGGAAACTGTAGCGACCGCACTATTAGAGGTAGAGAAAGTAAATTCTGGATTTTTAACTGAATTATTAGATAGAGCAGGATAAAGTGATTTTGCAGTTCTTCCTCTTAAATTAATCTTTAGATTATTAACTACTTCAATCTTTGGAAGATCTACCACAATTTCTTCTTCATTATTGTTTATAATGTCTCGTAAAAAACATCCACTTAACGCAATAGTGCATGGAATTAAAGCAGCTAATATAAACAACTTATTCTTTTTCATTTTTAATCTCGTAATATAAAGCAAATGTGAATTCTAATTTAATTAAAATTCATAGGTTAATTATGTATTAATTATTATGTAATAGCAAATATAATACAAAACTTTTAATTCAGTTGTCCTCAATTTGTGGACATCTAAACAAAAAAAGAGACTGACATTACATCAATCTCATTTAGTTAACTGGAGCACCAGACGGGAATCGGACCCGCACGGCCAGCTTGGGAAGCTAGAGTTCTACCACTAAACTACTGGTGCGTGCTTTCAATTATATCTCTACTTTAGTAAAAATAAAAAATCTTCTTTATTAAAATACTCCACCATGATTAAATAATTGAAGGTAACGGTTGCGGAGTTTCAAGACTTCACGCAGTAATACGTTATCTTTTTTTATTGTAAAAAGGCAAAAGAAAAACTCCAATTAAGGAGTAACTTTCTCAATGGTGGGTGCTATAGGGCTCGAACCTATGACCTTCTGTACGTCAAACAGATGCTCTCCCAGCTGAGCTAAACACCCAATGCTGTGTTTTTTTAAGTGGTGCCGTCAGAGAGAATCGAACTCCCGACCTAATGATTACGAGACATTTGCTCTACCATCTGAGCTATGACGGCAAAGGGCGAGATTTATATTATGATATCTACGTCTTTATTTCAAGGATTATTTTATAAATTAGTCTATTCTAAAGTGAGCATTAGAACTTGAGTAATCATCTGAAGAGAATACTTTTGTTGTGTTATTTTTAAGGTAATCTTTCAAAATATTCCTATAAATTGGAGGGTTCTCTCCTCCACCTGGATTAAAAATCTCAAGATTTGTTGCATCTGGAAAGTAGTCGTATTGTCGATGATTATTTTGATGAAGTCCAATATAGTCAATGACTGCGATTCGATGTTGACCTGAATCGCCTTTGATTGTGGTGTCTTCCCTATATGTCATATTGTGAGAAAGCGAATTAATAGATGTTTGAGACGAAATATCCATCAATATAATTTGGTTATCAAAAGGAAAAGATCTATACAAATCACCATAGGTGAATTCGATATCATAAAAGCCTGTACGAGCATAATTAGTAACTGCAAAGTCTATTGTGTATCCCGCTGTTTTAACAGCATCAAAAATAGCTTCAGACATTAAGTTTGCAAGACTTGTTGTATCAAATGAACTCGTAAAATTATTGCTTAAAACTTCAAATGCAAGTTCATCAGTAATTTTTAAATAATCATCCACCATTTTATCTATGGTTTCTTCTATAACGGAATAATTTGAACGTAAGTAACTAGCACTATATGTTTGTACTCTAGTCGAATCATCTAAAACGCAATTATTCTTGAAATCATAGTTTAATTTAATATAACCAGTTGATTCTCCATTTGAATCCCACTGGACACATTTCACACCATCAATTGTGTATTCTTGTTGATAATGTGAATGACCTCCCAAAATTAAATCAGCATAACGTTTATGTGAAACTGGAGAGACGCTGCATAATTCTGGACTTGTCAAATTTGCGGCAGATTCATGGGCTGAAACAATAATTACATCGCAGTTTTTCTCAATTCTTAAGTAATCAGAAATTTCACGAGCTTTTTGAAAATGGTTTGTAAAACAAACCGAACTCACTAAATTTGAACAAATAGATGTAATTTGATCCTCGCCAATAACACCGACAACGCCAACTTTTATTCCATTATCTAAAATAAAGGTTGCATATTCCATACCACATTGACTTTGTTGAGTACCGCCATTATATCCGTATATATAATCGAAAACATTAGCTGCTAAAGTTGGGATATAATCATCACCCAATTTTCTGTTATTTGTGCTTTCAAGATGATTTAAACCCCAGTCAAAATCATGGTTTCCGACTGTTCTTAAAGAAACTCCAGCATAGTTAAAGACATCTTGAACAATTGCACCATACTCGTAATTAGATTCAAGTGATCCTTGCCAAGTGTCTCCTTGATCTAGGATTAATGTATTTTGTTGTTGGCTTTTTTCTTTAAAGAAGGTTCCGATTGTTTTTAAGCCTGGTTCACTATAGTTTGCCTTTACGGCACCATGAAAATCATTGAAAGCATAAATGTTAATTACACCTGTTCCTTCAGTTGGTTTTTCAATCTTAGTTTTAGATCTTGAGAATTCATAACCATTATATTTATCATTAATGACTACGCCGCCATAAAATTCACCAACTCGCTTAGTGTCTATATAACCAGCATCTGAATCTTCATTATCTTGTTGTTCTTGGGTTGGTTCTTTTTTCTTAAACCAACCAAGAACAGTATCAAAAAAATTACATCCAGAAAGGACAAATAAAGATAAGATACTAAGCAAAATGGCTTTCTTTTTCATAAATGAAAGTTTCTATTTTTCTTCTACAGGTTTTGCCTCTTCAGATTGTTCTTCTTGTTGATGCTCAAGTTCTTCTTTTTCTTCTTTATGACGTCTTCTTCTAATACGTCTTAAGATTCTAGCTTCAAATTCACCAACATAGACCCAAATAACTTCAATAATTAACTCAATTCCTAATAAAATAACGTGAGCGTGAGCGTGATGCTCAAGTTCATCTGCATCTTTTGCGATAATTAATTGAACTGAGAAAACTATAACAATAATAGATTCTGCAAAGTTTATGATTGATGTAATTGGGTGGTTTTTAATTCCAATAACCCCTTTATCAAAGATTTCGACGCCTTCTCTCATGATTGACCATAAGGACCAAAGAACACAGACAATACGAAGTTCATAGTCATGTCCTTCTAAAAGGAAAATCATAATGATGGCAATAAGTAAGTTAACACCGCCATTAAGCATCTCGATTCTTTCGGCTTTAACTTTATGAGTGAAGATTGGGAGCAATATACCTTCTAGACCATAGATTGCAATGATTAAACCGACTAGACCATTTA
>JAFXWB010000014.1 GCA_017534425.1 Bacilli bacterium
AATTCCTTTTTGTTTTTTGTTTATTCTGTTTCTACGCCCATTTTACCAGCTACTCTAGCGATGATTACAGTTACGATTACTGCAATGATGGTTACAATAATAGCGTATGTGAATAAACTAGGGATAGCATCTCCAGCACCGATGAAGGATTCAATGAATGCTTGGATTGCGCTGTTCCATGCTTCACCAGCAACGAATGCGAATGCTGTGGTGATTAATGCTAAGATGGTTTCCATAATCATTTTAGTTACTTCATTTGCCATATCTTTCACCTCCATTCAACTCTTTTTATAAAGTTCTTAAGAACAATGATATTTTTGTTTTTATTAGTTAAAATAATTTTACCTTATTTTGTTGATTTGATTATGTTTTCGCAAGCAATTTTAGGATTGTCCGCCTCGTATATGCTTCTTCCCACAATTATTGCATTTGAGTATTCAAGGGTTTTTTTGGCATCTCCGCCTTGTTTTCCGACTCCTGGGGATATAATGTAAGCATCATTTCCAACAATGTTTCTTATATCTGATAAGCGATCCAGTCTTGTAGCTGGTGCGACATAGTTTGTAATGCCCATATCCACTCCCATTTGAGCTATTGCATCAGCATTCTTTTGCAGGAACATTTTGGCTCCGGGATGTGACATTTCAGTTAATAGGAATAATTCTTTTTCATGCTTGTTTGCCATGTCCAGGCATGCTTTGACGCTGTCTGATCCTACAAATCCGTGGCATATTATTGCATCTGCCCCTGCCTTGAATGTTTCGTCACATATCTTCTCGTTTGTTGCATCGATATCGGCTACCTTGAAGTCACATATCACTTTAAATCCGAATTTGTCCTTGAGCTTGTTGATTATCTCAAGGCCTTCAGCAAGTGCCAAAGGGTAGCCTATTTTTATGGTGTCGATGTAATCTTTTATGGAGTCACATATTTCAATTGCTTCCTTTTCGCTCATAACATCAAGTGCTAATATAATATTATTTTTTATGTTCATTTTATCCCTATTTAGCTAAATAATTTGATAAATTTTTAGGCATGCCTAATAAAAAAGTATTACTTTTTCCTATACATTTATATGTAATAAGTTATATAATAATATTATCAATAAAACTTTATAAAATTTTAACTATATTTTAAATTTTTATTGAGAGATTAATCAAATCACATTGATTATAATTTGGAGGAATTAATTTATGCATATTATGGAAGGATATTTACCATTGAACTGGTGTATTATATGGTTTGTCATATCAATCATCGTTGTTGCATTTGGTATTTATCAAATTAAAAAAATTGTAGATGAAACCCCTGAATCCAAAGCTTTACTTGCTGTAAGCGGAGCATTCATGTTCATCTTATCATCTTTGAAATTACCTTCTGTTACTGGAAGTTGTTCTCACCCTTGTGGTAACGGATTAGGTGCGGCATTATTCGGACCTGCTGTAACTGCAGTATTAGCAACAATCGTACTTATTTTCCAAGCACTTTTACTTGCTCACGGTGGATTAACCACTTTAGGAGCAAACATTTTCTCAATGGGTATCGTAGGACCATTTGTAGCTTGGATTGTATACAAAGGATTAACCAAAGCTAATATTTCATCAACAATTGCAATCTTCTTTGCAGCATTCTTAGGTGACTTATTAACTTACGTTGCTACTTCATTCCAATTAGCATTCGCATTCCCTGCTCCTACTTTCGGTGCAGCATTAACTGCTTTCTTAACTATCTTTGCAGTAACCCAAGTGCCATTAGCTATTGGTGAAGGTATCTTGACTGTAATTATATGGGACAGATTAAAAGAATACAAACCAAAATTATTAGATAAACTCGGAGCTTTAGCTCCTAATGAAGCATAAGGTGATTAATATGAAAACATCAACATTAATTATTTTAGCAGTTGTTTGTATAGTTATATTTATTGCACCATTAGTAATGTTCAGTGGTCATGGTGAAGATGACGGTTACTTTGGTGGATCAGATGATGCAGCTAGTGAACAAATCGAATCTGCGAATTACGAACCATGGTTTTCATCTATATGGGAACCACCTAGTGGTGAAATAGAAAGTTTATTATTCGCTCTTCAAGCAGCTATAGGAGCAATCATTATTGGTTACTTCTTCGGTTACTGGAGAGGACAAGGTAAAGAAGAATAAATTTTCTTCTTTTATTATTTTTTTTCTAATTTTTGTGATATTATGAAATTTGATATGGATTATATTGCTCATCATAACGAATTAACTGAAACAAATCCTTATTTTAAATTATTTTTGACAATAATATTGTTAATTGTTACTTTAGCTCTCGATAATCTATATTTTGACATATTAATGTTTATTGTAATGTCCATTGTCATTTTGGCCATTGCTAAAATCAACTATAAATCCTATTTGAAATTTCTATCACTTCCAATGGCATTTCTTGTGATAACATGTATCTTTTTAATGTTCTTCTTTGGAAAAGGAGAGGTTATTTATGAAACTGGAATATTTGGCATTGTAGTTACTACAGACTCATGGCATTATGCAGTTTACACATTTATGAGAGTAATGGGCTGTTTGCCTTGTTTAGGATTTTTAGCACTAACAACCCCTATTGCAAAGATCTTAAACTGTCTTAGGAGATTGTATGTTCCGAGAATTCTAATTGAAATTGCACTATTGATGTATAATACCATTTTCATATTTTTAAATGAAATTGATACAATGCAGAAAGCACAACATACAAGATTAGGTTATCATTCATATTGGTCTTCATTTAAATCATTAGGTGCCCTTGTAAGTACAATATTCTTAAGATCTCTTGATAAGAGTGAAACATTGCAATTCGCGCTTGATTCAAGGGGTTATAACGGTGAACTTCCGGTTTATGAACCAAGAAAAAAGGAGAATTAAAATGTTAGAGGTAAAAAATATCAAATATTCTTACAATTCGGATTATCAAGCACTTAAAGGAGTTAGCTTAAAAGTCGAAAAGGGAGAGATGGTTGCTCTTTTAGGTAAAAATGGTGCAGGTAAATCTACATTGTTTCTTCATTTAAATGGTATTTATCAGCCTGACGAAGGTCAAGTGTTCATTGATGGTGAGGAATTGAAATATGATAAGAAGTCTTTGCTTAAGTTCAGACAAAAAGTAGGAATCGTTTTTCAAAACCCTGATGACCAAATATTCGCCCCAACAGTTGAGGAGGATGTTGCATTTGGACCTCTTAATTTAGGTTTGCCTATGGAAGAAGTTCAAGATAGAGTTGAAGAAGCTTTATCACGTGTAGGCATGTCAGGATTTGAAAAAACCGCCCCACATCATTTAAGTGGAGGTCAAAAGAAAAGAGTTGCCATTGCAGGAATTCTTGCAATGAAACCGGAGGTCATGGTTTTAGATGAGCCGACTGCAGGTTTAGACCCTCAAGGTGTAATCGATTTATCCATTTTGTTAAAT
>JAFXWB010000015.1 GCA_017534425.1 Bacilli bacterium
GCAAAGAAAAAAGGTCATAAGGTTTTAGCTAAACTCCAAGTAAACAATTCTTGGGAGATGTCTATTGTTCCATATATTCCGTGTTTTGAGAATGTTTTTAATCATCTACAAAAATTAAGAGAGTTAGGCGTTAATGACTATATGCTTTCATGGACATTAGGAGGTTATCCAAGTATTGCTTTGTCTTTGGTTAATGCAGACAACTATAATCATTGGTTAAAAGAAACATTTAAAGCGGAATCACAAGTTGTTAAAGAAGCCATTCATAACGTATCGATTGGTTTCCGTTATTTCCCTTTTGATACTCGTTTGCTATATCTTTCCCCTCTTAATCAAGGACCTTCAAATTTAATTTACAAAATTGCCACAAACAGAAAAGCAACCATGGTCACTTTCCCATATGACAATATTTCTAGTTGGGTAAACGAAAGCGAAGAAAACGATTTTATAGTTAGGATGAAAAAAGTTATCCGTCATTTTAAAAAAGCAATAATTATGTTGGAGAGTATTTCGAATCCATCTGAATCAGTATTAGAAATTTTAAAATATTTGAAAGTGTGGACTGTATGCTATGAATCAACACTTAACCAATATATGTTCAATTTAAATAAAGTAGATAAAAACAACAACATAATTAAGTATTTAAATAAAGAATTAAAATTGACTTTAGAGTTGTATAAATTAGCTTCCTCGGATTCAACTATCGGGTTTGAGGCCTCTAATCAGTATATTTATACTCAAAATATGTTTTTAGAAAAAATCATCAATGTTATTCTTTTAAAACAAAAATAGTATAATTTTCATATGAAAACTTGTCTTAACGGTGAGTGGACAATTAGCTCACCAACATACAAAAACATCAAAGCCAAAATGCCTGGCTCAGTTTTAAGCGCATTATTAGCAAACGGTCTTATTGAAGATCCGTATTATCGAATGAACGAATATGAGGCAAAAAAAGTCTCGTTAGAAGATTTTGATTTTGAAAGAGATTTTGATTTAAACAAAGAACAACTAAAACTAGATAACTTCTTATGTTGCGATGGATTAGACACGATTGCAGATGTCTTTATCAATGACAAATTTATTTTTAAAAATAGAGATATGCATATCGGACACAAGATTTTGTTGCCTAAAGATGTTCTTAAAGAACACAATCACATTAGAATTCATTTTACTTCGCCATATCAATATGTTTGGAACTACAAGAACAACGAGTTTTTTGGCACGTGTGCCGACACATCCGCATTCATTGAACCAAAGTCTAATGTAATAAGAAAATGCTATAGCATGTTCGGATGGGATTGGGGTCCAAATTTAGGAGACATGGGTATTTATAGAGATATTTATATCTTGTCCACCACCTTAGGCTATTTCGAAGAGTTTAGACACAAGATTACTTTTTTAGAAGACGGAAAAGCAAGAGTCGATATATCAACAAAATATCGTAAATTAGGAGTAGGAAAACTAACTCTTAAAGTATCTTTCAAAGAAGGCGTAATTTTCGAAAAAACCCAGGAATTTGCGGATAAAAATGAATTTTCTTTCATAATTGAAGAACCTCATCTTTGGTGGCCAAATGGTTTTGGCGAACAAAATCTTTATGACTTAGATTTCATAATTAATAATGGCAAAGAAGAACAAGTTACTCGCAAAAGAATTGGTATTAGAAAAGTTAGAATTGATGATTCGCTTGATCAATATGGTCGTAATTTAGCAGTATATGTTAATGATGTACACATTTTCTTGAAAGGTTCCGACTACATTCCTCAAGATATAATCTTGCAAAAAGTTACACCAGAAAGAACAAGAAGATTATTAACTTTAGTTAAAAACTTTAATCACAACGTTATAAGAGTGTGGGGTGGCGGTTACTACCCTGATGATGATTTTTACGATGCTTGCGATGAATTCGGTATTTTATTGTTCCAAGATTTAATGTTTGCTTGTTCAGTCTATGACTTCGAAGATAAGGATTATTTATCTTTAATCGATGAAGAAACTCGAGTGACTTTAAGAAGAATAAGACACCACGCTTGTTTGTTCCTTTTATCAGGAAATAACGAAATTGAAGAACAAATGTTGATTTTGCAAGATATTCATCGCGAAAAATATAAAAAACTATTCTTAGAATATCTACCGAAAATTGTTAAAGAAGAAATTGATATCTATTATTTAACCTCCTCTCCAACATCTGGTGAACCTTATATGGTCAAACCATCTGATAACAATTATTTAGATGCGCACAACTGGGCTGTTTGGCACGGTCTAGAACCTTTCGAGTATTTCCACACAATTTTCCCGAGACTTTTATCAGAATATGGGTGTCAATCTATCCCTACATATGACACAGTTAAAAAATACGCTATTGAAGAGGATTTAGATTTAGAATCCCCTGTCATGAATTCTCACCAAAAGAACTGTTCTTGCAACTACAAAATTCTTCATTATGCAAAATCCCTCTTTAGAGAACCAACGAATTTTGAAGATTTAGTTTATCTTTCACAGCTCACTCAAGCACAAGGCATTAAAATGTGTGCTGAGCATCTAAGAAGAAACAAAGAAAGATGTAATGGAACACTTTATTGGCAATTAAATGATGACTGGCCAGGTCAATCTTGGAGCTCTATTGATTACTATTTTGGTATTAAAGCACTCCACTATTACTCTAGAAGATTCTATGCTCCTCATTTAATAAGCTTAGTGCAAAAGGAGAACAAGATTCTTGTTGCAATATCTAATGACACTAAAGAAAACACGAACTATATCGTTCAATATTCTTTATATGATTTTAAAGGGCGTCTTATAGATGATAAAGAAATTAGGTGCAAAGTTGAAAAAACAAGTTATAAAAACGCATTAGAAATAGATGATCCATTTACTAGAGACGACTTAGTGATTTATGTCGAACTACAAGACGAAAATGGTAATTTATTATCTAATAATTTCTATCAAAAATTAAAGGATAAGGACCTACATTACAAATTACCAAATCTAAAGATTACTAAAATTAACGATAAATCATTCTCATTAGAAACTGATTACTACACAAAAGATATTTACATTGAACCACACGACAACAATTGTGTTCTTTCTGATAATTATTTCAATTTGTTGCCTAATCAAAAAGTTATTATTTTTTCAACAAATCCTTTAGATTATAAAAAGCTAAAGATTCGTTCTTTAAATGAGATTTGTAAATAAAATTTTTTTATTTAAGTTTTTTTATTATTTTGCAGGGGTTTCCTGCAGCGAAAGAATTTGCAGGAATAGACTTGGTTACCACTGAACCAGCCCCAACAACACAGCCCTCATCAATTGTGACTCCAGGACATATAGTAACATTTGATGCAATCCAACAATTGTCTTTAATTGTGACAGGTTTTCCGTATTCTTTATCAGTCAGATAACCATCATTGGAAATATAAGGATTTCTTGTTTCGTAGCCCATTGGATGTAGTGCGGTTAATATACTTACTCCCGTACCAATAAGAACGTTTTTCCCGATTGTAACAGGGCAAGTATCCAATATGGTTAAATTAAAGTTAGCATAGCTATTATCGCCAAATGAAATAAAACAACCATAATCAAAATAAATAGGTCCTTGAAGAAAAACATTCTTCCCAAGTTTAATTCCTAATTCTTTTAAAATATCGTTTCTTCTTGAATTGTCTTCGCTTAATGAATTATATTCACGACAAAGATTGTGACATTTCTTTCTTAGTGTAACCAATTCTTTATCACTTGGGTCATACATTTCGCTGTTTAACATTTTATTAATCATACAACTATTATCTTATCAAAATTATTTGATATTGCACGACAAAAAGAAGCAAAAAGCTTTGCTTTTTTTAGAAACTTGAGATTTTGGCTTCGATTAATCTCTTTTTAAGTTATCGAAAACTTGATTTGTGGTCATCA
>JAFXWB010000016.1 GCA_017534425.1 Bacilli bacterium
AGATACAACCGAAGAAGAAAAGGCAAAGAATATGGCTAACATTAAGCAAAAATATCCTTACCTTGAAGTTGGTGCAATCGATGGCGGTCAAGCTGTCTATAAGTACTTGCTCGCTATTGAATAATTACTATGAGGAATCCGAAAAGGGTTCCTTTTTTAACTAAAAATAAATTATCGAAATCTATTGGAAATCTCGAGGATTTTTAGATATTAGTCTTCAAAATTGGTTAAAAAATTTGCTTTTTATAAATAAAAGGTATAACCTATTGCCGCTATGCAATACTTTGTATTTCTTGCACTATTAATCTTAATGCCACTAACCCTGACATTAATCGACCGTAGAATTAAAGGGGCACGTTCAGTCCTCTTCAAACTTCTAAGTGTCATTGCTGTTATGAGCTTCTTGTTCTTATCAGTTTATTTCTATGGTCAACAAATACTTGCAACATTCAAAGTTAACGTTAAATCATTCACAAACATCAAGGCATTCTTTAATTCGAGAATTTTAGTTTTGTTCTTGCTTCTTATCTTTGTGTTATTAATTGCATGCAAGTTTGTCTTTACCGTTCTTCTTTTCAAGAGCCTAAATAGACCAACTACTAAATTAGAAAAGACCATAATTCTAGTTAGTGTTGTCTTTGATCTTGCGTTAATACCTAATATTTTAGTTAATAACGCTTTCTTTACAGTTTTTGCTGTAATTACTTTAGTAGAATTAGGACTAGTTTACTCAAAGCTAGTCTTTTCTATTCCTTCTTTAGAAAGAAATGAGGTTTTAGCGTAGTATGCTTTACTTAATTGCTGGAATTTCCTTTGTTGTTGTCTTCTTATTCCTTTTCTTTTATAAATTAGGAGAAAAGAAAGGATTTTGCTTAAGAACATTCATCTTAAGGATTTTGAATATTATTGGTAATTTCTTTAAGAAATTATTCTATAAAGTATTTAAAAAAGGTGTTGAACCAGAGAAGAAAGAAAAAGTTAAAAAGGAAATTAAACCTATTTCTTATTTAACAATCGTCAAAGTTGTCTCAGTTATTGCTGTGGTCATTTTCTTTGTCCGTTACATGTCCTTTAAGGAAGTTCAATTACTTGAAGGTGAAGAACGCATATTTGATTTTAGACCAGCTGGTGCAGGTCCATTTGATAAACCAATTCTTAACCAACTCGGTAATGTCTGTATTTGGTTTGAATTTGTTGCATTCTTAACAATTGTTACTGCCCCATTCTTTGATTCAAAGATTACAAAATTCATTTCACTTTATGTTTCTGCTCCGCTTATTTTAGCTTGCTTTGCAGGAATGCCATTAATGTATGGAATGATGGTTGGACATCAAAAAATCGGATTCACATATAAGATGTTCGGTATTGAGATGGGTATCTTGGTAGCACTATGTGCTATGAACTGGTTAGTTAACTGGAAAACTAAATTCTATAGACCAACAATTATTAAGGGATTAGTAACCACAATAATTTTCCTTATCTTCTCAATTCCAACTTATTTACCACAATCATTGTTTGGACAAGCTCCAGCCCTTTGGAATGCTTATAACTTAAGCTCAACTCATAGAATATTCATTTATTGCTTTATTCTTATCCCACCTTTACCACTTTATTTCTTCCTTAGAAATCAAAGTAAACCATTTATTAGATATACCTTATTAAATATTTCAACAGGTGCGATGATTTTATTCGTTGCATTCACTAAATATGATGCATTTATGGAACCATGGAGATGGCCATTACACTTGTGTAATACCGCTGTCTTTGTTATGCCATTCTGCTTTGTTTTCAAAGCAAAGAGGTTGTTCTATTTCACATACTTCATCAATGTCTTTGGTGCTATGTTTGCTATCTTAATGCCTAACACAGGCGATATGGTTAACATTATGCACCCAGATATTTGGAGATATTGGTTTGACCACTCAATCGCATTCTGGATGCCGTTGTTAGCAGTTGCAGTAAGAGTATTTGAAAGACCAAAACTCAAACAATACTTCTTCTCAACCATTTGGTTCACAGTCTATTTTGTATTTTGTGTTGTTATTAATACAGTTTTCAGAGCATATGGTGGATATATCTACCAAACTAAGTCTGTTTATGATGGGCTTAATTTTGTCGAGCCATACACCAAATACCATATGGTCCACGGTTCAAACTTCTTCTTCGCGAACAGCGATTTCTTACCGAAGAAGTTTGGGGAACTTGGAAAGAAAATTTATAACATCGAATGGCATTTCCACTTCAAGAATGCCCCAAGTGATGCAATTGTTTACCCAGCATTCCAAATCCCATATTACATCGTTTATGTCTTACTTGGATTTGGTATGTGGTTTGTATATGTATTATTCTTCAAGATTTCAGAAGAGCATTACGAATTAAGATTAAAACTAAAAGCAATCAAAGCAGACAGATTAGCACTTGAGTCCAAAATGGACGGAAGGAGTATACAAGAACCTATGGATAAAAACGCAGGAATTTCCTACAAATTAATTGATTTTTCCAAAAAATATGCCGGTAGAAAAGTCTTTGCAGTTGAACACGCAAATCTTGAAGTTCATGGTGGAGAAATCTTCGGATTCCTTGGTCCAAACGGCGCAGGTAAATCTACAATTATTAAATCAACAGTTGGTATTCAACCTATCACATCAGGTCGTATTGAAATTTGTGGTTATGATGTTCAATCTCAACCAATTGAAGCTAAATCGTTAATTGGTTTCGTTCCAGACCACTACGCATTATATGAAAAGTTATCTGGAAGAGAATACCTCAACTATATTGCAGATATCTATAAAGTTTCAAAACAAGACCGTGAAGAAAGACTTGATAAGTATATCAAACTCTTCGAACTTGAAGGAGCTATCGATAATAAGATTAAAACATACTCACACGGTATGAAACAAAAAATCACTATTATGGCCGCGTTAGTCCATGATCCAAAGATTTGGATTCTCGACGAACCATTAACGGGTCTTGATCCTCAATCTATATTCCAAGTTAAGCAATGTATGATTGAGCACGCTAAAAAAGGAAATATCGTATTCTTCTCATCACACATTATTGATGTTGTTGAAAAATTATGTGACAAAATCGCCATTATTAAAAAAGGACATATTATGTGTGTTAGAGATACTAAGGATGTCGAGGCAGAAGCAGGTTCACTTGAACGCTACTATCTCGATATGATTGGAGACACAGTTACAGAACGTAAATAAAAACAATGGAAAAGGAAAAAGTAGGATTCAAAACTAAGATGAAAAACTTCTTTGGTAAAATCAAAGGACGTTTTAAAGCATTCTTTAATAAAGAATATCTTTCCTATTCCTTCGAAAAGTATAAAGCATTTACTGCTTTGCAGTATAAAGAAGTTTTCGGTAGAGAAAAAGCCGAAAACGAGACAAGAGAAAAAGTTATTAGAATTGCTTCTCCAATAATTAAATTTGCTGTTGTCTTTGGTTTAGCTTACGCCATTTTATTCCTTGGAAACGGAATGTTTGGAATTATCCAACCATACAAAATGTATGAGTTATATGTTTTCGTCACAACTGTCTTACTTGTACTTCAACTTCTTACATCAACTGCAAGTTCTACAAAGAGTTACTACATCGCTGAGGATAATAAGGTTCTTATTACCTTCCCGTCTTCAGGTGCAAGTTTATTCTTATCTAAGGTAACAATTGAATTTATTAAAGAATTAAAGAGCATGCTTGGAATGTTTGTTCCTCTTTCATTAGCTCTTATTATTTACACAACTGCAAGTAATCCACTTGCTCCATTCTCAATTGCTTCAGCATTCTGGATGTTTATTCCAATGTTATTTATTTGTGCAATTGTTGTTTTGTTTGGTTCGTTACTTTCAGTTTTGTATTTACAATACCTTAGACTTGTTAAAACCGTTCCTGTAATTAGATTAATTGTTTTAGGCACATTATTTGCCGGCGCAATTTATCTTGCAGTTATTATTATTAATAAGATCCCTGCTGATATAGAGTTAAGAACTATTTGGATTGATATCACAAGAGGCATTAATTCCTTCTTGGATGGATTTATGAAGTTCTCATATCCATTTGATTTCTTATGTAGCATTATTTGCGGTGAAACAGGCTCATATAGAGGCTATAAGCTTAGTGGCTTAACATTTGGTAAGTTTGCGTTATTACTCGTAATTACCTTAGTTGCATTCATTTTAGTATTCGTCGTTATTAAGAGACTATTCTTGCATATGATGACTAAAACTGTTGACTATGAAAAGGTTAAAGAAAACACTTCACATCCAAACCACGTTCACCATAGACACACCACATTTGCATTCAAAGAGTTTAAGATCTCAATTAGAACTCTAGAAATTTCTGGTTCCTATATTGCTACATATGTTTTGATTCCGGTTCTGATTCTTTTGCTATGCAAAATTTTCAACGCTATTAATACTAATATGAGGGGTGACATGTTGACAATTATGTTCTTGGTGTTATTAATTTCACTTCCATTATTAGCATCTAACACCCCATTATCATCAGCATATTCTAGAGAAGGCCATGCTGGTTATATTAAGAAAACAAAACCTATTGCGCCTTATACCCCGATGATTTCTAAACTCTTATTTAACTTGATACTTTCAGTACCTTGTATTTTTGCATCCATGTTTATTGTTGGAAAATTCGGTAATGTTGATACTGCTTCAATTATTGTATTAGGAATTTCAGTGTTATTAATTCAATATGCACATATTTTCTATTCTTCAACATTAGACTTTACAAAACCAAGAAATGAAAGTTACCAAACTGAAGGACAAGACGCGAAGAATCCAAACGAAAACACTTCAACAGTTATTGCATTCGTTTTATCTTTCGTTTTGGCAGGACTTGTTTTCTTCTTCTTTAATGAACAAGTCAAAATTAACCAAGAATTATACATTACATCAGCATCATTTATTAAAGCCGCTGTTAGAGTATTATTCGTATCAATTGCAGTATTTGCTTCAGCCTTTGTGCTTTATATTTTAAAGCTCAAAGCTTTCTTTTTGGAGAGATAATATGAAAAAGCCAGTTCTTATCATTATTAGTATCATCTATATTATTGCGATTGCGGTCGTTGGCTTTTTAGGAATCTCTGCCCGTGTCTTTAACCCACAAATATTTGTTGAAGGCATTCAATTAACATTCGATCCTAAACTCGAGGATAAATCTAGCACGATTAATGCTGTTGAAAAAGAGCAATATAAATTGGATTACAAGTATTTAATTAAGACAAGTGAAACGGTTGTTTCGTTCTATGTTTCTGCAGCTGTACTTCCAAATAACGCGACAAATAAAAAGTGTGCTTTCGCTACTCAAAATACTGCTGAATATTACACTATGGAAGTTAGTGACTTAAAGGGTGATTATACAACTGCTACATTCACAGTGGATACAACCAAGTATGCAGAAAAAACTAAAACTATATATTTCAGTGTTGAATCAACAGACGGAAATAAAGACGTTGTTAAACACGTTATGATATTTATTCAAAAAGGCTAACGCTTGAAAGGAGGGATTTGTCGGAAAAAAGTAAAGAAAAACCGTATATTTACGCAAATTTTTAAAAAATTGATTTTTCAAAAAGAAAGGAAAAATATATGAAAAACATTAAATCTATCTTAGCCTTAATGCTCATGGGTGGTTTAGTAGTTACAGGTTGTAAAGGTAAAGACAAAAAGAACCAAGAACCTGATTCAGACGAACAACAACAACCAAGCGGTGATCAAGGCGGAGAACAACAAAAAGAAGCTTCAGTTAGCTTAGACAAAACCTCTGTATCTGTTAAGGTCGGAGAAACAGTCAAATTAACTGCTAGAGCAAGCGATGGTACTGGTGACGTTGTATGGTCAACAAGTAATGATCAGATCGCAACAGTCGATCAAACCGGTCTTGTTACAGGTGTCGCAGAAGGTCCTGCAACAATCACAGCAACCTACAGTGGTAAAACCGCAACTTGTAGTGTTACAGTCGTTGCACCAGAAGCAAAGGTCGTTACATCAATCTCATTAACACCTGCATCATTAACCCTTGACTTAGTTACCAACTTAACTGGTGTTATTACACCAATCGTTGTTGCCGACGAAGGCGTTGATACAACAGTCACATGGTCTATTAACAACACAAACATTGCATCAGTTAGCTCAGCAACAGGAACAGCAACTGCTCCAGTTACAGTTACCGCACTTGCAATTGGTCCTGCTACCTTAACCGCAACATGTGGTGATAAGACAGCAACATGCCAAATCGAAGTTATTCAACCAAGATATTCCTTAAACGGTATGTCTGAAAATGCAAACATTGTTAAATTTAAGTCAAATGTTGCCGACGAAGGCGATGTCTTTATTGGTGAAACAAGCGACATTCTCGAAGTCGGTGATGAAAACGCATTAGATATGAAGCCAAGACTCATCATCTTTGATGAAGAAGAACTTCAACTCGTTGATCAATCAAATTGGGCTTATCCATATACTTTCGAAATGAAGGAAGTTGTTGGTAGTGAACTTCAAACTGTTGATGCAACAGAAATGGTCGTCTTTGATGAACAAAAATGTCAATTCGACTTCACAACTGCTGCTATTGATAAAACATTCCAATTAACAGTTTCTCCTGGTGGCTTAAGTGCTGCTCAAAGAGAACAGGCAGAGTTCAAGAGCGTACTCAAAGTTAAAGTTGTTGTTGGTTACAACGTTTACGACGCTGACCACTTAGCATACTTCAACGATGTTACATTTACACCAAACGCAAGACAAGATGGTTCTGCCCGTAATGGTGATGATTTCAACCCAAGTTGGGCGGCATTTAGAAGCGCAAAACAATTAAACCCAACATATCTTGCTCCGCGTATTCTTTTACAATCAGAC
This sequence comes from Bacilli bacterium, assembly GCA_017534425.1. Taxonomy (GTDB): domain Bacteria; phylum Bacillota_I; class Bacilli_A; order RFN20; family CAG-826; genus Fiminaster. The sequence continues at coordinate 6,875 of JAFXWB010000016.1, forward strand.
ATCAAGATTATGAAAGAAAACCTTCCAGAAATTATGTTCTGGCAAGAAAGTGATGGCGTTGCTGCAGCACAAGTTGGTAAGATGGTCGACTCAACAGACGTCTATACCCGTTATGCTGACGGATTTACCTTTAATGGTAACTACTTCAACGTTAACACTGCAGATCTCCCAGTTAATGGTAACCAATGGGGTAGTGATGGTATTTCCCACTCCACATTATTCAAAGTTGCTGAAATTCGTAATAATCCAGCCGAAGATTCATCACTTCTCTTCAAGAACTGTACATACTACGGTAACTCCCCAAGAAGTAACGATCCTCAATATTCTGGTGGTTTAATCTTCTTCAAGGTTCAAAACTCCCACAATGCAAACCCATTAACAGTTAACGCTGTCTTTGATAACTTTAACGTTACAAGAGCATGTATCTCATTCTATGCTGAATATGGTCCAACAAATACCACAATCAGAAATTGTAAAGTTTCTGAAGGTTATGCAAATGGTATCTACTTATACATGAATGGTGATTTACACTTTGAAAACTCTAATTTAACCCAATTTGGTGGTCCAATTATTGTTACAAAAGGTCACAATGAAACAATTGTTGGTTTCCATATTACCGCTGATGCATCAACAGTTTTAACAAACTGGTGTGCTGGTGAAGAACCATGGTTTATGTCCACTCACGCTAATACTGCTATTACCGAAATCCAAAAGGCTGATCCAGTCATGAACTACTCATGTGGAAAGACATTTATGAGTGGCGATGACAAGTTAATGAACTTCATTGCTGTTAACTATGGTGATGTTCCATTTATGACATTTAACAAAGTCGGAATGGCCAATACTATTGGTTTTGATGCAAATACTGTCAATGTTGCTACATATCAAGCATATTTACAAGGTGGTGCAGGTATCTTCAATACAGATAATGGTGCTATCTACACCTATATGGGAGATAACTCTACAATTGCATCATCAGGACTTGGTGGATCATACTTAGACTTAATGCAACACAATAGTAACTTCGGTTATACCACAATGGTATTCGAACTTCTCTCATTATAATTTGCTAGACTAATGTAATCATAAAGAGGCATGGATATTTCCTTGCCTCTTTTTTCGTGTTTGTGTATATAATGTATGTATGATTATTGTTAAAAATTTAACAAAAAAGTATAACTCCAAAGTCAAAGACGAAGAGGTTATTGCGTTAAACAAGATTAATCTTGTTTTACCTGATAAAGGTTTTATTGCAGTTTATGGCGCATCTGGTTGTGGTAAATCAACTCTCCTTAATGTTTTAGGTGGTCTTGATCAAGCCGATTTTGGCGAAATGATTGTTAACGGAAGATCCACCAAAGGATTTACTGCCCACGACTGGAATTCATATCGTAACCAAGAAGTTGGCTTTGTATTCCAGAACTACTTTTTACTTCCACATTTGAATGTTTTTGATAACATCGCTGTTACCCTTCAAATGTCAAAACAGACGGAAAATCTTAAGGAAAAAATACATAATGCGTTAACAGAAGTTGATTTAGCGAAGTTTGCAAAACGTTATCCAAGACAACTTTCTGGTGGTCAACAACAAAGGGTTGCAATCGCTAGAGCTTTAATCGCAAACCCATCAATTATTCTTGCAGATGAACCAACCGGTGCTCTTGATGAGAAATCTTCAAAAATGGTTATGAAAACCTTAAAAGAAGTTTCAAAAGATCACCTTGTAGTTATGGTTACTCATAACGAAAGAATGGCGAAAGAATACGCTGAAAGATTAATTGAAATTTCCTATGGAAACATCATATATGATTCAAACCCACTTGATTTAGAAAAGGTTGAAAAGGTTGAGAAAAAACCTCTTTCTCCTGTTCATCTTCCATTTAGAACTTCTATTAAGTGGTCTGTTAGAAACGTAGTTAAGAAAAAGGGACGTTCAATTCCAATTGCAATTGCATCAGGTATTGGTCTTGCCGCGGCAGGCGTTGTCATGTCTATGACACAAGGCGTTAATGACTATGTCGGAATTGCGCAAAAAGCCGCGATTAAAGACTATCCAGTTTATGTTACATGCCATTCGAAGAACTCAAGCGAATCCAATGAAGCTAATTTACAAGAATTCCCAGATTCACAAGATATCGTCATTGAGAAGTCTGACTATAAAGCTCAAGAGCATTACATTACGATGCAAGATGACTTTATGGAATATATGAAGGGTTTAACTCCAGGTAAAGATTATGCCCACGTTAGTACAAATAAGTCTGTTAAATTCAACATGTTCACTAAGTCTACTAAGGACTCTTATGTTAAAGTTGAATCTACCTCGTACACAACCTGTATTGCCCCAACAACAGACACTTACAAGTTTTTGCTTGATGATCAATACGATTTAATTGCTGGTGACCACCTTCCAACAAATAAAAACGAAATGACCTTAGTTGTGGATACTTTTAACCGTATCGACCTTTATGCTCTCCAAAGAATGGGCTTTGATACATCTGGCGACAAGATTACTGCTCAAGAAGTTTTTGAAAAAACATACAAAATCGTTAGCAATGATGATTTTTACTATCCTGAAGACAAGGAAGTTAAGGTTGACGACACAACTATAACCAGAGAAGTTTATAAGGGTTATGGTACTTCTCACTATGAAGATTTATATGAAAATCACGGACAAATTGATTTAAAAATTGTCAGTATTATTCGTCCAAAAGAGAAAACAACAAACACAATTTATAACAACATTCTTTTGTATCACCCAGATTTGATTGACTTTCTTTTGAATGAAACTACTGGTTTAAATACTTTGTCTCATGTTGTACAACTTCAAAAAAGTAATACTGAATGGGACATCGTAACTGGAAACAACTATGTTGCATCTTATCAAAGCGGATACGAATTAACTCCTACATATCAACACGAAAGTAGACTCGTTGATCTTGGTGGAAAAGACAGAATTACTGCTTTCTATTTCTACACAGATACATTTGACCAAAGAAATAGAATTATTGAATATGCTGATAACTATCAAAAGAAGAAATCACAGGTCGATCCAGAATCCGATATTGTTATTAGAACAAGAGACTATCTTGAGAGTGTTACATCCTCATTTACATCTCTAGTTAAGACGTTCTCAACCATCTTAATGGCATTCTCGCTTGTCTCCGTTTTAGTTGCTGCTATTCTAACTGCAATCTTAACCTATATATCCGTTGTTGAACGTAAACGAGAGATTGGTTTATTAAGGTCCCTAGGGGCTCGACAAAGAGATATTTCATATATGTTTATCACCGAAGCATCATTGATTGGTATAGTCGCTGGTGTATTAGGTGTCGCTTTATGCTATTTATTAGCCCCATTAGCGTCTAAAATCGTTGTTAACCTTATTGGTATGGCTAATACAAAGATTCTCACGCCTACGGCCGCCCAATTCTCCAAGGTTCAACCTTGGTTGATACCGGTCCTGTTTGCTGGTGCAATTGTTATTGGCATTGTTTCTTCACTAGTTCCTGCTATTATTGCAGGTCACAAGAAACCAGCAGATGCATTAAAAGAATAATATGAAGTTTGACCACGTTACAGGAAAGTGTGTTGACCTTTCATTTGAAGGGAAAGGTGTTGTTAAACTTTCCTATGGGACTGTTTTTGTTGATGGTTTGTTTCTTGGCGAAGAAGCAGAGATTGAAATCCAATATAAAAGAGCAGGTTCATATTTTGGCAAAGTATTTAGACTTATAAAGAAATCGCCAGATAGAATTCAACCAAAGTGTGGGGTTTGTACTGCTTGTGGAGGATGTCAACTTCAACAATTAGCATACAAAGCCCAGCTAGATTATAAGACAAAGAAAGTTGGTGACGCTTTTAAACGTCATAAAGTCGAAAATATTGAGGTTTTACCGTGTATTTCAGCGGAAAATCCTTATGAATATCGTAATAAAATTCAAGTTCCAATTGGCCGTGACGCACATGGTCACATAGTTTCTGGATTTTATAGAAGCGGAACCCACAAAATCATTCCTATTGAAAAATGTTGGATTGAAGACCCAAGAGCTGGAAAAATTATTTCAGTTCTTAAGGATTTGATGAAGTTATTCCATTATGCTCCTTATGATGAAGATACAAGAACTGGTTTAATTAGGCACGTTTTAATCCGTACATCTTACCATTATGATGAGGTAATGGTTACTTTAGTAACCAATAAAGATGAATTTAAAGGTAAAAATAATTTTGTTAAAGAATGGATTAAAAGATGCCCAAATATTAAAAGCCTTATCCAAAATATAAATACAAGAGATACAAATGTAATTCTTGGGGAAAAAGAAAGAACACTTTATGGACCATCTGTAATTAAAGATTCAATCTTAGGTGTTGATTTCTTAATTTCAAGTAAATCATTTTTCCAAGTAAATCCTGTCCAAGTTGAAAAATTATACAAAAAAGCTATAGATTTTGCGGATTTAAGCAAAGAAGAAAATATTTTAGATGCTTATTGCGGTATAGGAACGATTTCATTGTGTGCTTCAAAATATGTTAAAAAAGTTACTGGTGTTGAAATTGTTAAAGAAGCAATAGTGGATGCAAAGAAAAACGCTAAACTTAATAATATTTCTAATGCCGAGTTTTTACTCGGAGACGCTGGGGAAGTCTTTGAAAGATTAACTGCTCAAGGAGAAAAATATTCAACAGTATTTGTAGATCCGCCACGAAAGGGTTTAGATCAAAAGTTTATTGACACATTACTTAGAATTGCTCCCGAAAAAATCATTTATGTTTCTTGCGATCCCGAAACACTTGCAAGAGACGTAAAACTTCTTTCTGAAAAATATGATATAAAACAAATGCAGCCTGTAGATATGTTTCCAATGACTTTTCATGTCGAAACTATCGTAGGACTATATCGAAAATAAAAGATAAATCTTTTCTAAAATAGGCTTATAATTACTAGTAATAGGATATTGGTATGGTAACATTAATTTTAATTTTAATTTGGATTGGCGCTATTAACATGGTAGCGAATATTGTTTTTTATATTATCTTTGCATTTAGGATGAAAGATGTTATTTCTGGTGGGGTTAAAAGAGATAGTGCGATGATTATCGCCGGACTAATTCTTATTATCTTCTTTTTAATTGGATATATCTATGTTGCAATATACGCTGATCCTAGTTTGGTCACCGCTTTTATCTTATTCTTTGGTAGTTTATTTGTAACACTTGCCATTATTTTATTAAATCGTTTAATTAAAACATCAAAACAA
>JAFXWB010000017.1 GCA_017534425.1 Bacilli bacterium
CAATCAAACCTGGTGAGTATCTTTTAGATACATTACGTTCTCATAACATTAAATCAGTAAAAAAAGGCTGTGATGGTTCAGCTTGCGGAGTTTGTACGGTTTTACTTGATGACAAACCGGTTTTATCTTGCTCGGTTTTAACAGCAAAAGTTGAAAGCCACAACGTTATAACTGTCGAAGCAATCCAAGAAGAAGCTGCTGAACTTTCTGAATATTATGCAAAAGAAGGATCTGATCAATGCGGATTTTGTAATGCTGCTCATGCATTGATGGTTCATGCCTTAAAAAAAGAAAACCCAAATCCAACCGATGAAGAAATTAGAAACTACATGGTTGGAAATCTCTGTAGATGTACTGGTTATCAAGGACAGCAAAGGGCAATCAAAGCATATTTAGGAGGTAAGAAGTAATGAAAAAGAATTTTAAAGTAGTTAACAACTTAACTCCTTCAGTAGATGGAAAAGGTTTAATGCAAGGTCGTCCTGCATACACAGACGATATTGCGCCTAATAATGCTTTAATTGTTAAGTTATTACGCTCGCCACACGCTTTTGCAAGAATCAAAAATATTGATATTAGCGAAGCCTTAAAAGTTCCTGGTGTTGAATGTATTTTAACAAAAGACAATGTGCCACATGTTTCATTTACACGTGCCGGTCAAGGTTATCCAGAACCATCTCCACATGATAAGTTTATCTTTGACGAATATGCTCGTTATGTTGGTGATGAAGTTGCTGCAGTTGCTGCTGTAAGTGAAGATATTGCACTCGAAGCAATGAAGCTAATTAAAGTTGATTATGAAGTGCTTGAACCAGTGCTTGATTTTGAAAAATCTATGGGAAATCCTAGTGTTATTCACCCAGAAGATGGTATTCACGAGATGTTCCCAATTGGTTTTGAACCTAAGAAAAATGTAGCCGCTTCGTATGAAATGGAAGTTGGCAATGTTGCTGAAGAATTAAAGAAATGTGACGTCGTTGTTGAAGACACTTTCTATTCTCAAGCTCAAGCTCACGCAATGATGGAGCCACACACTTGTCATGCTCATTTAGATGAACACAATAGATTAGTTCTTTACTCTACAACTCAAACTCCTTTCCACGTTCGTAGAATTATTTCTAAAACTTTAGGCATTCCAGTTGAACGTTTAAGAGTTATTAAACCAAGAGTTGGTGGTGGTTTTGGTGGTAAGCAAGCATTCCACGGCGAAATGTTTGTCTCATTAGTCACTTTAAGAACTAAAAAACCTGCAAAGTGCGTTTTCACTCGTGAAGAAGTATTTGGCTCAACATATACAAGACACCCAATGAAAATTCACCTCAAAGTTGGCGCTAACAAAGATGGCATGATTCAAGCAATTGATTGTAGATGTTTGTCTGACACAGGTGCTTATGGTGAACACGCCTTAACAGTCTTTATGATTGTTGGTTCCAAAGTTTTACCTTTATATAACAAAGTTAAAGCCGTTAAATTTGGCGGAAACGTAGTGTATACAAATCATGTGCCTGCAGGCGCTTATAGAGGTTATGGTGCAATTCAAGGGAACTATGCAGTCGAATCAATAATTGATGAACTTGCAGAAAAACTTGGAATGGACCCAATTAAACTTCGTGAGCTCAACTCAATGAAAGAAAAAGAAACTTCACCAATTTTTGAGATTATGGGTGAGGGTACTGAAGGCACAGCCATGATTATGGAATCTTGTAAACTACCATATTGTATTAAACGTGGCCGTGAACTTATGGATTGGGATAACAAATACCCTGTTAAGAAAGTTGGAGACCACAAAGTTAGATCAGTTGGATGTGCTATTGCTATGCAAGGCTCAGGAATTCCGTTCTTAGATATGGGTTCTTGTTCAATTAAATTGAATGATGGCGGTTCATATATGGTCACCGTCGGTGCAACCGATATTGGACAAGGTTCTGACACAATTATTTCTCAAATTGTTGCAGAAGAACTTGGTACAACTATGGATAAGATTATTATTTATTCATCAGATACCGATTTAGCTCCATACGATTGTGGTGCGTATGCTTCCTCTACAACTTATGTTTCAGGTAATGCAGCATATAATGCTGCTTGCAAAATGAGAGAAAGACTTATTCGTGAAGCAGCTCAAGAATTAAGAGTAAAACCTGAAGAAGTTGACTTCGATGGTAAAGTATTTACTTCAGAAGGCAAATCCGTAACTCTTGAAGATCTTTCAGTTGGAAGATTATATAACAACGATACACATCAAATTGCAGTTACTGAATCATTCCATGGACATGTTTCTCCTCCTCCATTTATGGCAGCATTTGGAGAATTTGAATTTGATACTGAGACTTTTGAATACAAGATGATTAAGTATGTTACAGTTACTGACTGTGGTACAACAATTAATCCTGCTTTAGCAAAAGGACAAGTTGAAGGCGGAATTATTCAAGGCTATGGTATGGCAAGCAGCGAAGCTGTTTTATACAACTCAAAGGGCAAACTACTTTCGAACACATTTGATACATATCACATCCCAACATGTAAAGAAGTTGGAGAACTAGTTTCTGAATTTGCAGATTCCTATGAACCAAGTGGTCCATTTGGTGCAAAATCAGTTGGTGAAATTGGTATTGATACACCTCCAGCAGTTTTATGTAACGCAGTTTACAATGCTTTTGGTGTGAGAATTCACTCTCTTCCAATAACACCTGAAAAGATTTTTGAGGCAATGAAAGCGAAGAAATAATGAACGATTTACTTATTAAAAACGGTTTAGTGTTCCTAAAAGGAAAATGGGTTAAGACCAACTTAGCCGTTTTAGGTGAGAAAATTTCTTATATTGGTAAGGAAGATGTTGAAGCTAAGGAAATATTAGACGTTGAAGGCTTAAAAGTTCTTCCGGGCCTAATTGATCCGCATGTTCACTTTGAACTTAATTGCGGTAGAGTGACATCTTGTGACGATTTTTATACTGGTTCTGTTTGCGCTGCCTATGGTGGCATAACAACAATAATTGACTTCCTTGACCCAACAAGAAATGCTAAAGAGTTAGAAAAGTCATATTATGAACGTATTGCATTAGCAAAGAAGTCAATTGTTGACTATCATATGCACGCTTGCATAAGAGAACCAAATGGTGATTTAGAAGAATATGTTAAGAAAGTCGTTGAACTAGGAATGAGAACAATTAAGTTGTTTACAACTTATAGTGATACTCATCGTAGAACATATGATAAAGACATCGCTGAATTACTCCGTTTATCCAAGAAGTACAACGTTATGATTGAAGCTCATATTGAAAATGATGATCTTATTGATCTTCGTGATGAATATACATATAAAGATTTGCCTGTTTCTAGACCTTCTTTATCTGAAACAAGCGAAGCCTTAAAACTCGCTAAACTTGTAAGAGAAACTGGTGGAAACTTCTATATGGTTCACTGCTCAAGCGGAGAAACACTAAAAGCATTGAAAGAACAATTCTCTGATATTTTAGGGAAGAATTTCTTTGTTGAATCTTGTCCTCAATACTTTGTATTTAATAATTCAGTTTTAGAAAGAGAAAATGGAAGCCTCTTTACTTTTGCTCCTCCATTAAGAAGTGAAAGAGAAAGACAACTATTAACAGCCTACTACAAAGATGTAAATACTATTGGCACTGACCACTGTGCATTTATGTCTAAAGAAAAAGATTATCCAAGTCTCAAAGGCTTTCCTTTAGGGGTCGGCGGAGTTGAACACAGCTTCTCAATTATGTATAGAAGATTTGGTGATGAAATCATTGATAAAATGTCAAAAAATACGGGAATTCTTCAAGATTTTCCAACTAAAGGAGAACTAGAAGTTGGCAAAGATGCTGATATTTCGATCTTCCAAGAATTACCAGATTTCTTTGAAAAAGAGAATCATGGGACATGTGATTATTCGATTTATGATGGTGTTATTGGAGCGGGTGAATTTAGACATGTTTTAGTTCGTGGACAGTTTGTTTTAAAAGATAGAAAAATTATTCCGCACATCGGGAAAGAAATTATTTGTGGAGAGTAAATTATGAACGCGATTATTAACGCTCGAATCTATGATTACGTAACTTATATTGAAAATGGTTACCTTCTATATGACGACAAAATCGTTGAAGTTGGTGATATGAAAGATTTTAAGAATAAAGATTGTGATAAAGTTGAAGATTTCCAAGGCGATTTACTTATGCCTACATTCGTATGCGCTCACTCTCACATATATTCAATCTTTGCTCGTGGTTTAGCTCTTCCGTTCAATCCTAAAAACTTCCAAGACATATTAGACCAAATGTGGTGGAAACTTGATGCTCAGTTAGATAACAAGATGACTTATTATTCAGCTATTGCTGCAGGTTCAGAATTCTTGCTTAATGGTGTTACAACTGTTATTGATCATCATGCTTCCGGGGAAATTATAGGTTCCCTTAATTCACTTAGAAAAGCATTCGTTGGTCCACTTAAAATGCGTGGTATTTTCTGTTTTGAAACCTCAGATAGATATGATATAAAGAAATGTATAAAAGAAAATGTTAGCTTTGCTAAAAAACATCCTGGTGAAGGATTATTTGGAATGCACGCCTCAATGTCCATTTCAGATAAGACCTTAAAATTAATTACTAAAGCTAGAGATAATACTCCGCTTCATATTCATGTCGCAGAAAGCCAGATGGATGAAGAAGACTCAATGAAAAAATATGGTAAAACCATCATGGAAAGACTTGAAGATTCTGGAGCACTAATTAATGATTCCTTAATTGTTCATGGTGTCGCTTTAAGTGATGAAGAGCTCGACATTATCGAAAGAAACAAATGCTACTTAGTTGTTAATACAACTTCAAATATGAATAATGCGGTAGGTTTACCTAACGTGAAGAAATATTTAGAACATAACATTCCAGTAATGGTTGGAAACGACGGACTTAATTCGAATATGGCAAGTGAATATATGAATGTCATGTTTAGCGGGCACTTAAAAGCAGAAACTCCAATCGCGTTAGGTGTATCTGATGTACGAGAAATGATTCGTAATGCCTATGACTATGTAGGTAAACGTTTGCACATAAAAATTGGCGAATTTAAGAAAGATTATGAAGCCGATTTTATGAGAGTTAAATACACACCATTTACCAAGATGGATGAGTCAAATGCACTTGGTCATATTGTGTTTGGATTATTCCCAAATTTCAAACCAAGCGATGTTTATACATATGGTAAAAAACGCGTTAAAAACTACAAAATTGTCAGTAAATCCCTAGAAAATCAGGTTATTGAAGCTAGAAAGTATGCTGATGATTTATGGACTAAAGTTAAAGGAGGAAAGAACTGATGGACATTTCGACAAAGTTTGATGGCTTAGTACTAGAAAACCCACTTATGCCTGCTGCAGGACCAGTTGTTGGTGATGCAGAAAAGATGCTTTGGTTAGAGCAAGTTGCAGGCTGTGGAGCTATCGTTGCTAAGACAGTTTCTACTAAGGATGCTCATATTCCACATCCATGTATTTATGGTGATCGTGACTACATTATGAATTGTGAACTCTGGACGGAGTACCCGAAAGAAAAATGGATTAATGAGTTCTTCCCATACTTTAAAAAACACTCTGTTGGTAAACCACTTATCGTATCTGTTGGTTATACCAAGGAAGATATGGAAGTCTTAATTCCTGCGCTTGATAAGTTTGCAGATGCATTTGAAGTTTCTACTCATTATGTTGGAAACGATTTAAATGCGCTAGGTGAAACAGTCGCAACAATTCGAAGACTTACTAAAAAACCTTTCTATATGAAAATATCTGCACATATGCCAGATCCAGAAGGCTTTGCACACACAATCAAAGTCAATGGCGCAAATGGTGTTGTCGCAGTTAATTCCTTAGGTCCTTCTATGAAAATTGATATTGCAAATAGAGAAATTATTTATGGCAATACCAAAGGATTTGCATGGACTTCAGGACCATATATTAAAAATATTGCTTTAGCAACAGTCTACACAATTAAGAAAGCTGAACCATCATTAACAGTAATTGGTGTTGGTGGTATTGCCTCTGCAAGTGATGTCATTGAATTCTTGCTCGCAGGAGCATCAGCAGTTCAAATGTTGTCAGCCGCGATGCTTCGTGGCAAAGAATTATACGCAAAGATTATTGCAGACCTTCCTGCTACTTTAGAAAAGTATGGATTTAAGTCTGTCGAAGAAGTAATAAATACAAATCTTAAACATGAAACAGTATTTGGCATGGCAGAACCTCCAACTGTCGACGAAAACAAATGCTCTAAGTGCGGAACATGCGCAAGGATTTGTCCTTATTTTGCAATTGAAATGGATGGAGCACCTAAGTTTAACGCTGAAAAATGTTTTAGATGTGGTTTATGTGTCTCAAAGTGTCCAGTAAAAGCATTAACTTATCATAAGGCGGACAAATAATGGAAAAATATAAAAACTGCACGCCTAAAGTTGACTTCTTGCCTAAGGTAAAGGGAGAGGCAAAATTCACGGATGATATTTCATTCCCTGACATGCTTTTTGCAACAACTTTAAGGTCAACAATTTCAAAAGGAAAAATTAAAGAGATTAAAATACCTAAACTCCCTGATGGTTATTATTGGTTCTCTGCTAAAGATATACCAGGTGAAAACGTCGTTAATATTATCTTTTCTGATTGGCCAGTATTTGCTGATGGAAAAGTTAATTTTGTGGGCGAATCAATTGGTATTTTTGTCGGAAAAGATAAGGAATTCCTGCATAAATTGTGTGAAGACACAGTTGTAACATACGAAGAGGAAACTCCAATTTTTGACTTAAAAGAAAGCTATATTCACAAAGAATTTACAAAAGGAAACTGCGAGGAAGCAAAGAAAAATGCTAAACGAGTAATCAAAGAAACTTTTGAAACAAATTATCAAGAACAAGCTTACTTAGAAAACCAAGGCATTATTGCTTACTTTGATGAGAATGATAAACTCACTCTCACAGGTTCAATGCAATGTCCTTTCTACATTAAAAGAGCTGTTATGCGTTCTTGTGCATTAAAAGATGAGCAAGTTAGAGTCATTCAACCTGCAGTTGGTGGTGCTTTTGGTGGCAAAGAACACTATCCATCTATGATAGGTTCTCAAGTTGCGATTGCAGCATTAAAACTTCATAGACCAATTAAAATGTGCTTTGAACGTTTTGAAGATATGACTTATACAACAAAACGTCATCCTTCACATAGTGAATACGAAGCGTTAATTGGTGAGAATAATGAAATCTTAGGTCTTAAGATTCGTGTGAAACTCAATGGTGGAGCTTATAAAGGCTGTTCTGGCGTCGTTTTATCACGTGCGTTAATTGCATCTGCTAACGTTTATGTTGTCGAAAACCTTGATGTTGTTGGTGATGTTTATATGACAAATACAACTCCAACTGCAGCATTTAGAGGATTTGGATCACCTCAAACAATTTTTGCAATGGAAATGTTTATTCATCACATTGCTAAAGAACTTGGTATTGATCCACTTGAGCTTCAATATAAGCACCTTGCTAAAAAAGGTGATGTTACAACAAACTCAGGCCATTTCCATGATGAAATAATTCTAAAAGAATTAATGGAAAAGGCAATGGAAATGTCTGATTATAAACGCAAAGTCGTTGAATATGCTAAACCAGGCTGCAATAAAGGAATTGGAATGTCCGTATTCCTTCATGGTTGTGGTTTTACTGGTTCAGGCGAATCAGAAATTATTAATGGTAAAGTTAAACTTATTAAGGATGAAAATGACCATGTCTATTGTTTCGCAAGTAGCGTAGATATGGGTCAAGGAAATAAGACAACTTTAAAAAGAATTGTCACAAATACATTAGGAATTCCTGAAGAACAGGCTACTTTTGATAATCCAGATACAGATGCTATTCCTGACTCAGGGCCAACCGCAGCTTCTCGTACAATTATTATTGTTGGATTCTTATTTGAAAAGTGTGCAAAACACTTAAAAGAAATCTGGAAACCTGGTGTAAGACAAGAATATGTTGAAACATATGTTGGACCAGAATATATTCATTGGGATGAAGCAACAATGCAAGGCGATGCTTATCCAGGTTATGCTTGGGGAGTAAATATTGTAGAAGTTGAATTTAATCCAATTACATACCAAGTTTCTGTTTTAAATACTTGGAGTACCTACGATGTAGGTAGGGTTGTTGATGAAAGAATCGCTGTTGGTCAAGCCGATGGCGGATTAGTCCAAGGTTTAGGGTATGGTTATCTTGAAACAATGAATTGTGAAAATGGTAAGTTTAAAAACAGAAGCTTATCCGATTATATTATTCCAACATTTGAAGATGCACCTCATATGGAGACTGCTTTTATTGATAATCCGTTCCCATATGGAGCAAATGGTGCAAAGGGTATGGGTGAGCTTACATTAGTCGGAGCAGCACCTGCTGTTTGTCTTGCAATTGAAAATGCTATTGGCAAAAAAATACAGAAAATCCCAGCAAATCCTGAATATCTTATGGAGGTAATGAAACATGAAAATTAGTTTTAAACTCAATGGAAAAGACGTTTCTTTAGAGTTAGATCCATCCATGAGATTTATTGATGTTATTAGAGACATTCTTCATCTTAATGGCACAAAAGAAGGATGTGGAGAAGGCTCATGTGGCGCGTGTGTTGTTTTGATGGACGGAAAGTCAGTTAACTCATGCTTGCTTCCTGTCGCCAACGTAATTAACCACGAGATTGTAACAATCGAAGGTTTATGGGAAACGAAAGAATTCGAGATTTTACAAAAAGCATTTGCAGAAAGAAATGGACAACAATGTGGTTTTTGTACTCCAGGTATGATTATTGCTGCATTTTCTTTGCTTAAGAGCAATTCTCATCCAACTGAAGAAGAAATTCGCGCCAAGATGTCTGGAAATCTTTGTAGATGCACTGGTTATCAAGCAATTGTTGAAGCTGTTTTATTAGCAAGCAGGGAAGGAGAAGGATTATGGTAAACAAATATATTCCAACTTCTACACATGAAGCATTAGATATTTTATCTAAACACGATTGTTATATCCTTGCAGGCGGTTCTGATTTAATGGTTGTTAAAAAGAATGTTGCTGGTGCTTTACCAAAGTTTGATAAAGATGTTTTGTATGTCTCTCATATTGAAGAAATGAAAGGCATTTATAAGGACGAAAAAGGTCTTCATATTAAAGCAGGAACAACAATGGATGAAGTTGAACATTCAGAATTAGTTCCGACCTTGTTAAGAAAAGCAGTAAGTGAACTTGCTTCTACAAATATAAGGCACTTTGCCACACTTGTAGGAAATATCGCAAATGCATCACCAGCAGGTGACACAATTGTTGTAGACGTTGTTTTAGATGCAGTTCTTAAACTCGAATCAGTAGAAGGTGAAAGATTTGTTAAAGCTGAAGACTTTGTTTTGGGTGTAAGAAAAATTGACCGCAAACCAAATGAACTAATCACCGAAATCATCTTCCCGGAAGTTGACTATAATGGTGAATTATGGTTCAAAGTTGGTTCAAGAAAAGCAGATTCAATTTCTAAGGTTATGATGGCTGGAATTTACAAAATTTGCAGGAAAACCCTAGAAAATTTTGCTTTAGTGTTCGGTTCAGTCTCGATTAAACCTGTACGTTCGCACGAATTAGAAAACGAATTAAAAGGCATGTCTTTTGATGATGTTTTGAAGAATAAAAAATACATCGTTGAAGAGTACGCAAAACTTATCAAACCAATTGATGATCAACGTTCAACAGCAGAATATCGTTTGACAGTTGCTAAAAATATGATTGGTAAGTTTATTGATCAAATTGTTAAAGGAGACAAATAGGATGAGCTACATTAAAGGTTATCGCTGTACTATTTGTGGAGCCGAATTCAAGCCAGGAGAGGTTGGCTTAACCTGTCCTCATTGCGGAGAGAAAGGAATTCTCGACGTAATCTATGATTACGATGCGCTTAGCAAAGTTTTAACCAAAGAATATTTTGCTAACAATCGTAATTACTCAATGTGGCGTTATGCTCCGATTATGGGTATTCAAGAAGACCATATTAATGAAATGCTAAGAGTTGGTTGGACTCCTCTTTATGAAGCAAGAAATCTTGGCAAAGAATTAGGAGTAAAAAAACTCTATGTTAAAGATGATGGTCTAAATCCTAGTGGTTCAAGCAAAGACAGAGCTAGTGGTGTTGCTGTTTTAAAAGCAATCGAAGCTGGTGCTGATACAATCGCTTGTTCCTCAACAGGAAATGCCGCTTCAAGCTGTGCTTGTCAAGCAGCTCATATGGGACTTAAAGCAGTTATTTTTGTTCCAAAAAGAGCCCCGATTGGCAAAGCTACTCAAATTTGTTTATACGGTGCAACCTTAATTAAAGTTGATGGTGACTATAAAGCCGCTTTCCAACTTTCTAAAGCTGCTATCGATAAATACGGTTGGTATAACCGCAACGCTGCCATAAATCCATTCATGGTCGAAGGTAAGAAAACAGTGTCTATGGAGATTGCTGAACAACTTAACTTTGAACCAACAGACTGGGTTGCTGTATCCGTAGGTGATGGATGCACAGTTGGCGGCGTATATAAAGGATTC
>JAFXWB010000018.1 GCA_017534425.1 Bacilli bacterium
ACTCTCACATATGTCAAACTCACAGATGGATGCAATTGACTATCGATATTTACTTATCGAGCATTATAAGAAACTCAGACTCTCTGAAAACGAGCTTTGTGTTCTTTTATTGATACAACAATTACTTCAGCAAAAGAACACTTTAGTTACTCCAGATTTACTTGCAATGAAGATGAATCTTGATGTTAAAGAAATTGATAAGATTTTTGTTGCGCTTATTGAAAGAGGATTACTCCAATTTGATACTGGTAAAAAGATTAAGGTTTCTTTGAAACCTCTTAATAAAAAATTATTCAAGCTTTTTCAAGAAGAAATGGCTCAAGATTTAGAAGAACGTAACAACAAAGAAAAAGCTTCTGAAATTGATAAAGTTCAAAAAGCTTTCGTTGCAGAATTTAAACCTGAACTTTCTCCATTTGAAAAGCAATCAATTAATGATTGGCTTGCATCAGGTTATAAGGCCGAAGAAATTATTGGCGCAATGCGTGAGTGTCTTTCCAGAGGAAAGAAAACTCTTAAATCAATTGATGAATTATTAGTTAAATGGCGTAAAAGAGACGACATCGAAAAAACAGGTGTCTCTAGTGTTAATGACAAATGGGATAAAAATATAGAGGAAACTCTTAAAATCGCCAAGGCAAAGTGGATTGATGATTAAACCTGAATTATTATTCTCATATCTGGATGAAAAATATCCTAATGCACATTGCGAGTTAGTATATTCAAAAGATTACGAATTTTTAATAGCAGTCATGCTTTCGGCTCAGACAACTGACAAGTCTGTTAACCAAGCGACTGCTATTTTATTTAAAAAATACAAAACAGTTGAGGAACTTGCTAATGCTGATTTAGGTGATGTCGAATTTATAATTCGTCATCTTGGTATGTATCAAGTAAAAGCAAAAAATGTAATTAAGATTGCTCAAATTTTAGTCAAGCAATATGGTGGTAAAGTTCCAAACGATCCAGAAGCATTAATTGCTATGCCTGGTGTTGGCAACAAAACCAAGAATTGCGTTTTAGGTGAACTTTTTAATGTTCCACTTTTAGCAGTTGACACTCATATGCAAAGAGTTGCCAAACGTTTAGGTATTGCTGATGAAAAAGATTCTGTTGAGAAAATTGAACAAAAATATATGTCCATTATTCCTGCAGAAAGAGTCGTTAAAACTAATCATCAAATCATTTGGTTTGGCCGTTATTTTTGTAAAGCACTTTCACCTGAATGCGCTAATTGCAAATTGAAAGAATTTTGCAAAAATCACTAGGAATTTACGTAGATTTTGTCGATAACATCTAAATAATTTAATCGAGGCGTTAAGCCTTTTTTTATTTCAAAACCATGTGTTTGAACATCTTTGTAAGGGATAGATTTTCGGTTGCCGTTTTCATAGAAATCAATCACATAAGATGCATCTAAAAGGAACACTTGATCTAGCTTAGCAAACTCAATTATAAAGAAGGCTATGCCGCCATGTTTTAAAACTTGTTTTAAATGTTCAATTTGGTGACTTGAGATGTTTGCGAGAGGAAACGACGTTAATTTTAACGTCGACTTCGCTTCAAAGTCTATGTATCGTCCCTTGTAAACGCCGTTATAATCAGTTGTTGATTGTTTCTCAAAATAAGCATTTGTGATTATTGCTCCTTTTGAATAATCAACCTTCACAACATTAATTGGAGTTGGTCTTTTAGTAATCAAGCACAATCCATTTGATCTATAAAAATCGTTACTCAAATTAATGTCTTCTTCTAAATTCATTCCTCGGTTTCCATGTGAAAAAGTACCAAGTTTCCTCGGTTTTTTCGTAGATTTTGATGATATTTTGTTAAATTTTTGTCCGTTTGAATACTTAATCATTACTTCAGAGATTCTCTGACATATGATTCGAATTCTTCAGCTGAAACGTTTTCTTGTTTTGATAATTTTTCAATAGCCATATGAATAGGTTCAGGAAGATGTCGATACATGCCTAATGTTTTGCGGTATTCATTGACTACTATTTCTGTGTTTTTGAGGAAGGCATCATAAAGATACACAAGATTGAGTGTATCTGCTAATGCATTATGCTGAGTCCCTTTAAAATCGATATTAAAAACTTTAAGGAAGTTTGATAAAGACAAATTGTTGTTGTTTTCATCCTTAACATATGTGCTCAAGAACTCTGCTAAATCGAATTGATGTTTAATAACTGTCTCTACGTCTTCTTTATTAACGTCAAGGTTATGAGCAAGTGATTGAGCCATAATGCGGAAGTCGTGATTTCCGAACGCGACAAACAAACATTTTGAAAAATAAGAACCCATATACTTCTTTAAATCTCTCATGACAACTCTAAATGGGACGCCGTTCCCCTTAACGTCTTTTTCAGTAATGCCTGTTAAATCAGTAACTACTTTACCAATACGAGATTTTGGTTTCACCAAAGTATAATAGCCTTTGTGGATTTTCTTTACGGATCCATCTCTTCTAACATCAACTTTGACTGCCCCAATAGCAATCATTTCATGCGAAAATTGGGTGCCTTCTAAGTCTATAAAGCAGAGTGATTTTCTTCCTTTTAAAATCTTTTCTAAAGCTTGCATAACGCCGATTATTATAGCAATTCTATTTTGTTTTTGAAAAACAATTTGAAGTTATTGCTTACTTTAATTATAATTAAAAAGCATTCTTATGGCGAACAAATTAAATTACGACAGCAAGAGTTTACTAAACATTAAGTTTAGTCCAAACCAAAAGGGTTACAATCCATTAGAGGTGGATCAAGTTTTAGATAAGATAATCAAAGATTATGAAACTCTTAATAACGCTATTAATGAAATCGCTAATAAGGTTGAACAACAAAAAGGGCAATACGATAAACTCAAAGAGGATTTTGATAGAGTAACAGTTCAAATGGCCACTCTACAAAAGAAGTATGATGCCCTAAAGAGAGTAAGCAATGTAACTGATGACAACTATACATTAGTCAACAAAGTTGCAGCTTACGAAAGAGTCCTTCATAGAAAGGGCATAAATCTTAAAAAAGCACTTTCCGACCCGGATAATTGCTAGCATTGCTAGAGGAAAGTCCATGCTCGCACAGGCTGTGATGTCTGTAGTGATTGCGCTAGCGGAAAAAATAACGCTAGGCACGTAGGAGTACGTGACGGCGGAACTAGTCTAAAACTTCGGTCATGATGATGTTCCCTAAGGTGCCACAGAGACGAACAAGCGGAAACGCCGATATGAAACGTTTGGTAAACCCCACAAGCGAGAAACCCAAATTTTGGTAGGGGAGGTTGAGCGGAAGAACCGAATTCCAATCAGCACGGTTAGCCGTAGATAAATTATTATCCTAGACAAAACATGGCTTACAGGGTCGGACACTCACTAAAGGAGAAAAGAAGATGAATTTGCCTAACAAGATTACAGTCAGTAGAATCATTCTTATTTTTGTCATGATTATTGCCATGTTCGTTTTGGCATTTATTCCTAATTTTCATGTGGAATCTATTGGTAATTCTCATATAAATCCAGTTTATTTAGTATTTACAATCGTCTTCATTATTGCTGCATTTACCGATATGCTTGATGGTAAAATTGCTCGTAAATGTAACCTCGTAACCGACTTAGGTAAGTTCTTAGATCCAATTGCAGATAAGCTCTTGAATGATGCAATGATGATTTTCTTGCTCGTTCCTCAAGCATATGCATGGGAGCAACGCAGAGACCCGCTTATGCTTACAATCCTGCTCATCTGCGTAGTACTTATGATTGCAAGAGATTTAATTGTTGATGCACTTAGATTAGTCGCAGTTAAGAAAAATATTGTCATTGCCGCAAACATTTTTGGCAAAGCCAAAACTGTATTACAAATGATTGCAATCCCAATGCTTCTTCTTAATGATTGGCCATTTAACTATTTTGATTCAAAGTGGCCACAAGCACTTCAGATTTCTAACTGGTTCTTCTACATTGCAACAATTATGTCAATCGTAAGCGGAGTCATTTACGTTTATCAAAATCGTAACGTATTTAAGGAATTCTCAAAGTAATGGAAAAACTATTACAGGAATACAAAGAAAAAGGCTTAACATTAGGCTCAGTTGAGTCAATGACTGGAGGCCTTTTTTCTGCAAAATTTACGGAAATTCCTGGGTCTTCTGCTGTTTTTAAGGGCGGAATTGTCACATATTCAGCTGAAGAAAAAATAAATATTGTTGGTGTAAAAAAAGAAACAATCGAGAAGTTTGGAGTAGTGTCTGAACAAGTCGCTATCGAGATGGCGGAACTTGGTAGAAAACTTCTCAATGTTGATGTCTGTGTGTCTGTTACCGGTAATGCCGGACCAACCACTGAACCAGGCGGAAAACCAGTCGGATGTTTCTATGTTGGAGTGTCCTCTAAAAATGGCACCTTCGCAAAAGAGTATTTACGACCTCTAAAAAGAAATGAGGTTAGAAATAATGCAGTTCTCGCTATGCGAGATTTAGCACATTTAAAAGTTATTTAAAAATTTTTTAACAAAAATGCATTTTTTACCTTGATTCAATAATAGGAGGAAATGTTATGGCCAAAAAGACAAATAACACAACAGACCTTGATGAAATCTTAGCCGAAATAGAAAAAGATTTTGGCAAAGGATCCATCATGAAGTTGGGACAACGCCCTCAAGTAAATGAAGACGTTATTCCATCTGGTAGCCTTCTATTGAACCAAGCACTTGGCATAGGCGGTTACCCAAAAGGACGAATTATCGAAATATTCGGTCCTGAAAGTAGTGGCAAAACCACTTTAGCGCTACACGCAATCGCAGAGGCACAAAAGAAAGGCGGACGTGCCGCTTTCGTTGATGCTGAACACTCAATTGATCCAATTTATGCGAGAAATTTAGGTGTTAACATTGATGATCTTATTCTTTCTCAGCCTGATTGCGGTGAACAAGCACTTGAAATCGTTGAGAAGTTAGCAGCTTCTGGCGCTTTTGATTTAATTGTTGTTGACTCGGTCGCAGCCTTAGTTCCGCAAGCAGAACTTGAAGGTGACATGATTGATTCAACAGTTGGATTACAAGCTAGACTTATGTCTAAGGCAATGAGAAAACTTGCAGGTGTTCTTAATACACATAACTGTACAGTTATTTTCATTAACCAATTAAGAGACAAAGTTGGAGTTATGTATGGTAATCCTGAAACCACAACTGGCGGTAAAGCACTTAAGTTTTACGCATCTGTTCGTATTGATATTAGACGTGCAGAGGCAATTGGAACTGCTGGTGCAATATCTGGTAATACTGTTAAAGTTAAGATTGTTAAAAACAAAGTTGCTCCACCTTTCAAACAATGCATGATTGATATCATTTATGGAAAAGGTATTTCAAAATATGGTGAACTTGCAGATTTAGGTGTGCAATTTGAAATCTTAAAGAAAATTGGAAGTTGGTTTGAATATGAAGGCAATAGACTTGCCAATGGTAGAGATAACTTTAAGAACTACTTAGAACTTCATCCAGAGCTCACAGAAGAACTCGAAAAGAAGATTGTTGAACGTTTAAATTCACAAGGCGAGAAGTAATTTTTGCCTTCCTAAAAATAAAAAATCCGTTTTATTTATAAACTAACTTATATATAATGTTGGTGTACTTTTATAGTAAAGTACTTATTACCATAAATTAATTTTCGGTTCATAAAACCGTTGAAATAAATTAAATAACTACTCCGGTAGTTTTAGGTAATAATCTCATTTATTGGTTGATTATATCTTTTAGATATAGATTGGCCTTATTTATATAGTTAGGAGAATAAAAAAATGCTAGAAGTTTGGACATGGATTGTTCTCTGTGTTGCTACTTTGTTGTTGGGATTTGTCATTGGTTTTTTAATGTACAAAATTATCCCTGCACTTAGAGAAAAAGATGCAAAGAAAAAAGCAGAGAAAATCTTGCGTGATGCAGAAATTCGCGCAGAACAAATTAAGAAAAACGCTCAAATTGATGGAAAACAAACCGTTCTTGAAATGAAACAAGAGGCTGAAAAGGATATTCGTGAAAGAAAACAAGAATATGCCAACCTCGAAAACAAACTTAATCAACGTGAACAAAACATTGATCGTAGAGATGCTAACTTACTTCTAAAAGAAAACGCTATTGAACAAAAGAATGAACAACTCACTAGACGTTTACAAGAATGCGACAAGAAGGAAGCTACACTTCAACAAAAAATTGACTCAATCATTGTTGAACTTGAGAAAGTTGGTCAACTTTCAGTTAAAGAAGCAAGAGACCAAATTTTTGAAAGAGTCGAAAGCAAGATGTCGAAAGAAATTGCTTCATATATGAAAAATAAAGAAGATGAAGCAAAGAGCGAGGCTGAAGCAAAAGCAAAAGAAATGCTTAGCATTGCTATTTCTAAGTACGCTCAAGAAGAAGTTCAAGAAAGAACTGTTTCTGTCGTACCACTTCCAAGTGATGAAATGAAAGGCAGAATTATCGGCCGCGAAGGTAGAAACATTCGTACCATGGAACAATTACTTGGTGTTGATTTAATCATTGATGATACACCAGAAGTTATTACAGTTAGTTGTTTTAACCCTATTCGTAGATACATCGCCACTAAATCATTGGATTTATTAATCAAAGATGGCCGTATCCAACCAGGTAGAATTGAAGAAATCGTTGCTAAAGTTCAATCAGAAGTTGAAGCCGATATTCAAAAGACTGGTGAAGAAACAGCATTTAAACTTGGTTTACCAAAGATCAACAAGGAATTGCTTTCTTATGTTGGTAAACTCAAATACCGTACATCATATGGTCAAAACGCACTTGATCACTCAATTGAAACAGCTTATTTAGCAGGCATTATGGCTGCAGAGCTTGGTCTTGACCAAAACCTCGCAAAGCGCGCTGGTTTATTACACGATATCGGTAAAGCAGTTGACTTTGAACAAGACGGAAGCCACGTTGAACTTGGCGCAAGACTTGCTAAAAAGTATGGCGAAAACGATGTTGTTATCAATTCTATTGAATCTCACCATGGTGATGTTCCACAAAATTGTCTTATTGCATACTTAGTCCAAGCAGCAGATACATTATCAGCAGCAAGACCAGGCGCACGTAGTGAAACACTTGAAAACTACATCAAACGTATTGAACAACTCGAAACAATTTGTAAATCATTTGATGGTGTTTATCAATGCTACGCAATGCAATCAGGACGTGAAGTTCGTATCATGGTAATCCCAGACAAAGTTGACGATCTTGCCGCATTTAAGATGGCTAGAGACATTCGTGAAAAGATTGAAACCGAAATGACCTATCCAGGACAAATCAAAGTTTCAGTCATTCGTGAATATAGAGCTGTAGAAACAGCAAAATAGTTGAGATTTCCCGGGAAAAACCCGGATAGAAAGTATCTTTATGAAAATCTTATTTTTAGGAGATATTGTCGGTAAAGTAGGCCGACGTACTGTTAGCAACAATTTAGAAAAACTTGTTAAAAAATACCAAGTTGATTTTGTTATTGCTAATGGTGAAAACGTAACACACGGCAAAGGCCTAATTGAAAAGCATTATTACGAATTATTAAATGCTGGTGTTGATTGCATCACATTAGGTAATCACTATATGTCTAAGGATCAACTTTTGACTTATATTGAAGATGCTGATGCATTAGTTAGACCACTTAATATTTCAAAACGTATTGGTGGAGAAGGATCTCGCTTATTTGAAGTAAACGGAATTAAAATTCGTGTTACCAACATTCTTGGTACAGCCTTCATGAAGGAAGAGGTCTCTTCTCCTTATTATTCACTTAAATCATTAATTGATTCTTTAGAATCAGAAGATTCAATTCACATCGTTGATTATCATGCTGAAGCTACGGGCGAGAAGATGTGTTTTGGTTATGCATTTGATGGGCTTGTAAGTGCAGTTCTCGGGACACACACTCACGTTCAAACAAATGATGCCAAGATTCTTCCTAATGGCACTGCATTTATTTCAGATGTTGGAATGTGTGGTGCTGCAAACGGAGTTTTAGGTTTTGAGAAAAACTCTGTCATGAGAGTGACAATGTTTGGTGAAAAGGATCGTTTCGGTTTTGATGAACAAGACCAAGGCCTTTTAAATGGTGTTGTTATTGATATTGATGAAGTAACACATAAAGCACGTGAAATTGTCACGGTGAAATTATTAGAAGAAAAGTAACATGGCAAAGAAGTGCGAATTTAAATCATTACCAGATTCAAATCTCGAGAGAAGGAGAAATCTTTCTTTCGATTTTTTATATCCAGAATTTGAAGTCCCAAAGTACTTAAAAGAGTTTGCTCAAGGTAAGAAATATTTCATCTTTACTTTTGGTTGTCAAGCCAATCATCGTGATAGTGAAATTATGGGCGGATTACTCGAAAAAGCTGGTTTTTCCCAGACTTTTTCTGAAAAAGATGCCGATTTAATCATACTTAATACATGTGCTGTTAGAGAGAACGCAGAACAAAAAGTATTCGGTAAAATTGGTAACTTATTACACTTAAAAAAGAGCAAACCAGAGTTGCTCATTGGTGTATGTGGATGTATGGTTCAACAGAAGCATATTATCGAATACATTAACGAGAAATTTAAGCATGTCGACTTGATTTTCGGAACTCATAATTCGACCGATTTGCTTTTATTGCTTAATGATGTTATTACAAAGCGCATTAGACTTATTGATGTTAAATCTATTCCAGGTGATATCGTTGAGAATTTGCCAAGTTCAAGAGAATCAAAATTTAAAGCTTTTGTAAACATTTCTTATGGTTGTGATAAGTTCTGTACTTATTGCATTGTTCCTTATACTCGTGGAAAGGAACGTTCACGTAAAATGAAGGACATATTGGACGAAGTCCAAGAACTTAAAAATAATAGTTATAAAGAAGTTACTTTATTAGGACAAAACGTTAATGCTTATGGCAAAGATTTTAACGACGGTACAACGTTTGCAAAGTTACTTGAAGAAGTTGCAAAAATTGGCATACCAAGAGTTAGATTTTTAACCTCACATCCTTGGGATTTTTCAAGTGAGTTAATTGAAGTTATTGCTAAATATGACAACATAATGAAATACATTCATTTACCAGTGCAATCTGGATCAGATGAAATTCTTCATTTAATGGGTCGTCGTTATACTAGAGATCAATATATTGCTTTAGCAAAAGAAATAAAAACTAAGATTCCTGATGTTGCTTTAACAACAGATATTATTGTTGGTTTCCCAAATGAAACATATGAACAATTTTTAGATACTGTCTCACTTTGTAGAGAAGTTCATTATGATTCAGCTTTTACTTTTATTTATTCACCAAGAAACAATACCCCTGCTGCAAAGATTAAAGACAATGTTCCATCAGCAGAAAAGGTGAAGAGATTCAAAGAACTGGTAAAAGCTTTAGAAGAAGATATCACAAAACATTCTGAGAACATGATTGGCAAAGTCTACGATATTCTTGTGGAAGGACCATCAGAGAAAAACCCAGAAATGCTCTCAGGTTATACAGAAAAGAACAAGTTAGTTCACTTTAAGGGTGGAATTAATTTAGTTGGCCAAATCGTTAAGGTCAAAATTTTAGAATCACATACTTACTCCATGATTGGAGAATTAGTAAATGAATAAACTAGATGAACTTTTAAGTTCATTTAAACAAGAACTCTATAACGAAGAATGTGTTAAAGAGTATTTTTATTACAAACAATTGGTGGAGTCAGACCAATCAATAAAAGAGCTTGATGAACAAGTTAGATTTCATCAAAAAGAGATGTGCCGAAATAAAGATAATGATGAGATTTATTTCAAAGAAAAAGCTTTATATGAAGAATTGAAGGCTAAACTTGATAACAATCCAATTTTAGTTAACTATCAAATTGCAAAAGACGAAGTATTTTCGCTTTTAGTAGATATTAAACATATCCTCAGTTAGAATAATCTTATGATTATTGTCATCACAGGACCTACATGCATGGGCAAATCAGAAACAGCCTTAGAAGTCGCTAAGGTTTTTAATGCTGAAGTTGTTAATGGTGATGCTTTTCAATGCTATAAAGAAATGGATATTGGAGTCGCTAAACCTCCAAAAGAGTATTTCTCAATTGTTCCACATCATTTATTTTCTTTTGTAGATATTGATCGAGATTACTCAATCGCTAATTATCAAAAAGATTTAAGGAAAGCAGTAGACGAGATTTTATCTCGTGGAAAGAATGTTGTCATTGTCGGTGGTTCTGGATTATATATCCGTTCAGCACTTTATGATTATGAATTTAGCCAAGATCCTGATGTTGATATGTCTAAATATGAAAAAATGAACAATGAGGAACTTCACAAAGAATTAGAAAATATTGACCCAGAACAAGCAAAAATTATTCACAAGAATAATAGAAAACGTGTTCTTAGAGCAATTGAAATATATTTAGGTCAAGGCAGAACTAAAACCGATTTAATTGAATCGCAAGAACACAAGCTCGTTTATGATGCAAAATTCTTCGTTAGAAATATGGATAGAAAAGTTCTTTATTCTTTAATCGACAAGCGTGTTGATAAGATGATTGAACAAGGTCTTTTAAGTGAAGTTAAAAGCATTTTTGAGAAGTATGGAGAAGGATGCAAAGCCCTTCAAGCTATCGGTTATAAAGAGTTAATTCCTGTCTTAAAAGATGAGTATAGTCTTGATACAGGAATTGAATTAGTTAAGAAGAATTCAAGAAATTATGCTAAACGTCAAGTGACATATATTAAGCATCAATTTCCAGTTGTTTTTTATGAAAATACTCAGGATTTATTGGGGATTTTGAATAAATGAGTGATTATTTAGATAGGTCAAGACAACTCTTTGGTGATGATAAAATTAAAGCTTTAGAAGATAAAGTTATTTTAGTTATTGGCATTGGAGGAGTAGGTGGAACAGCCCTCGAAGCATTAGCTCGTTCTGGTTTTAAAAAGTTTATATTAATTGACTCCGATGTTGTCGATGAATCAAATCTAAATAGACAAATCCTTTATACTGCTCAAGATATTGGAAAAGAAAAAGTCCAAGTTGCTAAAGAACATTTAGAAAAACTTAATTTTGGACTTGAAATTAAAACTATAACTGCTAAAATCGGTGAAACCAAATTGCAAGATTTAAATCTTGGTAAAGTTGATTTTATCGTTGATGCTATTGACTTTGTGGAAGGCAAATTACACATTTATGAGTTTGCTCAATCTAATCACATTCCATTTATTTCATCGTTGGGGATGGGCAATCGATTTGACCCAGAATGCGTGACAATTACAAAGCTAAACAAAACCGAGAACGATCCTCTTGCAAAGAAGATTCGATATCTCTCTAAACAAAAGGGTTTAGATTTAAAAGAGATTCCTGTCGTGTTCTCTAAAGAAACTCCAGCAATCAAATCACCAAAACCTGCATCTATGATAATGGTTCCTTCAACTGCTGGTCTTTTAATAGCAAAATATGTTTTATTCACTATTCTATAGTGTTACAATTATATTATTGAGGTAAAAACTATGATGAAAATAATTACAGAAGTAGCAAAAACTGCTAAGATCGACGAAAAATATGTCGATATGTATGGAAAGTACAAAGCAAAAATTGATTTATCAATAATGGATGAGCTTAAAGATAAGAAAGATGGAAAGCTCGTTTTAGTTACAGCAATCACTCCAACTAAGACTGGTGAAGGTAAGACAACAATGTCAATTGCTTTAACCGAAGGTTTTGCAAAGGTTGGAACCAATTGTATGCTCGCATTAAGAGAACCTTCTCTTGGTCCTGTTTTTGGCCTTAAAGGCGGCGCTACAGGCGGAGGATTAGCATCAATCCAACCAAAAGATGATATTAACTTGCATTTCACTGGTGATATGCATGCTTTGACTTCATCAATTAACCTCATTGCTGCTGTTATCGATAATCATATTTTCCAAGGAAATGAGTTAAACATTGACCCAACTAAAATTGTTTGGACAAGAGCCCTTGATATGAATGATAGAGCGCTTCGTAGTGTTACTGTTATGCAAGATGAAAAGAAGGGCACTCCTCGTCACGATGGTTTTGTTATCACTGTTGCATCAGAAATGATGGCGATTATGTGTTTAGCCAAAGATCCAGAAGACTTTAGAAATAGAGTCAACAATATAATTGTTGCTTATACATATGATGACAAACCAGTTTATTTAAGAGAACTCCGTATTTCAAATGCAATCATGAAATTAATGCGCGAAGCTCTTAAACCAAACTTAGTCCAAACCGAAGAAAATAATCCAACACTTGTTCATGGTGGACCATTTGCAAACATCGCTCATGGCTGTAATTCAGTCATTGCTCTTAAGTTGGCATTAAAACTTGGTGATGTAGTCGTTACAGAGGCAGGCTTCGGTGCTGATCTTGGCGCAGAAAAATTCTTAGATATTTGTTGTCCAACTGGTGGCTTTAAACCTGACGGTGTTGTTATGGTTGCAACTATCCGTGCTCTTAAAGAGCATGGTGGTGTTCCGTTCGATGATTTGAAGCTTCCAAATGTCGAAGCTCTCAAGGCTGGCGTTGGAAACTTAAAACTTCACTTAGAAAATATTCAAAAGTTTGGAATGCCTGTTGTTGTTGCGATTAACCACTTTGCAGATGATTCACAAGAAGAAATTGATTGGCTCACCAACTGGTGTAAAGAAAACAACTATTCAGTTAGCTTTGTTGATGGATTTGCAAAAGGTGGAGAAGGTTCAATTGATTTAGCAAATAAAGTTAATGAAATGCTCGCAACTAAGCCATCAAAATACCACAAACTTTATGATTACAATCTCCCAATTAAAGAAAAGATTGAAACAGTTTGTAGAGAAATCTATAGAGCTGGTGAAGTTATCTTCACCGATAAGGCTTTAGAGCAAATTAAACAATTTGAAAAGCTTGGTTATGATAAAACCGCTGTTTGTATGGCAAAAACACCTTTATCAATTACAGATGACCCAAAAATCTTTGGTGCTCCAATTGGTTGTACAATTAATATTCGTGAAGTTAAATTATCGTCAGGTGCAAACTTCATTGTTGCATTAACTGGTAAGGTTATGACAATGCCAGGACTTCCAAAAGTTCCTGCAGCTGTCAAAATGGAAGACGAATAATGAAGGATCTTAATTATCAATTAGGTGATATTGTAGAACTTAAGAAACCTCATCCTTGTTCAACGCACTCTACAAAATTCAAAATTGTAAGAGTTGGTGCAGATTTAAAAATTGAATGTCTTGGATGTGGCAACATTTTGATGATTTCAAGAGACAACTTTAATAAACGCTTAAAAAGAATTATCAAAGATAATTAAAAAATTTTTTGACAAAAACTGACATTTTACCTGGATACATATATAGGGGAACATATGTCAGTTTTTATTTTGCAAGACATTAAAAAGACATTCGTTGTAAACAAAATAGAGAATGTTGTTTTAAACGAAATCAACATTTCTTTTCCGGATTCAGGTTTAGTTTCAATTATTGGAAAATCTGGCTCTGGAAAATCAACATTACTCAATATTTTGATGGGCATAGAAAAACCAACGAAAGGGAAGGTACTTTTTAAAGGAAAGAACATAGCGAAGTTTAACGACAAGCAATTTTCAAAATTTCACTTAAATGGAGTTTCAACAGTCTTTCAGCATTACAATCTTTTTGATGATTTAACAGCTTTAAATAATGTGATGTTGCCTTTAAAAATGAAGGGAGTAAATTCTAAAAAGGCTAAACAACTTGCAATAGATGAATTTAGGAAGTTAGGCATTGAAGATTTAGCGTACAGAAAAGTTAAAAATTTATCTGGTGGCGAAAAACAAAGAATAGCCATTTTAAGAAGTATTGTTACATCCCCTGACGCAATTCTTTGTGATGAGCCAACGGGAGCCTTAGATGTTAAAAATAGTCGAGAAATCATGGGTATTTTAAAGAATTTATCGAAAGAAAAACTCGTGATAATGGTTTCTCATAATAAAGAATTAGTCGATGAATTTTCGGATTATATAGTTCAACTTAAAGACGGAAAAGTAAAAGGAAACACTTTACCTAAAGAGTGTGAAAAAGAAGATAAAAATAAACGAATTAAAAATACTTATAAATCTGATTGGATTGGTCCATTTTTGCGACTTAATCTAAGGAAGAATTTAGGCAAAAATTTGTTTTCAATTTTATCGTGTTCAGTTGGATTTGCATCCTTATTTTTATGTGTTGGATTTTTAATTGGATCAGAGAGCTCTCACGAAGAAGCTTTAACTAAAAATTTATCAATTGGTAATGCGACTGTTTCGAAAGTAGAATCTGTCGAAATTACTGATTCTCCTCTTACTTATCAAAAAACAATTAGACCAGAATTAAGTGAAGTAGACGCTGAACTATCTGAATTTTCCACGATTAGAGTAGAAGAAAATATTTCTTATTTTATAAGCAGTTGTGCTACATGCAGTTTTAACGATACCACTTTTAATAATTTTCAAATGATTCCTTTATATGATTTCTCACTTAAAAGCTATGGTAGTGAATTATTGATTAAAGGAAATGGTGGTAATAATAATTTTGAAGAAATAATTGTTAACAAAGAATTTGAGGATTTAATCGGCGAAAACGTGTTAGGTAAAACAATAGTTTTAAAGAATTCTGCTGCAACGAATTATAAAACATTTGATGAAGATGATCCTTTTATAAAAGACCAGCTAATTATCGACAAGCCAATGACCATCATAGGCGTGATAAAAGAGTTTCCTTTTTTAAATAGTCCTAAAATCTATTATTCCTACAAAGGAGGCAGAGATTTTCTTAAGAGCCAATTTATGGAAAATCTTTCTTACTATTTAGGTTATTCCTACACTTATTATGATTACTTACTAGACTGTGATCCCGATGATACTGTCTCATCATATTCGTCCTATATTTTTCTAACAGATTTAAGTGAGAGTAAAGAATTCTTTACTAAAATAAAAAACTTAAATAATCAATCGCTCGAAATTATATCAACTGTTGCGGACATAAAGGAAACTTATATTACTTTTATTTCCTCGTTTTCAAAAACATTATTAGTTTTCTCTGGAATTGCATTTATTGGAATAAATTTCATATTGGGAATGATTTCACTTTCTTCTTTTTTGCAAAATAGAAAGAACACAGCAATTATGACTTGCTTAGGAAGCAGAAACTCTTCAATTTATAATCTCCATTTATATGAGAACTATATTGTTATTGCTGTCTCATTCTTAATTTCTTTGTTCTTAGCATATTTCGCTCAAAACAAGTTAAATCCTTATTTATCAAGCAAGTTTTCTTTGTCAAATTTAATCACAATTCCATTCGAAACATTTTATGGTTTGAGATACGGACTAATTATCATTTTGTCTGCTGTTGTGGTTATCTGTTCAACACTTTTCACTATGGTCCCAATGCTTATTTATCGTCATGGATTTATTACAGAAGAATTGAGGGATGAATGATGATAAAACTTAGTAAAATTACAAAAAAATATGGGAAAAGGGCCATATTTTCAAATTTTTCATATGATTTTCCTGAAAAAGGATTGGTTTGTTTGGTAGGCTCATCTGGTTCTGGAAAGTCGACCCTTCTTAATATGATTTCAGGTGTTGATACATCATACGAAGGTGAAATAACAATTGATGGTACTAACCTCAAGAAGCTTAGTAAAAACGGAGCAGCAAATTATAGAATTCAAAATATAGGTTATGTGTTTCAAAATTTTAGTCTTCTTAACTTAGACACGGCTTTTAACAATGTCATGTTACCGCTTGAGTCATCTTTCAAAGCAAAAAGGTTTATTCAAAAGAAAAGAGTTGAAGATGCTCTAGATTTGGTTGGCCTAAAGCATCTATCAAAACAACGTATTAATAAACTGTCTGGTGGAGAAAAACAAAGGGTTGCGATTGCTCGTGCTATCATAAACGACCCAAAGGTTGTTTTGTGCGACGAACCAACTGGAGCGTTAGATGAAAAGAACGCAAAAGAAATATTCCAACTATTAAAAATAGTTTCTCAAAGCACATTGGTCATCGTTGCTACTCATGATGTTGATTCAATAAAAGGAATTGCGAATGTAACTATAGAAATAAAAGATGGCACAGTAGAAATACGTAAACATAGACCAAAAAGAATTAATAAGGCAACAAATTTAATTGGCAAAGGTCAACCAAGAAAACATCCTTTTGTTCCTTTGATATTTAAAATTAGATATGCGCTTCAAAAAATAAAGGCCAAGAAAGTAAGAAGCGTAATTATGAATCTAATGCTTTCTTTGTCTTTAACAGGTATTGGTTTGTCATTAATTATTACAAATTCAGTCACAACTAAAGTTGAAGATGCTTTTAAAGCTATTCTTAATGGTAACTTTGTTATAGTGAGCAATAAAAATGAAAATGAGAACACTTTTACCTCAACATATTCGACACCATTTAATACGGTCTACAAGATTTATAATAAATATCAATATTTGTTAGAAGGCATTGGAGTTAATTACTTAGTTAACTTTGAGGACTTTTTTAAAGACGGAAATGAATTTTATGTTGATACTTTTAATAAAAGAATGTCAGTATCGAGCCTATCGACAAGAAATATTAATGACTTTAAATGGATAAGCGGAGACGAAGGAAGGATTTATTATCCTTTTGATTATGATTTATTGGATGATGATCAAATTATTTTAGGCCTCTCTTATGAAGATATGGTTAATCTTTGTTTTAATTTACAGATACAAAGGAATTACAGTTCTCTAGGCCACTATATTTATGAAAAAGGAATGCAACTTTCTTTGGAAGTTAGGAACGATTTTTGGCAATACGATGACGAGCAAATATTTAATGTTATGGCTGTTTGCGAATCTTCAAGTACGTGCATTTATCACACCAATCTTTTATGGAACGAAACTGTTTTTGAAGAAATGATGAGACTACCATCAGATGACGATGAAGTTCATGAATTTCCTTGGGAGATGTACAAAATTTATTATTTGAAAACAAAAGAAAGTCCATCAGTTTTTCTTAACTCGGCGATATATGATGACTTTTTATTTGATTATGTATTTGAAAGAACAAACTATAGATACAATCCCTCAATATGCAAGGTAAACGAGGTTTGCGATGAAAATCGGCTGTACGTGTACTCAGTCGACAAGAATGGAATGTGTGGTTCTATTATCAGTCAATACAAGGATATAAATTCGAACTTTAATAGTTATTATTTTACGAGCGATTATGGATATGCATCATACGCATCAAATTTATTTTCGGGTTTCTCAAAGAATATTTTTGTATCTCTTGAAGAAAGTTTAATAGATCAAGCAATTGATGCTGATACACAAGTAAACGAAGAAACAAATATTGCATTAAATTTACCTGATGGTGTTGTACAAGGGAACTACCTAATTTCGCTGAATAATGGGCTTAGATTTTCAAGTGATTTTACAAAACTTGTTGCAGGGCGAAAGCCTTCTAATGTTAATGAAATTGTTATCTCAAAAGGACTAGCAAATTCACTAAGTAAAAATGGTGATTATTTAGGAAAATATATGGAAATTGCTGGGGAAATTGAAGAAATTTATGATTCAGAAGGTCATGTTTATAAGACCTATAATAAGACTAGAGCCTTAATTGTTGGAGTGGTAGATGAAAGTAAAAATTACATTTATCAAAACCCTAATTGGACTATTGAATTTTTTAGAGACAAACTTGGCGTATCGAGTTTCTACTTAATACCTAGAGGACTTGTTCTTGAATTCGGATCACAAGAAGAAGCTAAAAATGCAATTGAGAATCTGAAAGTGTTGATATCAGGATATAA
The DNA here is from genome assembly GCA_017534425.1 of Bacilli bacterium. GTDB lineage: Bacteria > Bacillota_I > Bacilli_A > RFN20 > CAG-826 > Fiminaster. The sequence continues at coordinate 17,824 of JAFXWB010000018.1, forward strand.
GATTGAATCCCCAATGGAAGAATTGAAGGCAAATATAAACACGACACTTGATTATGCGAACACAATTCTAAAAGTTTTTTCTCTTCTCGCATCAATCATTTCAATTTTGCTTTTAGGAACAATAATGATGCTTACAATAATTGAAAGTCAAAACGATATTCATTTGTTTAGTTTGTTAGGCGTAAAGAAGAGGGATATCAATTCATGTTTTGTGGTTCAATCGGTGGTTCAAGGATTAATTTCTTTCTTTGTAAGTTTTTTTGAACTTATAGGAGTTGATTTTGCAATGTCATATTTATTAGGGAACATGTTAAACATTGGGTTCAAATTCTCTTTCAATAGCAAACCAGTTTTAATCATTTTCTTAATGGCAGTTTTTGTTCCAATGTTAGTTTCTAATTTGATGCTTTTAATCTTAAACAGAAAGCGTTTAACGAAGGCTTAAAGTGAAAATGTTTTACTTTTATTAATCTTTATTGCTATTATATAGGCAACTTTTATCTATCTATCGAAAGGAACCTAACATGAAAGGCAAAGTCATTAGGTTCAACAAGAAGAAGGGATTCGGATTTATTAAGTCAGCCGATGATAAAGACGTATTTTTCCACTATTCCTCTCTCGTAATGGAAGGTTTCAAGGATATTGCCGTTGATTCCGAAGTCGAGTTTGATGTTGAACAAACAGAAAAAGGCCTGAGAGCATCTAACGTAAGAAAGATTGATTGAGTTGGTGAAGATTTTAATTACGGAAGCCGTTTTCTCACGGCTTTTTCTTTACTTATTTATTCTACTAATATATTATATTACCTCGGTTAATATAAGTTTATGTCACTAAAAGCAGGAATAGTCGGATTACCAAATGTTGGGAAATCAACATTATTTAACGCTATAACAAATTCACATGTTGAAGCTGCAAACTATCCATTTGCAACTATTTCGCCAAATACTGGTGTCGTTAATGTTCCTGATGAAAGATTAGACTTTTTAACTGATCTTTTTAAGCCAAGAAAAAGAGTTCCTGCTACATTTGAGTTTTATGATATTGCAGGATTAGTTAGAGGCGCCTCTAAAGGTGAAGGTTTAGGCAACCAATTCCTTGGACACATTAGAGAATGCGACGCAATTGTTGAAGTGGTGCGCTGTTTTGATTCAAATGAAATCATTCATGTTGAAGAATCAGTTGATCCAAAACGTGATATCGAAACAATTAATCTTGAACTTGCTATGGCTGACCTAGCTACTGTAGAAAAAAGAATTGCTTCAATCGGCAATAAAGCGAGAGTTCAAAAAGATAAAGATTCTATTTATGAAATGTCTATCTTAACCCCACTTCAAGAAATGCTTGCTCAAGGTGAGCCCGCAAGGAAAGTTTCATTAAAACCAGAAGATTATGAATTTGCGTTTAAGCAATATCATCTTTTAACGCTTAAACCTATCATTTATGTCGCAAACGTTTCTGATGCTGATTATTCAGATTTAGAAAACTGCAAATATTTAAAAGTAGTGGAAGAAATTGCGAAATCTGAGAAGGCTCAAGTTATTCCAATTTCTTGTGAAATTGAATATGAACTTTCATCTCTTCCTAGGGAAGAAAGAATGGAATTCCTTGCTACTTTAGGTGCCACAGAATCTGGTTTAGATAAAGTTATTAAATCTGTTTATAAATTGTTAAACCTTTCAACCTTCTTCACTTGTGGAGAAGACGAGTGTAGAGCGTGGACTTTCACTAACGGCATGCTTGCGCCTCAATGCGCAGGAATCATCCATAGTGATTTTGAAAGAGGATTTATTAAGGCTGAAATCTATAGCTTTAAAGATATTTTTGAATACAAATCTGAACTTGCTTTAAAGGAAGCTGGCAAACTTAGAATTGAAGGTAAAAACTATGTTATGCAAGACGGAGACTGTGTCTTCTTCAAGTTTAATGTTTAAGGAGCAAACTATGTTTAGAATTGGTTTTTCAGAAGATATCCATAAAAAACAAGAAGGCAGAAAACTTATTTTAGCAGGCGTTGAATTTCCGGGTGAAGTAGGTCTTGCTGGCCATAGCGATGCTGATGTAGTTACTCATGCTGTAGCAGAATCAATTCTTGGAGCTTTAGCATTAGGTGATCTCGGAACTCATTTTCCGGATAATGATCCACAATTTAAAGATATTTCTTCACTTATTTTATTAGATAAAGTTGTTGCTTTAATGGAAAAGGAAGGATACAAAGTTTCAAATATTGATGTTCAAGTTGCATGCAAATCTCCAAGACTTCATAACAAAGTTTGTGCTATGAGATTAGTTATTGCAGACCATCTAAAAGTTGAAGCAAATCAAGTTTCAATTAAGGCATGCTCCTATAATGAAGTTGGTCCAATCGGAAAAGGAGAAGCAATTAAAGCCTCCTCCTATGTATTACTTGAGAAATAAATTTCTCCTTGCGTATATAGAAAGTCGTTTATATAATTAAACCTTAAAAACTTATGAATATTGAAGAAACACTTAAGCTTAAAATCCAGGATTCACTTAAAAGTGAAGGGTTAGTTTTAGATATCAAAGATATTATTATTGAAAAATCTAAAACTCCTGAACATGGCGATTACGCATCGAACGTTGCATTAAAATTCGCTGGCCGTTTTGGCATGAATCCAAGAGATTTAGCAAACAAGATTGCCAACAATATTGATAAGGAAGTTGTTGAAAAAGTTGAGATTGCTGGACCAGGATTTGTTAACTTTTTTGTTAAGAAAAACGCTATAAATTCAGTAGTTTCTCAAATTATTAAAGAAGGCGATAACTTCGGTAGAGGCGAAAATAAAGGCAAGAAGATCAATGTTGAATTCGTATCTGCAAACCCAACCGGAGATCTTCATTTAGGTCATGCAAGATGTGCCGCAATTGGTGATTCAATTTGTAGACTTTATGATTTTGCAGGATATGAAGTAACACGTGAATTCTATGTTAACAATGCTGGAAATCAAATTCATACACTCGGATTATCTTTAGATATCCGCTTAAGACAATTACTTGGTGAAAAGATTGAACTTCCAGAAGATAGTTATCACGCAAAAGATATCATTGATATCGCTAAGTTATATAACGAAAAACATCCAAATGAATACAAAGTTGGAAATGAAGAAGCATTCAAAAAACTTCAACAATTTGGAATGGATGAAGAGTTAGAAAAGATTAAAAGAGATCTCGAACTCTTTGGAGTTAAATTTGATATTTATTCCTTTGAGACTGATGTTCGTGCCAACAATCACGTTCAAGACGTTTTAGAGAACAAATATGGAAACTACACCTATAAACAAGATGGTGCAACTTTCTTAAGAACAACAGACTTTTTAGATGATAAAGACAGAGCAGTTGTTAAATCAGATGGTTCATATACTTATTTAATGCCTGACATTGCTTACCATCTAATCAAGTTATCAAGAGGCTATGACAATCTTATTGATGTCTTAGGCGCTGATCACCACGGTTATATAAACCGTATGAAGAGCGCTTTAATGATGCAAGGTTATGCCAAAGACACTCTTGAAGTTGAACTTGTTCAAGTTGTTAGATTAATCAAGGATGGACAAGAAGTTAAGATGAGCAAACGCACTGGCGCTGGAGTTACTCTTAGAGAACTCTGTGAGGAAGTAGGCGTTGATGCTGCTAGATACTTCTTTGCTGCTCGTGCCGCTTCATCCCACTTAGATTTCGATCTTGATTTAGCGCTTGAACAAAGTTCATCAAATCCAGTCTATTATGCCCAATATGCACATGCTAGACTTTGCTCTGTTTTAGAGAGCGCTTCAGACATCAAAATTGATGAATCTGCAGCAAATTTAAAAGAGGATTCTGAGAGTGAATTACTTAAAAAACTTATGGAATTCCCGCATATTATTGAGATTTCTGCCCAAAAAAGAGCACCTCACATGGTCGCTACTTGGATTCAAGAATTAGCAGCAGATATTCACTCATTCTACACAAATTGTAAGATGATTGATCGCTCAAATCTTGAAGTGACAGCATCTCGTTTAGCTTTAGCAAAAGCTGCAAAAATTGTTATGAAAAACGCACTTAGCGTTCTCGGAGTTAGTGCTCCAACTAAAATGTAAAGAAAGAGGTAAAAATTTATGAACGAAAAATCTTTACTCGATTATGGCTTTGATGTCTTATCCGCATCAAAAGATCCAGTTAAGTTTATTGATTTATTCAATAAAGCACTTGAATTAAGCGGATTAGAACTTAGCGAAGCTGAATTAAAAGTTAGAATGTCAAAATTCTACACCCAACTCTCACTCGATGGACGTTTCATCACCTTAACAGATAACTATTGGGATTTACGTTCACGTCACGTCTTCGAACAAGTACATCTTGATATGATTGATGCTTATTCAGATGAAGATGACGATATCGATGAGGAAGAAGAAGAATTGTTACGTCAAGAACTTGGTGAACAAGAGGAAGAAAGAGAAGAAGAAAGTGATGATCTCGACTTCGATAAACCAGTTAAAGATCCTGACGACGAGGATGAAGACCTTTAATGAATAAAGATATCAAAGAAATCTTTAATCTCATCAAAAAATACGATACCATAACAATTTTCGGTCACATCAATCCTGATGGTGACTGTTACGGTTCAAGTTTGGCACTTCGTGAATTGATTAGACTAAACTTTCCAAAAAAGAAAGTCTTTTCTCTCGCAGGAACTTTGCCACAACTTGAAAAAAGACTTGCAAAACAAGACACTTTAGAAGATGACAATATTATCAAAGATAGTTTAGCCATCTTAGTAGATGTTTCTGAAACAGAAAGAGTTTCAGATCAAAGAGTTACTCTTGCTAAGCAAATTATAAAAATTGATCACCATATTGAATCCAAACCATTCTATGGAATCAAATGGGTTGATGAAGGCGCAATTGCTGCATGTCAAATGATTGCAGAAATGGCATTTACCTACAAATTAAAGATGAACAAGCTCATAGCTGAACTTCTTTATTTAGGTATTTGCACAGACTCTGGTAGATTTAGATATCAACCAACAAATTCGAAAACCCATAGAATCGTTGCAGATCTATTAGAATACGGCGTTGAAACTGATTCAATGTTTAAAATTCTATATCTCTCTGACGAAGCATATGTTAAATATCAAGCTTTGCTTGTTAGTAAGTTTAAAAGAACTGCCCACAATGTAATTTATTGTTGCGCAGACGTTAATGATTACACACAATTTGGACTTAAATTTGACCAAATTTCCAAAAACGTTAACGTTATTGGAAACATAAGAGGCTGTCCAGCCTGGGTCTTATTCACTCGTTCTCCGGAGAATTTCATTAGAGTTGAATTTAGATCTCAAACATTAAATGTTCAAAAAGTTGCTGCGAAGTATGGTGGCGGTGGTCACTTACATGCTGCTGGAGCAAGACTTAATGACCAATCTGATTTCTCTTTAGCAATGCAGATTGTTGAAGACTTAGAGCAAGAAGCAGCTTTGGAGGCAGAAGGAAAATAATGTTTAAACGCGAACTTGAAGTAGCACTTGAAGCAATAAATTCAGTTCGTGAATTGATTTTAGAAATCTATAACTCCAATAATTTGGGAGTTGAAATTAAGGAAGACAACTCGCCTGTAACAAAGGCAGATAAAGCCGCGGATAAGAAGATTCGTGAAATCTTATCTGGGGCTTTTCCTTTATATTCTTTGTTAACTGAAGAGTCTATCGATGATAAGTCTAGATTAAAAAATGACTTTGTTTGGATTGTTGATCCAATAGACGGAACTAAGGATTTTGTCGCAAAAAACGGGCAATTTACCGTAAATATTGGTCTTTCATACAAGCATAAACCAGTTCTTGGAGTCATCTTAATTCCAGTAACTGGTGAGATATATTATGGCGTTGAAGGACTTGGTTCTTTTTATCTTAAAAATAAAGATGCTAAACCGATTCAAATTCACGTCAATGATAAGACTAGTGACTTAATGACACTTTGTTCAAACTTCCACAGTAATCAAACTGAAATGGATATGATTGCGAAGCACTCTGATGTTATTAAGCATCAAAGAAAGATAGGAGCAACAATCAAGGGATGTTTAATTGCAAAAGGTGAAGCTGAAATGTCATATAGATTCTCATCAAATACAAAAGAATGGGATACATGTGCGATGCAAGCTCTTGTAGAACAAGCTGGTGGGTTTATTCTTAAATTTGACGGAACTCCAATCTGTTATAATCGCGAAGATGTTTATAACAGAGATGGCTATATCATTTGTAATAGAAAAGAAAATTTCTTATTATAATAAGTGAGGTAAAGAAATATGAAATTAAAAAGATTATTACCAGTAATATTAGTTTTTATAATGTCTGGATGTGCTTTAGGAAAGAAAACACTTGAAATACCAGCTGTTGATGTTGATTCTGTTAAAGTTAATCTTCCAGAACGTCCAACTAGAAATGTAGGATCGATTAAAAACTCCGACGGTTTTGATTATATTGATTTATATGAATTATCCGATTTCCATGGGGCTGTTCATTATGAGCCAGATCATTCAGAAGATGTTTATATTGGTCTTCCAAAATTAGCCAATTATTTTGATAAAAAACGCTCTGAAAACCCTGGTGGTACATTACTTTTATCTACTGGAGACATGTTCCAAGGTTCTGCTGAATCAAATTTAACACGTGGTTACATGGTTAATTATTGCATGCAGTACATGGGATTTGATGCTATGGCAATTGGTAACCACGAATTTGACTGGTCAGATGAATGGCTTAAAAAGAATGCTGAGCTTAAATACAATACAACTTCAATACCTTATTTAGGTGCAAACATTCTAAAGAATGGAGAAATTCCAGATTATTTAAAAAAATCCACTATTGTCACTCGTGGTGATTATAAAATTGGTGTAATTGGAGTTATTGGAAGCGACTTAGAGAATTCAATTCTAAAAACTGTGATTGAAAATTATGAGTTTGTTAAATATGCAACAATAGTTGAAGAAGAAGCAGCAAGACTAAGAAACGAAGAAAATTGTAATGCTGTTGTATTACTGGCGCACGAAGATGCTAAACAAATTGAAACTTTAACTAAGAATTGTGTTGATGCAGTTTTTGGGGGCCACGCTCACACAAATACTGAATCTACTGCAGCTGGTGTTCCTTCTCTTGCTACAAAAAATTATGGTACATCTGTTGCACATATTAGTTTGAAGTTTAATTCATCAACAAAAGAAATTGTTTCTGAAGGTACAACAGCAAATATTGAAAAAATGATTGACGTCCATAAGACACTTAATGATGATGCAAACATTACTAGCATTATGAATCAATATTCAGGTGCCATTGATAAAATCAAAAATATCAAAGTTGGTAAATGCAAAGAAGAATTAGCATACGATAAAGCTCTTAAGAATATTTGCACAAGAGCAATGCATGAAACCGCTGTAAAATTCGCAGATGGAAATAGTGATATTGATGGAAGCAAGATTATTGCAGCATATCATAACGTAAATGGTGGCATTCGTGATAATATCGCCGCTGGGACAATTACATATGGTAGTGTTTATAAAGCATTCCCATTTGATAACGAAGTTGTCTTAATTAAGTTAACTGGTTTCGAATATATTCGTGGTTGTGCAAGTTTAAATAGACTTGGGATTTACAAGACTTTTGAAAGAAAAACTGAAATTAAAGATAGCGAAACTTATTATATTGTTGCTACGGATTTCTTAGCTTTTTCCGAATATTTTGCAGAATTCAAGAAGGATGAAGGTGGCTTACAAGATAAGCACTTAATCCGAACTGGAAAAGTTGTCAGAGAAGAAGTGGCCCAAAAGATTTATTCTATTAAAAAAGTTAAAAATGCTGAGTGGGCAACAAATGATAATTGCTACAGAGTTGTTAGCTAGTTATTAGTAAAAATAAAACAGCACAATTTGCTGTTTTTTTATTTCTTTTCAGGCATTTCGCTTGCAAGTCTTACTCCAATTACTCCAGGAACCTCTTCTTGAAGAATTATTTCAATTCCATCAGATAAGGTGGAGTCAATCATTATACAATCTGCGCACGCGCCTTTCA
>JAFXWB010000019.1 GCA_017534425.1 Bacilli bacterium
AAGCAGAGGATGAAAGTCCAGACGCAATTGGAACATTACTCGAATAAATAATGTTTAATCCGAATGGTAATTTATAGCCTTTTTTTTGCAAGGTCGCAAAAATACCTAAAGGATAGTTACCCCAATTATTTTCTGGAGTATTAGATATATTATCTAAACTAACTTCAACATCGCCTAATTTATTTAATGATTTTAGATGAATTTTGTTATCTTTTCTCTTACCTACAACTGCATGAATATATTTAGAAATTGCGGCAGGTAAAACAAGTCCAGCGTTGTAGTCTGTATGCTCTCCAATGAGGTTAATTCTGCATGGAGACATAAAATATTTTTCTGGATTTGCTTTAAATTGTTTTTTATATAAGTCAACTAATCTATTATTCATGGCCTTTTACCGCTAATTTAACACATTCGTATGCGCCATCATAGAATCCCGCTTTTTTAAGCGTGTCAATTCTATCGCACATAACAGGAATGATTTCTCTATCTAAAATGAGATTATCAAGCATATTGTTCATAGATTTAACATCTGGACATTCTTTGGTGGCGTCGCCCATTTCTCTACCAAATATTCCTCCATAAACTTCATGGCCGCCAATATGGCGCATGAAAATTTTTGGAATTGGATAGAAAACTAATTCACTTGGTTTTGTAATTAATAAATCACAAACTGGCATAAGTAAATTGGTGGAATAGACAGCTTCAAAGATGTCACTATTATAAATAGCGTGAACACCTTCTGAGTCTTTTTTAGCTAATTCATCTCTTAATTTTAAGAGATCTTCATATTTATCAAAGTATTCGTGACATTTAAGTTCTGGCAAATCTTTAATAAGTTTTTGATAAACAGTCTTGTGGTCACCAAAGTTAATAAAGATAGCAACTTTCTTTTCTTTTACGTATGGAAGAAGATGAATAATCATAGATTTATAAAGTGAATATCCAGCGCCAGCGCCTCCGACTGTCATAAGAATTCTGATTGGTCTACCAGATGCTAATCTTTCTTTACGAACTTTGTTATCTTTTTCAAGATTTGCAAGTAATTCGTGGTCAACATAACATCCGACAAGTTTTAAATCTTTATCAGAAAGACCGTTTAAACGTTGTTTAGCAAATCCATCGAGGGTTTTATAACCGAGATATGCAAATGGAGTTTGAACTGTGTGAATTGCACCTTCTGAAAGATGTAAACCCATTGGCCAGTTATCAGGAATAGCATTTACAACGTGTGTCATGCCTGCGTGTATAGCGGCCTGGCTTGGCCACACATGTGTTGCAATATAAGGAATATCTTTAGGAATATTTCTGAAAATTGGCACTAAAAGTTCGCTATTTTTCTGATCTTTTGCATTATAAGTAATCTTTTTGAAACCTTCTGAATTAAGTGGTTCCCAAACAATTTTGTTAAATAATTTCGATTTTTGAGAGATTCTAGATGCTTTTGAGTATAAATCGTTTTGATGGCGAATCATTTTTGAGCCCGTTGCATCAAATGAAGCAAGGTCTAACCAATAAGGTGTATAACCTAAAGCTCTAGCAGCGCTTGCCATTGCAATTGAGATTCTATAATGACCAAAACCCATTCTAATATTTCCAACAATTAAAGGTTTATGTTCAAATTTCTCGTTTTCATCCTTAAAAACAATATTTTTTGCTTTAATATAATCTAATGTAGGAATATCGGCAAAGCCGATTTTATAATCTTTACTTGAATCATCACCAAACTTTTTAATATAACTTTGTTTGGACTTTTCAGCATTCTTAATGGTCTTTTTGTCCATTTGATTGCCAAATATTACTGAGGTTTTATCTGCCATCTATTTATCTCCTCTAAGACATAAAGATTTTATCTTTAACATCTTATTGCTATTTTCGTATTCCCTTTTAGATTTGTCAATTAAAACGGCTTAATTATGTAAAAATTGAATCTTTCTCTTGTTTTTTAATATACTTCGCAATATGATGTATTACGTAAAAGGTAGTATTTATGGATACCCAATTAAGAAAAGGATTATTAGATGTTTGCGTTCTAAGCGCAATCAAAAACGAAGATTCTTATGGTTACAAGATCATTAAAGACTTGAAACCAGTTTTGGAATTATCTGAATCAACACTTTATACAATTCTTAAACGCCTTGAAGAAGCAAAAATGCTCCAAGTTAAAATGACAATATATGAAGGAAGAGTAAGAAAGTACTACCACATAACTTCATTAGGAATTAAACGACTCAATGATTTTAAAGATGAGTGGGAAGAATTAATGAAGGTTTATAGATTTATAACAGAGGAGAAATAGCCTATGAATAAAAAAGAATTTATAGAAGAGCTAAGACTTCGCCTCTCGGGTTTACCAAAAGATGATTTAGAAAACCGTCTCAGTTTCTATGAGGAAAGTATAAATGACAGAATGGATGATGGTAAAACTGAGGAAGAAGCAATAAAAGAACTTGGTACAATCGAAGAAATTGTCACTCAAGTAGCAGGGGAAACTTCTCTTGTAACATTAGTAAAAGAGAAAGCTAGGCCAAAAAGAAAATTAAGTGGTGCTGAAATAGCATTAATTGCAATTGGATTTCCGCTTTGGTTCCCGCTTCTACTAACTGCATTAATCCTTTGTTTGGTGTTCTGCTTAGTATTCTGGATTATTGGACTTATCCCATTAATCACATGTATATCTTCATTCTTAGTAGGTATTGCAGAATTCTTCTCTTACTTCTCTATTATTGGAACAGAAGGAAGTCTTGGAGTTCTAGGAATGGGACTTGCCGGGCTAGGTTTAGCATTAATGCTAATCCCTGCAGTAATCTATGCAGTTAAAGGTACAATTAAATTAGTTAAAGTAATTATGATTGGAATAAAGAAATTATTCATTAGGAGGAAAAAATAAAATGAAAAAGATTATTTGGATTCCATTATTAGTAGGCGGTTTATTATTTGCGGGAGGTGCTACCTTAGTAGCATGTAATATTCCAAAAGCTGCTCCAGTTGAAACACCTTACGATTTTGCTGGAAAAGAAATTAATTCCATTTCAATGGATTTAAGCATCTCAGACGTCACGTTTAAAGTAGGAGATACCGCAAAAGTTGTTTGTAAAGAAAGCGATAAATGGCATCACGAGGTTAGTCTTAATGAAGAAAGCAAAGCTTTAAGTATTAACTTCCATATGACAAAGAAATGGTATAACTTTGCAGATTTATTCCAGCCAAAGTTTGCTGTCGAAGTTTATTTACCATCTGGAAACTATGATGCATTAAATATTAAGCATTCAACAGGCGATATCAATCTTGCATCTGGATTTGTATTTTCTTCATTAGATTTTGACGGATCAACAGGCGATGTAAATGTTAGAACAGAAGTTACAAATAAAGCTCACATAAAACAATCCACTGGTGATATATCACTAAGTGATAGTAAATTTGGAGAGCTTGATGTTGAAGTTTCAACTGGAAAGATAAATTTATCAAATGTTACAGTTTCTGGTGATGTTAAAGCAAAAGGATCTACAGGAGCAGTAAAAGTAAATGGTTTAACTTGTAATAATTTACTAGTTAATACATCTACCGGTGATATTGAAATGAAAAATGCTATAGCGACAGGAAAAGCTGAATTAAAAGCTTCAACTGGTGATGTGGAATTAGAAGATTTTGATGCATCAGAAGTTTATCTTAAAACTTCAACCGGTGATGTTGAGGCTACTTTCTTAACAATTAAAAATGTCGACGCCAGCACTGACACTGGCAAGAAAAATATTGATAAAGAATTAGATAGAGAAGCCGGTGGAAAATGCGTTGTTGAGACAAGCACTGGCAATATTAAATTATCTCTTAAAGGATAAACAAAAGGGAGAATAAATTCTCCCTTTTCTTTTAGAAAGAATGATCAATATAATGTGCCGCCTTGTATGCAGCAAGGTCATTTATTAACGAAGCAACAAATCCGACTAGTAATAAGATTGGCATGTTAATTAACATGGATAATAAGATTTGTCCGCCAGACATAACTGGCTCATGTTTAATTAATGGATAAATGACACAGTTAATCAATGTTAATGTTGGAGAAATAATCAAATAGAAGATAATTGTCGAACTTAATGTTGCGAGCAATCTGTATTTAATATTTCCGGTATATGTTTCATTTGGAACATGGAATAATGCTGTAAACCATCTTCCAATTGCAGTAAGAGGAATAAAGTTTGAGATTAAAATTGACAAAGTCAATGCTATAACAAAATTAGTTGCAAAGTTCGCCCAGTCAATAGTGGTGAAATTAATAGTTAAAATGCCGCCTTCTAAATCTGATTGTGCAACAATAGCGGATGATAAACATAAAAAGAATGAGACAGGAATGCCACAAATAACGCTATAAATAAATGTTGCTAATCTAAATCTTGGTGTCATAACGAGTTATGATTATAGTAAGTTTATTCTATAAATCAATATATTATTTCGTGGATTTAATCGCTGAAGCAAATGCCCAGGTTAAGTTATAACCTCCACAAGGACCATCTATATCAAGTAGTTCTCCAATTATATAAACATTTTTCTCTTTTTTAGACATCAGGTTTTCATCAACTTCTGAAACTAAAATGCCTCCAACTGAGACTTGCGAAAAATCAAATCCATACGACTTATCAAATGTGAATCTTAAGTCTTTAAGTGATTTAAAAATAGCGTCTTCACTATTAAATCTATCTTTCAAGTAAGATGAGATTTTTGGGTTTAAAAAAGCTAGTAAAAATTCAGAAAATTTATGGGAATTCCTATATTTTTCTAGGTATTTTTCATCAAAATCAGGCAATAAATCTAATGAAATAACATGGTCTTTTTCTATAGATCTAGAAATTAAAGACATTGTGTTAAAAATGACAATACCAGAGAGACCGTGTTCCTTAAATAAAACCTCACCATCTTCTTTATGAATTAATTTATTATTTTCGAATAAACTTACAACAGCTTTTACTCTAATTCCATCAACTAATTTAGTCTTTTCCTTTGTAAACAAAGGAGATAAACCAGGTTGAGGATTTTTCATCTTATAATTATGGTTAATTAAAATATCTAAAACTGAGCCGTCACTACCAAGCTTTGGAGATGATTTAAGACCGCCAGCAAAGTAGAGTTTGTCCGCTAAATATTTTCCTTTATTTGTGATAACTTCAATCTTATCTTTAAGTGAATAATCAACAAGTTTTTCTTCGGTTTTTATAGAAATTCCAAGGTTTTTTGCTGAATTTAATAAAGCTTCCTTAACTGAAACAGCGGATTCACTTACTGGATAGGCTAAATCACCATATGTTTTTGTCTCAATCGAAATTGAACTAAAGAACTTTTTATAGTCATATCCATCAATGATAGATTTTGCAAATTCAGGATTGTTATATAAGGAATAATTAATATTAGAATTTCCTAAATTACATTTTCCATTTCCACTTGCAAGTAACTTTTTAAGCGGTGAAACTAATTGTTCAATAACTAAAACATCGTCACTTGAGTGATTTCTTTTATAATTGATAGCTGCAACTATTCCGGAAGCTCCGCCTCCAATAATAATGATTTTCATCGCACAAATTTTATCATATTGTTGTAGATAATAAAATTATTTGCTTATAATATTCACACGTCCCAATAACTCAATTGGATAGAGTGTCAGACTTCGAATCTGGAAGTTGAGGGTTCGACTCCTTCTTGGGACGCCATTAGTAATTAAAGGTACTCAGTACCTTTTTATTTTCGAAAATAATTGTCAAAATATATCAATGCAACCAATAGTTGCGAAAATTCTAACCAAAGTTGGTGGTGTGAATTAAACTATAAATGCTAAAGTTATGTCGTCAAAACGAAAAGGAGACTGATTATGACTATTGAAATCGCTGATCGCTTAATAAAACTAAGAAAGAAACACGGGCTCTCACAAGAAGAATTGGCAGACAAACTTGGATTATCAAGACAAGCTGTTAGTAAATGGGAAAGAGCAGAAGCTAGCCCAGATACAGACAATCTTATCTGCTTAGCAAAACTTTATGGAGTCTCTTTAGATGAATTATTATCTACTGATGATGATGTTGAAACAATCGTGAAAGAACAAGTTAAAACGGAAGCAAAAGAAGAAAAAGGTGATTCTATTGTTCTAACAGATGATGATGGAAGCAGAGTTGTTATCAAAGATAATCATATTCGCTGTGTCGATAAAAATGTTAACGAAGTAGAAAAACACCAAGATAAATTCACCAAAATTGTTGGTTTAATTGATTGTTGTTTAACAACATTAATGATTGTTCTTTACATTTTATTAGCAAACTTTAGTAAGACATTTACATGGGCTAATGGTTGGGTATTCTTCTTTGTTCCTGATTTTGTTTGCTCAATATTGCGTGCAATTCATAAAGGAAATCCAAATAAAGTAAACGTTGTTTTCTTGTCATTATTTGTATTCTTCTTTGTTTGCATGGTTGTTCCTGGACTTGATGCACATTTATGGCATCCAATGTGGATGGTTTTTCTTCTTATTCCTGTTTATCACTCTATTTTTGGAACAATTAATAAAATACGCGGTAAAGAAGAAGATAAAGATTAATACACAATATTTGGAAAGATTTGACGGGTCGAAAAGATCCGTCATTTTTTATTTTTATATGCAATTTAAATGAATTAATATGTAAACAATATAAATATTGGTTGTTTATTTATTTGTTTAGAGTATGATATACGTCATATGGCGGTTAAAAATAAAAAGAAACTCATTGAAAGAATAGTGGTGTTTGCAGTTGCTCTAGTTGTTGCAGCATTACTTGTTTCCTTTCTAAAAGATATTTTTATTCCATTTATAAAAGCTCAAGCGAATAAAGATTATGATGCTGCTAAGGAGATTTTATCAACTCATCCTTGGCGAGGTTATGCAACTGTTTCGCTTGTTGAAGGGCTACAAATGGTTGTCATATTTATTCCGGCCGAATTCATTCAACTAACTTCTGGAATGTCTTACCCATGGTGGTTAGCAATTGTCTTATGTGACATAGGTGTTGTAATAGGGGCAACATTAATTTATTTACTTGTAAATATATTTAAATTTAAAGGCGATATTTTAGATAGAGGATCTAGAATTCGTGAATTTGAAAAGAAGACGAAAGTTAATAATACAATTTTCTTTATGTACTTGCTTTTTATAATGCCGGTAATACCTTTTGGCGCAATTTGTTATTTTGGAAGTGGAAGAAAAATTCCTTATTGGAAATATATTCTTGTTTGTGCTTCTGGTGTAATTCCTTCAATTTGTACATCTATTTTGATGGGAACCGCAATTAAATACTTTATTGCCGCTCAATTACCGCTTTGGGCATTAATTTTAATTATTATTGGAGCTGCTGCAATTTTATTTGTGCTTCTTGCTTTCGTAATTAAAAAGTTTTTCTTTAAGCAAAGTATGGGAAGTCCAGACTCATTTCTTTATTCTTGGTCTGTTAAATTTGGATTTAAGTTATTAAAGCTTCGAAATAAAGTTAGAGTTATTGGGAAAGAAAAACTTGTTGGTATTGATGGACCGTATTTAATGCTTTCAAGTCATCATTCTTTCCTTGATCCATACGCTATATCGGCTATTTATCCAAAAGAAAGATATGCTTATGTCTTTAATAAATATTATTTAAGAGTTCCTATTTGGGGCAAAATGCTTTTAGGAGCAGGACTAATTCCAAAAAGAATGTTTACTCCTGATTTTGAATGCGCTTCTAGAATTGTTAAGTCAATAAAAAATGGTTTCCCTGTTGCAATTTTCCCAGAAGGAAGACTTTCTACTGATGGTGGTCCATCATTAATTGATGATACAAGTGCAAAGTTAGCTTTACTTTGTAAGGTTTCTGTCGTTTTAGTGCAAGTTAGAAAAGGTTATTTCAATAAACCAAAATGGAGACCAAATAGATTTAAAGGGAAGATTGATGTCGAGGTTATGGATGTTCTTTGGTACGAAAATTATAAAGATTTGCCCGTTGAAGAAATTCATAATAAGATTGTGAAAGCTTTATCATTTAATGATTTTGATGATGAAACAGTTAATTACAAAAAGAAAAATCTTGCTAAAGGTTTAGAAAATGTTCTTTATATGTGTCCACATTGTCATTCTTTGCATTCAAATGTGACTAAAGGAAGAACAATTACATGTACAAATTGTGGCAAAACCTATCATTTGAAACCAAATTACCAATTTGAAGAGAGCGATATTAAAAATCCATTTGAGTATTACAAACTTATAAAACAAATCGAACTTAAAGAAATTGATAAAAATGTTTTTGATATCGAAGTTGACACCGTAGTCTTTTCAAAAGATATGAAAAAGAAAACAAAAGATCATGGCGTTTTTCACTTTGATAGCAACAAAGTTTCATATAAATCTTCGGAAAAAGACATATATTTTGAATATGAAACTAATAAAATCGAAGGAATTGCATATTCAGTAAATGAAGAATTTGAAATGTATCATGAAGGACAACTTCATTACTTTTATCCAGTAAAAGATAAGTGGATTTGTACGCGTATTGCTTTACTTCAAGAGTTGATTAAGGAGAAGGACTATGGAAAGCAAGAATAATAAATTAATTAACATTTCCAAGAAAACGTTTATCGGAGTCGCAATATTGTTATTTTTATTAATGGCAGTTGCTATTGTTTTGACCTACGTTCTTCCTAAAGGAGAATTTGCCGTTTTAGAAAATGGAGAAACTGATTATCACACCTTAATTAATCTTGGAAAAGAAGGCGGGATTAACATCTTTAAAGGCATCTTTTCACCATTCTTACTTTTAGGTGCTGATGGAGGAATTTCCATCATTATGCTTTGCATATTCCTACTTGTTATTGCTGGAGTTTTTCAGGCAATGAATGATAATAATGGAATTAGAGTAATCGTTAATCGAATCATTAAAACATTCAAAAATCGCAAGTTTTTATTACTTTGTGTTGTTGCTTTAATCTTTATGATGTTTGGTGCCTTCCTTGGTTTATTCGAGGAAGTTTTAACTCTTTTACCAATTATTGCGATTCTTACTTTATCTTTAGGTTATGACTCATTTACTGGGTTTTTAGTATCAATTGTTGCCTGTGGCTTTGGTTTTTCAAGTGCGATTACTAATCCATTTACAGTTGTTTTTGCATCTAACTTAATTGGTGTTAATCCATTCATTAAAATTTGGTTCCGTATCATTATCTTTATTGTGATGTATTTATTAGTTATCTTAACTGTTTTCTTGTATACAAGAAGAATAAAGAAAAAACCAGAATCTTCTCTTACTTATGAAAACGATATGTCATTAAGAAATGAAGTATTTAAAGATGAAGAAATTACTAACGAAAAGAAGATTTTTATTAGTTATGTTTCCTTCTTTGTTTTAGCTTTAATAACAATTATTGTTTGCTCAGCAATCGCAGCTTTAAGAGACTATGTTGTTGTTGCTCTTATTGCAGTCTTTTTAATATTTGGTTTACTTGTTGCTTTAATCTCATCAAGTTGGGACTTCAAGAAAACATTTAAATCTTTTGGAAAAGGTGCGTTAAGTGTTGTTCCAACATTGCTATTTATTCTTATGGCTTCATCAATTAAATACATATTGGTGGAGGGAAAAGTTTTACCAACAATTGTTTATACAATTAATAATGCTGTTGTAGATAAAAATATCTTCGCAATTGCTTTTATTTTGTTTGCAATTATTTTAGGGCTTGAGTTCTTTATTTCATCTAGTACTGCTAAAGCAGTATTTGTCATGTCTATTGTTGGAGTTTTAACTCTTGGACTTACAAAAGAAACTTTAGTTTTAATTTACACATTTGCAGATGGATACACTAATTTATTATTTCCAACATCACCAGTTTTATTAATTGGATTATCAATGATGGGAGTTTCATATTTTAAATGGCTTAAAAAGAGTTGGCCATTATTTATTATAACCTTCGCTTTAGTTGCAGGATTCCTAGTGTTAGCAATTGCAATTGGATATTAATATATGAAATATAAATGCGTCATTTTTGATTTAGATGGGACATTACTTGATTCACTTCAAGGCATTTTAGATGCTGCAAATCAATCCTTTCATGAACTAGGTTACAATGTTCATAGAACATTTGAAGAAGGAAAACACTTCATCGGCGCAGGCGCCATTGAATTTGCAAGACGCGCAATGAAAGGCACTTCAATACCTCCTGAAAAAGAAAGAGAAATGATGGAGCACTTTTTAGTGAACTATCAAAGGATTCAGTCAGAATCAACAAGACCATTTAAAGGTATCAATGAACTTCTAATGGAACTCCAGGATAAAGTATTTTATTTAGCAATTGCTTCTAATAAACCTCAAATTCTTTTAGAACCAATTGTTAAGCAAGTCTTTCCAAATATTCATTTTAAAGCTGCATTAGGTCAAAGGATAAATAAACCAGAAAAGCCAGATCCGTTCATCATTTTTGAAATTATGAAAATTTGTCAGGTTGATGCAAAAGATTGCGTTTATGTTGGCGATTCAGAATACGATTATAAGACTGCTCATAATGCAGGAATCGATTCCATTATTTGTCGTTATGGATTTGGTTTTTATGATCAACCATGGATAAAAAAACCAACCTATTTAGTCGATTCGGTTGAGGAATTAGGTGAATTATTAATGAAATAAAAAAACCCGCGAAATGTGCGGGATTTTTTAACAAATTTTTAGGATTCTTCGGTTATTTCGCCAGCTTTTTTAAGTGCAATTTTTGTAATTACTGGACCAGCGAGTTCGTAAATTATCGTTGAAGTTAAAATTACTGCTAAAACTAGTGAAGCTTGAGTCGCATCTGGGAAAGTTTGATTGGCCGTTGTTGCTAAACCAATGGCAACACCAGCTTGTGGAAATAAAGTAAACCCAAGATATTTTTGAACAGTTGGGTCTGCATGAGTTGTCTTACTTCCAAAGAACGCTCCGAGCCATTTACCAACACATCTAAAGATAACGTAAACTAAGGCAATAATAACTAATGTTAATGCTCCTTTAGAAGCAAAAATCGTTATATCAAGACTTGCGCCTGAAATAACAAAGAAGAGCATGTAAAGCGGTGGAGTAATTCCATCAATTCTTTCAATTGTTCTACTAGCGTCTTCTCTAAAGTTAACGAATATTGCGCCAATCATCATGCATGCTAAAAGTGATGAAATTGAAACTTTCCAACCATATGTTTTAGCAAGCATAGAAAGACCAACAACAATAAATATTGCACAAATAATTAAGATAGATCTATTTGCTCTAGATTTAAAAAATCTAAATCCTAATGAAATCCCTAAACCAAGTAATGCGCCTAGTGCTAAAGAACCAAAGATTTCCACTAATGGCCACACAAGAATATCCATAACACTAAGTGATGCATTTCCTGATAAAGTTTTTGCGATTGAAAAAAGTATAGCAAAGGCAATAAGGGCAACAGCATCGTCGAACGCTACTACAGGAATTAAAGTATCAACAACAGGACCTTTTGCCTTATATTGTCGAATAACCATTAGGGTTGCGGCTGGAGCTGTAGCGGAAGCAATTGCACCAAAAGTAAGAATTAAAGAGATTGGTAATTGATCTTTTAAGAAAATATGGGCCACAAAAAGTCCACCGATTACCAAGATTGAACCTCCCAATGCCTCAAATAAAGTAATAATAACTACTCTTTTTCCGACATGTTGAATGGCTTCTTTCCTAAAGGAGCAACCAATTGTAAAGGCAATAAAACCTAATGCAATTTCACTTATCCATTTAATTGCATTTATAGATGTTTCAGGATTATCAATTGACCAACCGCCAATGTATTTACCCAAAACAAATGGTCCAAACAAAATACCAGATAATAAATATCCAGTAACGTTTGGTAGTCTAATAAGTTTCATCAAACGAGAACTTAATAGACCAACAAAAAGAGCTAAAGCAATACAAAGGATTTGATTCATTTTTTAGAAACTACCCTCGAAACTTTCTATTGGGGTTTTAAACATTCCACCCTTAACTTTTGTGAAATTTTTAGTGATTTCACGAATAATTTGCTGAACTTCCTGCATTTTTTCTTGTTCTAAGATGAAATACAAGGTGGTGTTATGAACGAACTTGTTTTCGGAAATATGAGTTAAAGAGAAAAAATCTAAAACATCATCTTCCTCATCAAGAATAAAATTGTGAACAGATGAAGAACTTAAGATTGTGCCATTTACCCCTCTTTTAGAGAGCTCATGAATTAGATCTCTTGTTGCAGGTTTATTTTCTAGAATGACGAATAGTAAATGTTTCATTTTTCTTGCCTCTTTCGTTAAATATTATATGCCTTTTATTGTTTTTAACAACTTTACCCATAGTTTGTTTTAATTTAACGTAATTTTTTATTGTAATTTCTGTTATTAGTTTTTATTATTTAATATAAATTAAAAAGGAAATAATCTTTTTATGCTTGAACTTAGAAATATTACAAAGGACTATGTGAGTGGTAATAACATCACCCACGCTTTAAAAGGTATTTCAGTCAATTTTAGAAAGAACGAATTCGTTTCTATTTTAGGTCAATCTGGTTGTGGTAAGACCACAACTTTAAATATCATTGGTGGATTAGATCGTTACACAAAAGGTAATCTTTTAATCAATGGTAAATCCACAAAGCAATATAAGGATCGTGATTGGGATACGTATCGTAACCATTCAATTGGTTTTGTTTTCCAAACATATAATTTAATTGCTCATCAGAATATTTTGAAGAATGTTGAACTAGCATTAACCATTTCTGGTGTTTCTAGAGAAGAAAGAAGACAAAGAGCATATCAAGTTCTTAAGATTGTTGGCCTTGAAGGAATGGAAAAGAAAAAACCAAATCAACTTTCTGGTGGTCAATGTCAAAGAGTTGCTATTGCTAGAGCTTTAATTAATAATCCAGAAATTCTTTTAGCAGACGAACCAACCGGTGCTCTTGATAGTGAGACTTCAATCCAAATTATGGATTTGCTTAAAGAGGTCGCAAGTGATCGTCTTGTTATCATGGTTACTCATAACCCTGATTTAGCCCATAAGTATTCAACACGTATCATTACAATGTCTGATGGTTTACTTACTTCTGACTCAAATCCATTCGACGGAAAAGAAGAAAAAACCCCTAAAAAACTTGAAAATTCTCAAGAAAATACGGCAAATTCTGATTTACAAGAAGTTAAGAAATTCACTAAAGGTAAGAAGAAAAAATCTTCAATGTCTTTATTAACTTCAATTGGTCTTTCTACATCAAACCTTCTTTCAAAAATGAGAAGAACGGTGTTAGTCACCATTGCAGGTTCAATTGGAATTATTGGTGTTTCTGCAGTTTTAGGTGTTAGCCGCGGTGTTAAAGATTACATTAAAGATCTTCAAAACGATATGCTTTCAAGCTACCCACTTTCAATTGCGGAAGAGTCTGTTGATTACACAGCTTTAATCACCGGTTTAAACAATC
Organism: Bacilli bacterium; assembly: GCA_017534425.1. Lineage (GTDB taxonomy): Bacteria > Bacillota_I > Bacilli_A > RFN20 > CAG-826 > Fiminaster. Next base: position 13,462 of record JAFXWB010000019.1, read on the forward strand.
AAAATAACAGAGAAAAATTTAAATTTGATCCTAACGATCCAAAAGTCGGTGTTGATTCAATGATCTCCTATTTAATGGATACGTATTCAGACCTTACTAACGTAAAAACCAATACGATTGATGAAAAGATGCTCGACTTCATTGATAAAATGCCTAAAGATGACGTCGGTGCAATTAAATATAACTATGCAATTGATCCAACAAACAACATTTTTGGTAAATGGAAAGACCAAAAGAGCAATAAAGAAGACTACATTTCTTTTAATGGTTTAACTCAAAGATACATTGCAGAGCTTTTAACTGTTGATGGGTTTAAAGAATATGCAACATTTGTTGATTTATTCACTTCATTTATGAATGAATTACCAGATGATAACGAATATATTCTTAATCAATATGATGTTATTGCTGGTGATGCTTATTCTACAAACGAAGATGATTTAGTTCTTGTTGTTGATAAAGACACAACATTAACTGATGTTGTTTTAGCTCAAATTGGAGTTTTTGATCATGATAGTTTCTTAAATATTGCAACCTGTGCTTTGAAAGAACAAGAACTTAAAAAAGATCCTGAATTTGAAGAATTGTCAAAAGAAGATAAAGATGCAGCAATTGCCAAAGTTCGTGATGAAAATAAATACGATAGAGAGTTTGCATATGACGATTTAGTCGGCCGAGAATTCTTCTATTTCCCACAAAACACTATTTATAGTGCAACAAAACAAGACATTGCTGATGATAAAGTTAATATTTCTTTGAATTTCGCAATTTATGATGGTGGCGTTTTAGACAAATTTATTACTTTATCATTCCAATCATATTTAGGTTACAAACTTTTGTTTGGAACAATGATTGAAAGAGATGGAACTGATTACAAAACCAAAAATATTGCATGTGTTAATAATGAAATTTCATTCGATACTAGCAAGAAAATTATTTCTAAAAAAGATTTGGCAGGAACTTGGTACGTTTTTGATACAAACGATTTAAGAACTTTAGATATTAACAATATGATGGCTCTTGCATCAGCAGTTCAGTTCTCATTCAATGCATCTTTCATTGATGATCCTGAAACAGATGTAATTGAATACATTACAAAAATGGATACAATTGCTCGTTTTATGAATCCAGAAACACCTATAACAACTATTGAAACAGATGAAAGTTGGACAGAAACACCTGATCCAGTTAAAGGTTACAAATATGATGCTGTTGCTGACGACGCATGGATTAATAATCCTGGTTCAGTAAACGGTATTAAAATGAAAATTTCTTCAATCCTAAGATTGAAAGATTCTAAAAACTTTGGTTCTTTAAGCCGTGGTTTATATTATTCAAAAGCATTTGGTACTAAGTACATCAATGATTCAAAGAATGCTGTTGTTACTAACGCTATTAAGGATCACATTAACCAAAAAGCATCTCACGCAACCGAGTTTAATGATGCATATGTAACATTTAGTTACTATGACCACAGTGACAAAGAAATGAAATATGATGGATATGCCTCATCTTTAAACGGAGACTTATCTTCAACATTCTCTGATTATATGTCAGCTTTTACAGGAAGTAATTCTGTGGAAACAAATGCTGTGCATTTACGCTCTCTTTGTGGATACAAAGCAATCGCTAAGAATGATGAAGAAGGTGAATATGATCATTCTGAATTTAAATTCTTGCCACGTGAAATTTCAATCTATCCGAAATCATTTGATGCAAAGGACGGCATTACAAATTATCTTGATAGATGGAATAGTGATGAAGTTTTAACATTGAATGACGGAGTTAGTGATAAAGAGTTTAGAAAAGTTGAACGTGATGATTTAACTTATACAGACACAATTTCATTAATTGTCTCCGTTATTGATACATTTATAAATGCTATTACTATAGCATTGATTGTATTTACTTCTTTATCATTGGTTGTCTCATGCTTCATGATTGCAGTTATAACCTACATTTCTGTTGTTGAAAGAATTAAAGAAATTGGTGTTATTCGTTCACTTGGCGGTAGAAAAGGTGATGTTGCAAGCTTGTTTGTTGTTGAAACAATGATGACCGGATTATTCTCTGGTGTATTTGGAATTATTATGACTTATATCTTGCAAGTAATTGTCAATATCATTCTTAAAGCTAAATATGGTTTAGCAATTATGAACCTTACAATTCCAACAGCGTTATTAATGATTGGTGTTTCAATTGTCTTGAGTGTACTTTCCGGCTTAATTCCATCACAAAGCGCAGCTCATAAAGATCCAGTTGTTGCACTTCGTTCAAATGAATAAAAAGAAAAGGACTTTTGTCCTTTTTCTTTATAAATAATTAACCATTAGTCCAATAATTGCAGACATAATAATGATGCTAATTGGACCTGGTTTTTTCTTTAATATAATTTTTAACAAGAAATAACCGGCGACTATAAGTACGAACATTTTAATAGCGACAAAATTAACACTAAATGAAATGCCATTATTTAAGGTGTATGGGAATAGAACATCTGCAAAAATAGTAATAGCAGATGCAGCAATTAATGCAATGGCGACAAACTTAATTCCGCTTAAAGCAGATTGAACATACTTATTTTTCATAAACTTCTTTAGAAGAATTGAAATTAATAACATGATTAAAAATGCTGGCAAAATAACACCAAGAGTACAAAGTAGAGAACCTAAAAAACCTGCCTGAGTAGAACCAACATAGGTCGCCATATTAACGGCAATAGGCCCAGGAGTTACTTCTGCCACTCCAATCATATTTAAGAACTGTGCTTCATCTAACCAACCATGTTTTAAAACAACTTCTCGAATAAGTGGAATCATGGCGTATCCACCTCCAAAAGTGAATAAGCCAATTTTCAAAAATTCTAAGAAAAGTGTGAGATAAAGCATTACTTATCCCTCCTTTTCTTTGGAATGATTCCATAGACTAAAAGTCCTAGTACTGCACCGAGTAAAATAAAATAAATAGCAGAAAACTTAACTGCAAGAATGGTTATAATAACCATCGCAATAGTTACTGTGCTAAAAAGTATTATTCCAAACCAGTCTTTTTTTAGATTTTTTATTAGAGTAATTGAGACCTTTAAAAGTAAGAAGACAACGCCAACTTTAACTCCCATAAATGCGTATTTAACTGCTTCAAATGAAAGAAATTTTTCTAAAAATAGAGAGATGACAAACATTAAAGTGAATGGTGTAATAACAACACCTAATGTTGAAAACAAAGCGCCAAAAAATCCCCCTCTTTTATAACCGAGGTAGGTTGCTAAATTAATAGCGATTGGACCAGGAGTAGATTCTGCAATGGCAGTTATTTCCATTAACTCATCATTGCTAAGCCACTTCTTTTTCTCAACAAGTTCACCTTGAAGAAGAGTTAACATAGTTGGACCTCCTCCAATGGCAAAAATGCCCAATTTAAAGAAAGTTAGGAAGAGATTTAGCAAGTTTTTAAGTGAGTTTTTTTCTTTCATTGCTACGAGATTATAGCATAAACATTTATTTTTGATAAAATATATGCCGTGTCCAATATTGTCCTAAAATTCAAAGACAATCAATATATGTTTGAGGGTGTAACCCATACTCGCGAAATAGTTCGTGCTGTTTTAGTGGACGAAAATTACAATGTTTGTCTTGAAAAATTAAAAGATGATGATGGTTTTGGACCAAGAGATTATTATGAGACTCCTGGTGGTGGTATTAAACCTGGTGAATCACATTTCGATGCGTTGCATCGCGAAATTGCAGAAGAAGTAGGTTATAAATGTGAAGTCATTGAACACATCGCCGATGTCCATGACTATTACAATTTAATAAAAAGAAAAAATCATAATTACTTCTATTTAGTATGAAGACTTGAAAAAGTTGAACAACATTTAGAACCAGATGAACAGATTAGAATCGAAAAAATCATTTGGGTTCCTATTGATGAGGCTATTAAACTTTATGAGAATATGCAAAACGTATTAGTCGGTAAAATTGTTAAGCAAAGAGAATTACCGATATTAAAAATGGCGAAAGAAATATTAGAAGGTAAAAAAAATGAAGAAGACTTTACAACAAGAAGTAGCAACACGTAACTATAAACGTCCAAATAAATTTATTTGGTGGTTTTTAGTACACTTTATTGCACCTATCGCTATGAAACAGTATGGTAAACAAAAACTTACTGTTAAAGATGATATTGATAAATATGAAGGTGCAAAATTCATTATTTATAATCACCAATCAAGATTTGACTGGGTTAATATTGTCAAAATGACAAAAGGTAGAAGAATTAACTTTGTCATTGGTTATAACGAATTTTTTCGATCACATTTTAAACTTATTTTTAAATTAGTGCGTTCAATTCCAAAGAAAAACTTTACGCAAGATATAGTTTCCGTCAAAGCTATGACAAAAATTATTAAAGAAGGTGGAATTGTTTGTTTTTCTCCTGAAGGAATGTCTTCTATTACTGGTCATTCTCAACCAATTGCTCCAGGAACAGGGAAGTTTTTAAAACATTTTGGCGTTCCAATTTATGCGATGAAATCGCAAGGTGCTTATTTAGTTAACCATAAAGTTTGTTTAGATAATCGTCAAGGTATGATGGAAGCAGAACTTTGTTGCTTACTTTCTCCAGAAGATTTACAAGCTTTATCTCCTGAAGAAATCGATGCCAAAATTAATGAATATTTATGGCAAGATGATTATGATTGGAATTTTGAGAAAAAGTATCATTTCAAACATATGGAAAATGCAACTTCTCACTATGAAGATTTGGCATATTATTGTCCGAAATGCGGCAAAGAATTTGGCATTGTTACCAAAGGTAATGAAATTAAATGTGAACATTGTGGAAACGGTGCAACCCTTGATGATCAATATATGTTCCATCCATTTGAAAATGCTGTTATTCCAATGTCGCTTTCTAAATGGGTAGATCTTGAAAGACATAATGAATATCTTCGTATTAAATCAGATCCAAATTACGAATTTATTGTAGAAGATTGTGTTCTTGGAGAACTTCCAAAATACAAATATTTAACTCACAAAAAGACATCAATTCCTTGTGGAAAAGGTACAGTTAAAGTTAATCATGAAGGATTTTTCTTTGATGGAGAACGAGATGGCAAGCCATTTAACTTCAAATTAACCTATGACAAATTCTGGACATTAGTTATCGTTACGGATTGTACGTTCACTGGTATTTATGTAAACGGAGAATATCTTGACATTATTCCTCCAAAACCTGTTATCGGTAAGTTGTTACTCATGGTGGAAGAGTTCTCTAGATTCCACTTCAATGTATGGCCAAATTTCCCATGGATGAAACACATCTATGATGAGGAAGTCAAAAAGGACAAATATTTCTTTACAAAGTAACTCTAAATAGTTATTATTATTGTCGCATTGGCGAGTGTGGTGAAGTGGCCAAACACAACCGGCTGTGAACCGGTCAGTCGTGAGTTCGAATCTCATCACTCGCCCCATAATGAAGAAACAGCGAAAATGCCTAGGCAAATTCGCTTTTTTCTTATTTTATTAGGCTTTTTACGGTTTTTTCATTAAGGCAACAGGTAAAAAGTATTCATTGGATACTGAAATTATCGTTCGAATGTTCGCACCCCTAAATTTTGCACTTTGCATTAATACTTATATGTTTGAACTGACAATAGGGTGTTCTAGTGGTGCAAACTAAATAAAGCATAAAGAAAAAGAGCTTCTCGCTATAGATACTATCTAGGTCGAGAGGCTCTCTTTTTTATTTGTTGATATAGATTCCAAAGGAAGTAGTGAAATAAGTAGATCTAAGTTTATATTTATATGACCCTGTGAATATTGGAATTATCTTATTAACATTGTGAGGAATTTTTAGAAATCATCATCTACTTCCATGTAATCATCATTTACATCCAGGTAATCATCATTTACATCCAGGTAATCATCATTTACATCCAGGTAATCATCATCTACTTCCATGTAATCATATATATAAATAGTTTCGCAAAATGCTTTATCAGCTAAAAACGAAATATATTTATCAAATGATTTGCTTCTTCTTTTAACTGTCATACTTATAACGCAAGAATCTTTTTCTTTGCTGGAATATATATAATTAGTGGATAGTTCATAGCCTTCCATTTTTATTTCATTATAAATGTCAGAAAAAATTCTATTACCACAGATTGTAATTATTATTTTTCTAGCATGCTTTCTATGTCTTGCATCAATAATCTTATTCATAATTATTAGCCTTCTAGACTTGGGGATTTTCCTTGTTTATTAAAAGAGGGTGATTTTTACCATTGTGTTTAACATATCCATAAAACAAAATAACTGCTACAAGAGAACAAATAATGTCGGTAATAGGAGTGGCCCAAACTATAAGCTCTGGTCCAATAGAGTTATTTTCTATTTTTGCGATAGAAAAGAAGATAAACATTAAAGGTATATCTAAAGCACCTTTTCTTAATAAGGCTAAAATAAGACTTCTCCAAGGTTTACCGACAGCTTGGAAAAATGAAATAACTGTATAAGCAACGGCAGAAAAAGGACCACCGATACACAATATTCTTAAGAATTTTGTGGCGTAAGCAATGGAATTATTTTCGTGGATGAAAATAGTGGATAAAGGAGCAGCCCAAATCATAGAAATAATCATAGCTACCAAAGCAATGCTTATTGAAATAGCGCCACTAACATAGACAATTTTTTTCATTCTTTTACGATTTCCACTAGCCTTGTTATAACCGATGATAGGTAAAACGCCTTGTGTCATGCCTCTTACGGAAGAATGAGCAAACATATTGATTTTCTTGGCGACTCCAATACCTGCTAGTGCTGCATCGCTTTCTACTTTAACAACAATAACTGAACCAATTAAAGCATCAAGAATCATATAAGAAATGTTTTCACATAAGGTCATCAAGCAAGCTGGAATGCCGACTTTAATAACTTCGCTAGGAATATTTTCTGTGAACATTTTCTTAGAAAATTTAATAGAAATTACTAAATCTTTTTTCCTGATTATCATTAGGATAATGTAATAAATTAACGCGATAGTATTCGCTATCCCGGTTGCTAAAGCTGCGGCAATTTCTGGATTTGATGGCATGATAACAAACATAAACAAAGGATCTAAACCGCAGTTTAGTAATCCTCCTAAAACAATTCCGTAAGAAGCATGCTTAGATTTTCCTTGCGCTCTTAACAAATGGGAAAACAGTGTATTAATTGCTGTTGGAATACCAAATATCACTACGCAATATAAGATATATGATCTAGCGTAACTAGAAGTTTCAGGAGATTTGTTTCCTGATAATAAATTAGATAAAGGGTTACTAAAAATAAAAATGCATAAACAATAA
>JAFXWB010000020.1 GCA_017534425.1 Bacilli bacterium
AACTTTGGTATTTTAATCGTCACAACTCCTGAAGGAATTATGACTCACTATGAGGCTAAGGAAAGAGGAATTGGCGGACGTTTGTTGGCTTACATGTATTAGGTGATAAAATGGTAGTAGCTGCAGCTATAAGGGAAGAAATTGAAATCCCTGAAGGCGTTGAAGTTATAATTGAAAATAATGAGGTCTCTGTAAAAGGACCTAATGGAGAAGACTCCAGAAAATTTACTTATCCTAATGTAAGTATTAAAGAAGAAAACGATGTTGTTGTTTTAGAAACAGCATTCCCAAAAAAGAAAGATAAAGCAATGATCGGAACCACCAGAGCACACATCAACAATATGATTACTGGTGTTACTGACGGTTTTGAATATCACATGAAAATTGTATTTGCTCACTTTCCAATGACTGTGAAAGTTCAAAATGATACCGTGGTAATCGACAACTTCCTCGGGGAAAGACACCCAAGAACCGCAAAAATTGTAGGTTCTGCTGAAGTATCAGTTAAAGGTGATGAGGTAACAATCACTGGTATTAATAAGGAACATGTTGGTCAAACTATGGCTAACTTAGAACAAGCAACTAAAATTAAAGGAAGAGATCCTAGAGTATTCCAAGACGGAATATACTTAACTAGCAAAGAATAATTGGTGATTTGAATGGCTAATAAAAGATTTAAAAGACAAGAATATGCTCGTTATAAAAAACTTGGAATCAAATGGAGACGCCCTAGAGGTAAAACCAGTAAAATGAGAAGATACGAAGCAGGTAAACCTGCAATGCCAGCTATTGGTTACAGAACCCCTAGAGCTATAAGGGACTTACACCCTTCAGGATATAATGACGTTCTTGTTCACAATATGCAAGAGTTAGAAGACTTAGACCCAGCATGCGATGCTGCAAGAATAAGCGCTTCTATCGGTAAAAGGAAAAAAGCTTTGATGTTAGAAAAAGCATCCGAGCTCGGGATTAAAGTATTAAATAAATAAATTATATTTATAAGTTGAATCAGTTCCGGGGCTTTAATTTGAATTGATTTAACTGGTTAAATTAAAAATAAGGGAATTTAGATTATTTATCTAAATGGAGGATTATATACATGAATCTTACAACTCAAAAAAGATTAGCTGCTAGTATTCTTAAAGTAGGGCTTAATCGTGTATGGATTGATCCAGAAAGATTAGAAGAAGTATCTATGGCGATTACTAGAGAAGGAGTTAAGCAGTTAATTAACGATGGAGCTATTAAAGCAAAACCTGAAAAAGGTATTAGTAGCTACAGATCTAAAAAAATCAAAGAACAAAAAGCAAAAGGTAAAAGAAAAGGTAGAGGTAGTATAAAAGGAGCTAAAAAAGCACGTACTCCTAAAAAGAAAGCTTGGATGACTACTATTAGGGCTTTAAGAAAAGATCTTAAAGAAATGCGTGATGACGAAATCATTGATGCTACAACCTATCGTAAATTATACAAAATGGCTAAGGGTGGCGCATTCAGAAGTAAATCTTACATGAGAAACTACGCCCGTGACCATGATTTAATTAAAGGAGAGGAATAAGCATGGCACAAGGAACTAAATATAAAGTAGCATTCAGAAGAAGAAGAGAAGGAAAAACTGATTATGCAGCTAGAATGAAATTAGTCGACTACGACAAATCTCGTTTAGTTGTTAGAGTATCCAACTCCCACGCTACTGTTCAAGTTATCGATTATGCTCCTGAAGGAGATATCACTGTTGCATCTGCAGTAAGTAAACAATTAGCAAGTTACGGTTATTTAGGTGCTACTGGAAACCTTTCAGCATTCTACTTAACAGCATACTTATGTGCTAAAAGAGCTTTAGCAGCTGGTGTTGAAAGCGCAATCCTAGACATTGGTTTAAAATCACCAATCAAAGGATCCAAAATCTTCGCAGCTTTAAAAGGTGCTGTTGACGCAGGTTTAGAAGTTCCTCACGGTGACTTCATTTTCCCAGAAGATGAACGTATCAGAGGAGAACATGTTGCTAACTACGCTGAATCTTTAGATGCTGAAGAAGTAGCTAAAAAATTCTCAAAGTACTTTGAAAGAGGTCTTAATCCTAAAGATTTACCTGAAAACTTTGATGAAACTATTAAAAATATTGATGAGGCAGAGGTATAACTATGAGTTTTAATATTGATGAATGGGAACCTAAAACTAAAATGGGTAAATTAGTTAAAGATGGAACCATTACTGATATCGATGAAATCTTTGAAAAAGGTCTTCCAATTATGGAATTAGAAATAGTTGATGCCTTAATTCCGGATTTAGAAGAAGAAGTAATGGATGTTAACTTAGTTCAAAGAATGCATAAATCTGGTAGAAAAGTTAATTTCAGAGTTATTGTTGCTGTAGGTAACAAAAACGGTTACGTTGGATTAGGCCAAGGAAAAGCTAAAGAAGTAGGTCCAGCTATCAGAAAAGCTGTTGACAACGCTAAATACAACCTTATTAAAGTAAGAAGAGGTTGTGGAGACTGGGGTTGTGTATGTGGAAGAGAACACACCGTACCTTTCAAAGTAACTGGTAAAACCAGTAGTGTAAGCGTTACATTAATGCCAGCTCCTGCAGGAGTAGGATTAGTAGTTGGAGATGTTGGTAAAACTATCTTAAAACTCGCTGGTATCCACGATGTATGGTCTCAAACCTTCGGTCAAACTCAAACTACAGTTAACTTTGCTAATGCTGTATTTGATGCTTTAAAAGAATTAAGTAACGTTAAAGCAAGTAAAGAAGATCTCAAAAAAATGGGAGTTAACTACTAAATGGTGATATCATGTATTTAGTTATTAGAGTTAGAGGAACTACTGGTGTCATTCAAGGTATTGCTGACACCTTAGATATGTTAAGACTTAACAGAATCAGCCATGCAGTATTAGTAGAAGAAAATCCTAGTTACGAAGGTATGCTTCAAAAAGCTAAGGATTACATCACTTGGGGAGAAATCGATGCTGAATTTGTTGCAGCTATGATTGCTAAAAGAGGAAGACTCCCTGGTAATGTAAAAGTTACTGACGAGTATGTTGCTGAAAACACTGATTACGATAATATTGAAGAATTAGCTAAAGCTGTAGTTGAATCTAAAGTTAAATTAGCTAATGTCGGTATTAAACCTGTATTCCGTTTACACCCTCCAAGAAAAGGTTACGAAGATATCCGTTTATCTGTTAAAGAAGGTGGATCTTTAGGTTACAGGGGAGAAGAAATTAAAGACCTTGGTAAAAGAATGCTTTAAACAGGTGTATATTTATGATTAGAACAAAACGTAAAATCAATAAACAAAGAGGTTCTAGATCCAACGGTGGAGGATGTACCAAAAAACGTAGAGGTGCAGGTAACAAAGGTGGAAAAGGTAAAGCAGGTATGGGTAAACAACACTGGACCTGGACCGTAATCCACGACCCAGACCACTTCGGAAAACATGGTTTCAAAAGACCTCAAAAAATGATTAAAAAAGTCAATGCTGTTAACTTAAATTACTTAGAAGAACACGCTGATGAATTAATCGCAAACGGCAAAGCATCCCAAGAAGGAGATGCAATTGTTATAGATGTTACTGAATTAGGTTATGACAAAGTTTTAGCTAAAGGTAAAATCACTAAAGCTTACAAAATCTCTGCACCTCAATTCTCAGCATCTGCTATTGAAAAAATTGAAGAATTAGGAGGAGAAGCTATATTATTATAGCTTTATCCTTAATCAGGGGATAAAATGTCATCATTAGAAGTATTAGAGCCAATATTCAAAGTTATTCCTGAAGTCAAATCTCCGGTTCACAGAGAAGATTTCAACGAAAAACTTAAATGGACTGCTCTTGTATTAGTGTTATATTTCTTCTTAACACAAATTCCGTTATACGGTTTAGCACCTGGTGCTATTGACAGTTTCGCTCAATTGAGAGCAGTTATGGCCGGAAGTTTTGGTTCAATTCTTACATTAGGTATTGGTCCAATTGTAACTGCTTCTATTGTTTTGCAATTATTAGTCGGTTCAAATCTCTTGGATTTGGACCTTTCATCCCATAAGGACAAATCTCACTTCCAAGCTACACAAAAAGTATTGTCTATTGTGTTCACTGTATTTGAAGCAAGTGTTTTAGTACTCACTGGAAACCTAGTCCCTATTGACGGTTCATACACATGGTTGTTAATCCTACAACTTGTTCTCGGTGCATTGGTTATTATTTACCTTGATGAAGTTGTATCAAAATGGGGATTCGGTAGTGGTATCGGACTGTTCATTGCTGCTGGTGTATGTCAAGCTATTATGGTTGGTACATTCAGTATCTTACCGGGAACTGACGGATTTTTAGCAGGTATCATTCCTAA
>JAFXWB010000021.1 GCA_017534425.1 Bacilli bacterium
CCTGAGCCAGGATCAAACTCTCAAAAAGTTTATCTTAGTTCAAAATTATAATCTGGTTTATTGTTAAAAATTGACGTTAATGTTTCTTGTACATCTGTTCAGTTTTCAAAGATCAATTTGCGCTATATACATAGTATATTTTTTCATCCCGAAGAACGTGCGCTTTTATAGATTACTATTATGAAATAATGATGTCAACAAGAATTTTAAGTTTTTTTACTGTTTTTGTATTTTTCTTTCTTATAGAAGTTTTAGACTAGTTTACTTTGATACACCGGAGATTGTGGATTTCTTTTCCTAATATATCAATCGTACACGCTCGCGAAAGTCTTAGAAAGATAAAAAAAGTGGCACCCTTTCGGGCACCACTCGTTGGGTAGTTAATAATTAAGATTCGCTAACAGTGAATTTTAAGTTAGGAATAAGTGAACCACTATTATTTGTGAATTCTAGATATACTCTATCACCTGTTGCAATAACGTTGTTAGTATATAAATCTGTATAGTCAATGTTCCCTTCAAGATATACGATTTCAGTCCATTGATTATTTTTGTAGACCCAACCAGTCACTGGTGTATTATTAAAGTTTGAGCTATATTGAACAGTAATCATTGGGTTATCCATTCCTGCGGTGACGTAGAAATAAGTCGTCTCGCCAGCTTCTAAATAGTAAGGACCACTTTGAATATTTAAATCGAGTTCGCTACCAAGTGCATCACCACAATCCATACAACGACCATGTTCATTGTGTTGATGTAATTCTTCAACGTAAAGTGCAGCACCATTAACATCTCCGCCAAAAGCAGAAACGACTAAGTAGCAAAAACCATCACCAACATCATCAAGAACTGAAGTTCCTGATGTGACATCAATTTCGGTCATAGCACCAGTTGTAGCATTTCTTGTATAAGCTTTCATCCAGCCATCTGGAATTTCATCATTTTCATCGGTAACGTCATATGCATGTCCTGTACGAATGGCAAACTTGTAGTATTCTTTTTGACCTTGATCAATATAAATATCTAATTCAATACCATCAACTGTAAGTTCGTTACCAATATAATGGTTATGTGCAACGACTGAACACCAACCATATTCATTGATATCGTGTGCAGTACAATTAATTGTCATTTGACCTGAATACTGCGCAGTTGGAATTACTCTAATATAAATATATTCGTCAGCTGCATCATTAGGGAATGTTGCTCCGCCTTTATTAAAGAGAACATAAGAATCATCAGTTGAAGAAATTGTATATGCAGTAACTTCACTAGCTTTGATTGCTGTATAGCTAAAGTAATAATCATGATTTGCAGATGCTTTAACACGGAAGTATCTTGTTACATCTTGATGGAAGCTTAAATTACCAGAAGAAACGTCAGATGTTAACTCAACACAACCGCAATAATGGTTACAAGCAGCAGTTTGACAGAAACCTGCATTATCAAAATTGTGATATTGGTCAATAGCAAACCATACATCATTTAAATTACTTAACTTAGAAGCTTCAATTTTAATGTATAAATAACCATCGCCAGTTGTTGGACTTGGAATAGCATAATCAAGAAAAACTGCACTAAAGGCGCCATTGTACAAATAATATGCGGAAATGGCATCACCAATTGTATCCCAAGGATCTCCATCTTCTAATTCAAAGATATGGCCAGATTCTGCACCAGAAATACGGCAGAAGAAATCTTGTCCAGCGGTCATATTAAATTGTCCATGTTGAAAATAAGAATAATAGTTATCTAAACCGTACATTTGATTTGATTCAAATTGTGAAGCGCATGTTTCTCCAAGATATCTGTTACATACAGTACAGAAACCATATCCATTTGCTGTGTGTGCAGCTTCTTCATTCTTTTCATCACAACCATCACAGGCGTGCCAGTGGTTTGTTGCATCTTGAGACCAAACAACTGACCAGTTATGAGTGTGAGTTGTATCTCCGCCACCTTGTTCGCCGCCTTGTTCGCCGCCTTGTTGACCGCTTCCGCCTTGTTGGCCACCACCTTGGTCACCAGCAGGTTGCTGTTGTTGAGATTGTTGTTCTTGGGCTGCTTTTTTCTTTCTTGAAGCGCTAACACTTACTGGAACTACGATAGCTACTGTTAAAACGACTACTGTAGCACCAGCAATAATTGCTGCAAGCACTTTATGAGCGAGTACCCAAGCCCAAATTTTTCCAAAAAAGGCTTTCATTATATCTTCTCCTTCCTTTTTGTTCTTTTTTATTACATAAAATGAATGTAAGAATAACAACGAACAAAAAAACCAGCCCATAAATGGACTGGTTAAATTTAGTAGTAATAATTAGTTATCTTCTATTTCCCATAATCATTACAACAATGCGGAGTAATCTAATGAAGATGTAGATAAAATCTACATATAGATTTAAAGCGCATATAAATGCAACGCTACGTTCTGCACCACCATTTAAAGCAATTTGTTGAACTTGTTTAAGATCAAAAAGTGTGAATAAAATGATAGCGATAAAGAATAAGAATGAAACTAACCAATAAAGTGGTTCAAAACCCACAATCAAGTAGAAAATAAGATTAGTTATACTAAGTATAAATGCTCCGATTATTAAGCCAAAACCAACAACGGCTAAGCCTGATAAATCTTTTTTACTTGTCCAAGCGATAAGCGCCATAATGGCGAATGCTAAGACTGTTGAACCAAAAGCAATTAAAACTGCCTCAATTGGTACTAAAAGTACAGCGGGAGCAATAATTACACCTAAGACAATGCTATAAACAAAGAAACCAACACCGACAGATCTTCCGTTTCTTCTAGCAGCTATATGAACCCATATAAGGATTGGTATATATGCAATAATTGCACCAATATAAATCGCTAAGAATGTGCTCAAGTTAGCTTCAGAAGTAATAGCATCTCCGTTTGCGGATAAAAGAAATCCTAAACCTGCAACAACTGCAAATGTGACTAAAAGTGCAAGTGCAAAGTATAAAAAAGTCGCACCAATAAACTTAGTACCTGTTAAAACAGCACGTTCATTATCGCTAACGCGACTATTTTGTAAAGTTTCTTGTCTTGCCATAAACTTAAATGTTTTCGATTAATGCCTTGAATGAATCAACCTTAAGGGATGCGCCACCGACTAATGCACCATCAACATCTTCTTGAAGTAAATAGTCGTGGACATTTTCTGGTTTAACTGAACCGCCGTATAAAATACGAACATTTTCAGCTGCATCACCATATTGTTCTCTTACGAGTTCACGAATGAATGAACAAATGTCTTGAGCAATTTCTTTTGAAGCGTTTTTGCCAGTTCCAATGGACCAAACTGGTTCATAAGCAATAACCATATCGTTAACAAATTGTTTGCCAAGTCCTTCAAGACCTTTTAAAGTTTGACGTTTAACAACTTCTTTTGTTCTTCCTGCTTCGTATTCTTCAAGAGTTTCACCAACGCAAAAGATTGGAGTCATGCCTGCTTTTTCTAAAGCTAAAAGCTTTTTATTACAGGTTTCATCGGTTTCACCAAAGTAAGTTCTTCTTTCGGAGTGACCAATAATAACCCAGTCAATACCGATTTCTTTTAACATTGGAATGGCAATTTCACCTGTGAAAGCCCCATGATCTTCAAAGTGGCAGTTTTCTGCTGCTACATTGAGTTTTGGGTTTTCTTCTTTAACTGCTGAAAGTGAAAGATAAACTGGTGCAACACCAATATCAACGCCTTTAGCATCTGCAAAGGCTAATAATTCTTTACTTGCTTTTGCAAATTCACGGGATTCGGCAATGGTTTTATTCATTTTCCAATTGCCGAAAAGTAATTTTTTTCTTGCCATAAATAAAATCCTCAAAACTTATTTAAGAATATCAACACCTGGGAGATGTCCATCATTTTCAATCATTTCTAATGATGCACCGCCACCAGTTGAGACGTGTGAGAAGCTTTCTTTATAACCAAATTCTTTAATTGCGGCTGCGGAATCTCCACCACCACAAACTGAGAATGCGCCTTTAAGACCTGCTACTGCTTTACAAATAGCAATTGTTCCGCTTGCAAAGTCTTTTTGTTCAAAGACACCCATTGGTCCATTCCAGAAAACCATCTTAGCTTTGCTAATTTCTTCAGCATAGAGTTTTTCTGTTTCTGGTCCAATATCCATACCTTGCATTCCTGCTGGTACGTTATCTTTAACAATTTCTTTCTTTGTCCAGCCTTCAAATGCGTCTGTAACGACTGAATCAACTGGAAGAACAATTTTGCCTTTGCCTTCTTTTAAGCATTTTCTGGCGTAGTCTAATTGATCAAGTTCACATGGGGAATTACCAACTTCAAATCCAAGAGCTTTCTTGAATGTGTAAGCCATAGCACCACCGATGATGACTTTATCACACTTCTTAAGAAGTGAATCAATAACTTTAATCTTATCTGAAACTTTAAGACCACCGAGAATTGCAACATATGGACGATCAGCTGGTTTAACATCAACACATCTCATAAGGTTTGCAATTTCTTTTTCAACAAGATAGCCACAAGCGACTTGTTTGCCTTCACCTTTTAAGATTTCAGGAATTCCATAAGTAGAGGCATGTGCTCTATGTGCGCTACCAAATGCATCCATAACGTATGCATCAGCGACCTTTGCCCAAGCTGCTGCAAGTTCTGGATCGTTCTTTTCTTCGCCTTTTTCATAACGTGTGTTTTGAACAAGTAAGACATCACCATCTTTAAGTGCTGCGACTGCTTTTTCAAATTCTTCACCACGAGTTGCGGCTGAGAAAGCGACTGGTTTTCCTAAAAGTTCTGCTAAACATGGGGCAACAATTGCCATATTGTTTTTAGCTTTTTGAGCTTCCACTACTTCTGGAGCTTCTTTGTGTTTAACTTTGCCAAGGTGGGAAAGTAAAACAACTTTTGCGCCTTCTTCTAAAAGTTTTTTAATTGTTGGAAGAGCTGCGCGGACACGGTTATCATCTCTGACTTTTCCATCTTTTAGAGGGACGTTGAAGTCAACACGGACAATAACTACTTTGCCTTTAATGTTTTTTAATTCATTAACTGTTAACATATTTTTCTCCTTTAGAGATAAAGAGGCCAATAAATTGGCCTCATAAGAATTATATTTGTTTAATTAGCACTTTTCAGAGAAGTACTTAATGGTACGAACCATTTGTGAGGTATAGGAGTTTTCGTTATCGTACCAAGCGACGACTTGAACTTCATATAATCCACCACCAAGGCTCATAACCATGGTTTGAGTTGCATCAAATAATGAACCGAATCTCATACCGATGACATCGCTTGAAACGATTGGGTCTTCGTTATAACCATAAGATTCATTTGCTGCTGCCTTCATTGCTGCGTTAATAACTTCTGCGGTTAATTCGCCATCATATTTAACGACTGCTGTAAGGATTGTGGTTGAACCAGTTGTAACTGGAACACGTTGTGCTGAACCGATAAGTTTTCCATTTAATTCTGGAATAACTAAACCGATAGCTTTTGCTGCACCTGTTGAGTTAGGAACAATGTTTGCTGCACCAGCACGTGCTCTACGTAAGTCACCTTTTCTATGTGGACCATCGAGTAACATTTGATCACCTGTGTAAGCGTGAATTGTGCTCATGATACCAGATTGAATTGGAGCTAAATCATTAAGAGCTTTAGCCATTGGTGCTAAGCAGTTTGTTGTACATGAAGCTGCTGAGATGACATTATCATCTTTTGTGAGTTTTTCATGGTTAACATTGTAAACAATGGTTGGAAGATCTTTTCCTGCTGGAGCGGAAATAACGACTTTACGTGCACCAGCATTGATGTGTGCCATTGATTTTTCTTTTGAACAATAGAAACCAGTACATTCTAAGACAACATCAACTTTGAGTTCTTTCCATGGAAGTTCTGCTGCATTTGCTTTTGCATAAATAGTAATTTCTTTTCCATCAACTGTGATTGAACCTGGTTTTAAGACTGTCTTTCCGTCTTCTGCGAGTTCTGGTTCTTTTGATGAAACGGTGTGTAAACCATCACCGATACGTCCAGCATAACCACCTTGTGCTGAATCGTACTTTAAGAGGTTTGCTAACATCTTTGGGGATGTAAGATCATTAATTGCGACGATTTCATAACCTGCTGCACCAAACATTTGTCTGAATGCTAAACGGCCGATTCTACCGAAGCCATTAATTGCAACTTTAACTGACATTTATATGTCCTCCTTTTTTAATTGCCAAGATTATTATACTAATAAGAATAAAAGAAAAAAACACTTTTTCATTGAAAGCGTTTTATTTAATATTTACTATTTCGCTTAATAGCGACTTTCTAAATACCTGGAATTGACTCCACACCTTTGAAAAGTTCGGCAAGTGTGATGTTAAATGCAATGGCAATTCTTTCTAAAATATCAAGGCTTGGATTGCGTCTTCCATTTTCTAAATCTGAGATGTAATTTTTGTTTATATTAGCATTTAATGCTAAATCTTCTTGTGACCAGCGAAGTTGTTTGCGCAAAAATTTTATTCTCATTCCAAGTTGTTCTTGGGCTTTCATTTTTCCACTGCTCCTTTGTATTTTTCAGCCATATTGTGGATGGCTCTAAACATATGATTTATGTTAGATTTTGAAACGTCTTCACCAAGTTCTTCACTCATTTTTTGGCTAAGTTCAAATAAGGTTAAATCTTCATTCTCTAGACGAAGTTTCATAAGTAGTTGATGTTTCTTATTTTGGACATTTTGGATTCCTAAAACTTTATCAATAATTTTAATATCATTAATCTGTTTTTCTGCTGCCAAAGTTGTCTTCTCATAGTTAGCAGAATCAAGGTTTTGAAGTCGATTACCAATTGATGAAAACTCTCGATCAATTCTAATGTTTTCGAATTCTAGAGTTTTATCAACGCACCCAATCATAGAAAGGAAATCAGCAACTTGTTGAGCCTTTTTAATGTAGACTACAAAGTTGTTTCTTCGTTGCACAACTTTTGGGGTGAATTCTGTGCCTTTATACTTTAGAAGTAATTTAGAAAACCACTTAGCATATGACTCATCATTTAATGATATTTCAAGGTGATAATTAGAGTTTTTTGGAGAATTAACTGAACCTGATGCCAAAAACGCTCCAGAGACATAACCTGAAATCATATCATCATTTAAAACTATGTTTTTGGCAATTTTTCCATCAAGAAATGAAATTTCAAGATCTCCAATAATATAGTCGCCTTCTTCAATAATGACTGAGTAAGTAACTCTCTTCTTAAAATTCATTTCCTTAGAGTAGGAAAATCTTGGTGTTATTCCATAGATTCTATCAATTGAATGATAAATAAATTTCGCTATCTTAGCGTTCTCTGTTTTGCAAACAATTAGAGATTTTTCATTACTGAAAGTAAGATGCCCATTTACCTTAATAAAAGCCGCTAAAAAGGCTCTTAGATGTTCATCTGAAAACGGTATAGAGCAAAGCTCTTCTTTAACTTTTTGGGTAAATGAAACCTTAGCTTGCATTTATTGTTTAACTAAATCCTTATGAGTAACTGTAACGTAATATTTATTAGAATAATGTTCTGCCATATATTCTGCGATTGCAACAGACCTATGTTGTCCTCCAGAACAAGCAAAGCCAATTTTAGCGTGTTTTCTATCATTTTTCTTTAATTCTTCTAAGTAGAAGTCTAAATATTCAATAACATGTTTTAAGTATTCTTTTGTTTTTGGATCATTTAAAACATAATCTTTAACTTCTTGATCTAAACCGGTTTTGTGTTTAAGTGTAGGAACCCAATATGGGTTAGAAAGTAAACGAACATCAAAAACTGTTTCAATGTCCTGAGGAACAGAAATCTTATAACCGAATGAGATGAATGAAACGGCAAACTTCTTTTCTGCTCCAATGACAAAGTCATATAAACGATTTCTAAATTCAATAATTGAAAGGTTTGTTGTATCAATAAAGATGTCAAAGTAATCTCTAAGTTCTCTCATCTTTTTTAAATCAGATTCAATTGCCTCATCTAAAGACATACCTTTTGGTTCTTTTGGATGCATTTTTCTAGAAAGACGATATCTTTCATTTAATTTAGAAGCACTACAAGTGATTCCGATAAATCTTACTGAAAATTGTTCATATTTTTTGGCTTTTTCAAATACTTGTAACGCAATATCGTTTTCAACTGTTAATGCTACTTTTGCATAAATATTCGGGTTTTTAATAAGTTCATCAAAATATGAATCCACAACTCTTAATGGAATTCTATCTGTGACATAAAAGCCAGCTTCTTCAAATGCTTGGGCTGCTAGAGTCTTACCTGCTCCATAAGCACCAGTGACAATTACTAAATTAATCATTCTTTTTTCTCCCTTGAGTTTAAAGATTTGATATATTCGTCAGCACTTGTAGCGGCAGCTGCGCCATCGCCTGCTGCTGTTACTAATTGTTTAAGTTTTTTAGAAACAACATCCCCTGCTGCAAAAAGACCAGGAATGTTTGTTTCCATTTTTTCATTAACTTTAAGGAAAATACCTTGTTTGTCTGGTTTTAAATTATTAAGTATTTGTGAAGTTGATTTTTTACCAACATATGGGAAAACTCCCATTACATCAATGACCTTGTCATTAACTTTAATTCCTGTGACACCAAAATCATCTCCAACAATTTCTTGAACTTTGGTATTTAAAATAAATTCAATATTTTGATATTGTTTGATCTTTTCAATTAAGCTTAAGTCGCCTTGGAGATTTTCATCAGGACAAACAAAGTAAACTTTATTAACTATATTTGCGAGATAAATAGCTTCTTCAATTGCAATGTTGTTATTACCAATTAAGGCAATATCTGCGCCTTTAAAGAAATTTCCATCACAAGTTGCACAATAACTAACGCCTTGTCCTGCAAATTTATCTTCTCCAGGAATAGATTTACTTGATGCAGATACACCGGTCGCAACAATAACAGCTTTAGTTTCATAAGATTCAATGTCTGTAACAACTTCAAAACCATCTTCTTGTTTTAAGATTGTTTGAACGTTTCCATATGTAACTTCAATATTGTTAAAACGTAGTTGGTCCATTAAGGCAATTAAAATTTCCGGACCAGTTGTATTTGGCATTGCTGGATAATTTTCAACAGATTTAAGTTGATTAAGCATTCCGCCTGCTAAGTTTCCTTCAAGCATGACAAAGTCAGTATTTGAACGCTTAAGGTAAATAGCAGCACTCATTCCAGCTATTCCTGAGCCAATAATTACGATATCGGTTTTTTTCATTATAAGGACCTCGCTAAGTTAGAAAAACTATCGATTTTCCAAGTAATTTTCGAATTTTCTGGTAGTTTTCGTGGTGTCCATGAAACAAGTGCAAAATCTACACCAGCGTTTTCTGCAGTCATTGAATCATAAATAGAATCACCAATATAAATAACATCATTTTTGTCAACAATTCCAAAATGTTTCATTGCTAAAAAGATGCCTTCCGGACTTGGTTTTTGCTCTTTAATATCATCGCCACTTACTGAATAAATGCCTAAATCAGCAATACCAAATAACTTAAATGCTTCATCTGCTGCAACGCGGTGTTTATTCGTGACAATGGCGACATTATATTTCTTTCCCATTAAAGTAGATAAAATCTCTAAACTTCCCGGGAACAGTTTTGTATAGATTGGATAGTTTTTAATTGATTCTTTTCTCCAAACTTTAAGAAGTTCATCTTGATCTATTTCTGGGAATTCCTGTTTTAATGAAATTCGAATCGGAGGACCAGAAAAAGTAAGAAGTTTCTTTTCGTCTATAACAAAATCTTCTGGTTTATATTTTTTATATAAATAGTGAAATGTCTCGATAATCATTTGGTCACTATCGAGTAAAGTTCCATCTAAATCAAATAAATAGAGCTTATATTTTTTCACCAAATTTATCCTCAATACCTTTATTCATGCGAATCTTATGGAATGCATAGAATCCACCAGCCATCGCTAGACCAATACCTATCATTACAAATGCAGTAATAAATGACTGCATATATCTAAATTCTGGATCACGGAATAATTCTAGAATTGCACGAGTCATTCCATACCAAGCAACATATGAAGATGCTTGGAAACCAAGACCACAATTAAGTTTACAAACCTTACCAAGGAAGTAACGAATGAAGAAATAACCTGCAATATTCATGCAAGATTCAATATAGAAGAGTGGCATTCTATATTCTCCACCAATATACATATTATTTTTAATAATGGATGGTAAGAACCAAAGATTATTTACACTTGTTGTGGCGCCATAAACCTCTTGGTTAAAGAAATTTCCCCATCTACCTATTGCTTGAGCAAGTAAAATGGTAGGAATAGCAACGTCCATTATGTAACGTAAATCAATGTACTTACGGAAAAGTCTCATGTAAGTAACGCCAGCGATAATACCAAGTAGAGCTCCGCCTTGAACTGCTAAACCACCATCAACAATTCCATATAGGAAATATAATGGAGGTGCTTCACCACCGAAGTAATATTCTGGTTCAAGAACGATACAATACCAAAGTCTTGCGCCTAAAATTCCAAATAAGAACGCAAGAATAAATAATGTATCAATAAGACCATGTTTTTTGTATTTTTGATACATCATATGGTCAGTAATTGCATAGCAAAGTAAGGCACCTGACACGATTAAAATTCCATAGAATCTAACAGATAAACCGCTGCTTGGTTGATATGGAAAAGTTATTCCATCTCCAGTACTGAAACCATTTGGAAGCGGATAGTTAATATGCGCGGCAATTCCTTGAGAAAATAAATAAAGTCCAAGAAAAACCACTATAAATCCTAAAGGAAAAGCATATTTAGCGAATTTCTTTTGTTTTTCATCTAAATCGAGTTTGTAGTAGAAAAGTATAAATGCACCTAATGCAACACAAAGAGCAACACCTACTAAAAATGGGCCAAACGCAAGAAATAATCCTTCATGAAATTTAAGGGTCCATTTTTTTGCATCTGCTAGGCAGACTCCACTAACAAGGAAAAATACTCCAGCAAGTCCAGCAGTAACTAAAAGTTCAATTCTTTCTTTACCTTGAATTTTGTATTGTTCTTGTCCAATTTCATGAGTCTTAGAAATCTTAACGACTCTATAAATGAAATAACCAAATGCTGCTAAGCCTAAAACTAACATTATAATTGCAACTATACCCATATTATTTCTCCAACATACCTTTTAGGTATTGTCCAGTATATGATTCTTTTACTTTCGCGACTTCTTCAGGTGTTCCGGTTGCCACAATTGTGCCACCTCCATTACCACCTTCAGGTCCTAAATCTATAATGTGATCGGCGACTTTAATGACATCTAAGTTATGTTCAATAACTAAAACTGTATCACCATGATCAACGATTCTATTTAATACTGCGATAAGACGCTTAACATCGTCTGTATGTAATCCTGTTGTAGGTTCATCTAAAATGAATAATGATTTTCCAGTTGGTCTACGTTGAAGTTCATTTGCTAGTTTAACACGTTGAGCTTCACCACCAGAAAGAGTTGTGGCTTGTTGACCAAGCTTAATATAGCCAAGTCCAACATCATTCAAAACTTGTAATTTATGCAGGATTTTCGGGCGATTTTCAAAGAATTTACATGCATCTTCAATTGTCATCTCTAAGACATCATAAATATTTTTGCCTTTATAAGTGACTTCCAAAGTCTCTTCGTTATATCTATGTCCATTACATTCATCACATTTAACGTAAACATCTGGTAAGAAGTTCATTGGAATTCTAGTAACGCCTGCGCCACCACAGTTTTCACAACGACCACCAGGAACGTTAAAAGAGAATCTTCCTTTATTAAATCCCTTTGCTCTAGCTTCAACTGTTTCGGCAAATAAAGTACGGATATCATCGAAAACACCAACATATGTGGCAGGATTTGAACGAGGGGTTCTTCCAATTGGTTCTTGGGTAATATCGATTACTTTATCTATATTTTCTAAACCTTCGATTTCTTTATATTTACCAATAAGTAAATCTTCAGTTCCATCTAAATGTTGTTTAAGTGCTGGGAAAAGTGTTTGGTTAACTAAGGAAGATTTTCCTGAACCGGAAACACCAGTGACTGCAACAAATTTTCCTAAAGGAATTTCTACATCAATATTCTTTAAGTTATTGCACTCAGCGCCTCTAACAATAAGGGATTTGCCATTTCCTTTTCTACGGGAAGCTGGAACTTCAATCTTTTCTTTGCCCGCTAAATAACGACCCGTAATTGAAGCATCAACTTTAGCAACTTCTTCAGGTGTTCCTGCTGCAACAACTTCACCACCGTGAACACCTGGACCAGGTCCGATATCAACAATGTAATCTGCTGATCTCATTGTTTCTTCATCGTGTTCAACAACAATTAATGTGTTTCCAATCGAAACCATATCTTTTAAGGTTGCGATTAATTTTGCGTTATCTCTTTGATGCAAACCAATGGATGGTTCATCTAAAACGTATAAAATTCCTGATAATCTTGAGCCAATTTGGGTTGCAAGTCTAATTCTTTGAGCTTCTCCGCCAGACAATGTCATAGCGGTTCTACTTAAAGTAAGATAATTTAATCCAACATTGCAAAGAAAATTAACACGATTACGAATTTCGTTAATAATCATCTTTGCAATTTCAAATTCAGTTTTATTTAAAACTTCTGGAAGTTCGTTAATCCATTTAAGCAAATCTTCAACAGATAAACATGTAACTTCGTAAATATTTAAACCATGGACTTTGACCGCTAAAGCTTGTTTAGAAAGTCTTGCTCCATTACATGTTGAACAAACATGGTCTTTCATAAAGAATTCATAGAATTCTTGCATCATTGGAGATGTTGTTTCTCTATAAAGTCGATCAACTTTTGTTTTAACACCTTCAATAAAGCCATTTCTATGCATTACATTTCCGTTTACTGAAGTAATTTCATATTTAAATTCTCTATCTGAACCATAAGTAATGATTTGTTTATCTTTTTCAGAAAGGTCTTTATATGGTTTATCTAAATCAATATTGTATTGCTTACAAGGATAAGCAAATTCTTGCCATTCAATGTTTTTAGTGCCAATTGTGTTCTTATACCATCTAATCGCGCCTTGATTAATCGAAAGTTCTTTGTTTGGAACCATGTAGTCCATATCAACTTCACGCTTAATACCAACACCTTTACAATCTGGGCAGCATCCTAATGGAGCATTAAATGAAAAAAGTCTTGGCTCTAACTTCGGAACTGAAAAACCACATTCTGGACATGAATGATGTTGTGAGAATAGTCTTTCTTCTTTATCAGTTAAGAAAACACAGTATCCTTTAGACCAGTCACATGCAAGTTCGATTGCTTCAGCAATTCTACTTCTTTGATCTTTTCTAACAACGATACGGTCTACGACAATATGGATGTTATGGCGCTTATTCTTTTCAAGTTCTGGAACTTCTGAAATGCGCGAAATAACTCCATCAACTCTTACTCTTTCAAATCCTGAAGACAAAATTTTTGCGAGTAAATCTTTATGGGTTCCTTTTTCGTTATGCACTACTGGTGAAAGAATCTGCAACTTTGTGCCTTCTTCATATAGCATAGCTATATCAGTCATTTTAGTGACAGAAAATGAAACAATTGGAATATTGTGCTCTGGACAATAAGGTACACCTACACGCGCGAATAAAAGACGTAAATAATCGTAAATTTCGGTAACAGTACCAACAGTTGATCTTGGGTTATGAGAAGTTGTTTTTTGGTCGATTGAAATAGCAGGAGAAAGTCCATCAATGTTATCAACATCTGGTTTTTCCATGCCTCCAAGGAACTGTCTAGCATAGCTAGAAAGTGATTCAACGAATCTTCTTTGGCCTTCAGCAAATATCGTATCGAACGCTAAAGTAGTCTTTCCTGAGCCAGATAGACCAGTAAAAACAGTTAAAGAATACTTAGGAATTTCAAGGTCGATATTCTTAAGATTGTTTTCTCTAGCACCCTTAATTACGATGTATTTGTTTTCCATAGTGAAATGATTTTAACATAAGAAAGTTAAATTATATAATAATTTGCTCATAATATGAATTTTGAAAAAGAAAAAGGAACTATAAAGTTCCTTCATAATTATTTGAGTTAACAACTAAAATAATTTTTATCTTTCAATTATGCAAATTTGTTCTTTCTTAATAGTCTCTGCAAAATCTTTATCAAGTTCTTCTAAGTCTTTTGACACAAGCTCAATTTCTTTATTTAATGCCTCTTCAAGATAAGAGTGAAAGGCAAAGAAATTTAAACCAGATCTTTTCTCACATTTCCTATTAATTTCAACTCGCATATTGATATTTGAACGCGGTGTAGCGTCGCCTCTTGCGTAGGATCCAAATAAGTAAACTTTACTTATATCATCTACATGATTTTCTTCAAGAAGTTTAAGAGTTATCTTTTTTATTTGTGATATTGAACAAACCTTTTCTTCACCATATTTCAAAGGTAAATATTTAAGCATAGAATAAGGAATTTGATTATCGTGACAAATACTTACGAGCGATGCAGTTATTAATTGCGAAAGTGTTACGCCTTCACGAGCAGCTAAATCTGTTACATTCTTTTTTAAATCTGAGTTTATTCTAACTATAATGTTTGTGTCTTTTTTCATAACAATGCCTCCAAAAATATAATATAACTTTAAAACAATATTGTAAATACTTTTGTATATACATTTTATAATTAAAAGAAAAGAGGACACAAGTGCCCTCTAGTCTATTGTATAATCAGAGATTATAAACCGAACTTTTTGATGCGTTCCCAACGTTCCTTAGCACATCTTTCGCTCTTTTGGAGTAATTCTTCTGCGTGTTCTGGATTAACTTTTGGAAGTTGTGAGAATCTAGTCTCGCCCATACAGAAGTCACGGAACTTGCTGAAGTCTGGTTCTTTACAATCGATTGTAAGACCTGGTTTACCTTCTGCGACAAGTCTTGGGTCATATCTGAAGCATGTGAAGTAACCTGATTCAACGGCTGCCTTTTCAACTTTCATGGAGTTGGATAAACCACCTTTAATACCATGGTTAGCACATGGTGCGTAACAAATGATAAGGGATGGACCATTGAAGCTTTCAGCTTCCTTCATGGCCTTAATTGCTGCCATTGGGTTTGCACCTAATGAAATTTGAGCAACATAACAATGACCATAGCTCATTGCGATAAGAGCAAGATTCTTCTTTTCGCCAGTCTTACCAGAGGCAGTGAACTTAGCGATAGAACCTGTTTGTGAAGATTTGGAAGATTGTCCACCAGTGTTGGAGTAGACTTCGGTATCAAGTAAGAGGATGTTGACATCATCATCATTTGCGATAACGTGATCAAGTCCACCATAACCAATATCGTAGCCCCAACCGTCACCACCAACAATCCAGACAGACTTATCTAATAAGTCTCTTTCGTAAGTTAAGACAGCCTTAACTTCTTCATCTTTACTTGCTTTAACAAGATTGACGAGCTCTGGAATAATCTTACGAGCTTCTTCTTTATTCTTGATATTTTCAAGATATTTCTTGATAGTTTCTTTAAGTTCAGCTTCAACTGAATCTCTACCTAATGCTGGTTCAAGGATTGCACAGATTTGCATTAACTTATAGTTAGTAGCAGCTCTCATACCAAAACCAAATTCAGCATTATCTTCGAATAATGAGTTGGCCCAGGCAACACCTTGACCATTCTTATCTGTACAGAATGGGGTTAATGGGGTTGAACCAGAGTAAATGGAAGAACAACCAGTTGCATTAGCAACTAACATATCTTTACCAAATAATTGGGTAGCAAGTTTGTAGTATGGAGTTTCACCACAGCCAGCACATGCACCAGAGATTTCCATATATGGCATTAAGAATGAAACACCCTTAACACTTGATTGAAGCGCTGCTGGTAATTTGTCTGCTTTGTAAGAAACGTGTTTGTATAAGTAATTTGCGCCTTCTTCTTGTCCGAATTGTTCTTTAGCTTCCATCATAACAAGAGCTTTCTTGCCCATCTTGTTTGCTGTACATTCACTAACACAAAGACCACAGCCAACACAGTTCTTTGGAGAAACTTGTAAGCGATATTTGTGTCCTGGAACGCCCATTGCTGGAAGAACATCGTCTTTGACGATAGCAGGAGCTTTTTCTAACTCTTCATCGTTAAGGAGGAATGGTCTAAGTGTAGCATGTGGACAAACGAATGCACATTGGTTACATTGGATACAATCTGCTTTGTTCCAAACTGGAACTCTGTCAGCGATTGAACGTTTTTCTTGGAATGTGATGTCATTTTTCATTGTGCCATCAAGAAGTTCAAATTCAGTAAACTTACTTGTTGGAAGTGTGTCACCGTCAAGTGTTCCCATGACGTTAACATATGAATCAAAGTATTCATCACCTGTTGTTTCACGGACTCTCTTTGTATCAAGGTTAATCCAATTTGGATCAACTTTAACTTCACGAAGTCCTTCTGTACCTGCATCAATGGCTTTCCAGTTGAGTTCAACAACTTCTTGGCCTTTCTTTGCATAGGATTTTTCTGCAAATTTCTTCATCCATTTATTTGCTTCTTCATATGGCATAATGCCTTGGTTGAGGTAGAAGAATGAAGCTTGGAGAATTGTATTGGTGTGTCTACCCATACCAATTTCTGCAGCAATCTTATTAGCATCAATAACGTAGAATTTTGCTTTCTTTTCTGCTAATTGATGTTTCATACGATTTGGAAGTGATTTTGCGAGTTGTTCATCACTCATGTCGGTGTTAAGAAGGAATGTTCCACCTTCTTTTAAGTTCTTGATCATATCAAATTTAAGACAATATGTATCAAGTGAGCAGGAAATGAAGTCTGCATTTTCTACATAATATGTAGAACGAATAGGAGTTTTACCGAATCTTAAGTGTGAACGGGTAACACCACCAGCTTTTCTTGAGTCATAAGCAAAATAAGCTTGTGCATATTGATGAGTTGCATCACCAATAATCTTAACTGATGATTTATTAGCGGAAACTGTACCATCTGATCCTAAACCATAGAATAAGCAGGAAGTATAATCTGCTTTAACATGGAAGTTATCATCAACTGGGATTGAAAGATGAGTTGTGTCATCTTCAATACCAACGGTAAAGTTATGGAATGGTTTTCCTTTAAGGAAATCGTAAACTGCTTTAACGTGTTTTGGTTGAATATCTTTTGAGGATAAGCCATAACGACCACCGACTACTTCGATATTTTCTCTACCTTCTTGTTTCAAAGCTGCGACTACGTCTAAGTAGAGTGGTTCACCTGCTGCACCATATTCTTTTGTTCTATCTAAGACAGCAATCTTCTTAACTGATGCTGGAAGAACTTTGACTAAGTATTTTGCAGAGAATGGACGATAAAGGTGAACTTTAACTAAACCAACTTTTTCACCTTCTTTTGCGAGTTCATCAATGACTTCACGTGCTGTTTCAGTAACTGAACCCATTGCAACGATAACTCTTTCGGCTTTTGGATCGCCAACATAAACAAATGGGGCGTATTCTCTACCGGTGAGTTCGCTTGCTTTAGCGAGATATTTCTCAACTACGCCAATAACTTTATCAAAATGGACGTTTTGAGCTTCTCTACCTTGGAAGTAAACATCGTCGTTTTCTGCACCACCACGGGTAACTGGGTGAGTGTGTGGGTTTAAAGCTCTTGCTCTAAACTCTTCGACTTTATTCATATCAAGAAGTTTGCGGTATTCTTCTTCATCAACAAATTCGACGTTTTGAATTTCGTGTGAAGTTCTAAATCCATCAAAGAAGTGACAAATTGGAGTAGAAGATTCAATAGCAATAAGATGTGCCATTGGAGCTAAGTCAGCAATTTCTTGAACTGAATGTGAACATAACATTGTGATACCAGTTTGTCTAATTGCATAAACGTCTTGGTGATCACCAAAAATTGACAAGGATCTTGTTGCAAGTGATCTAGCAGAAACGTGAAGTACTGCTGGAAGAAGTTCGCCACACCATTTGTAGATGTTTGGAATCATGAGCAATAAGCCTTGTGAAGCTGTATAAGTTGTGGATAAAGCACCAGCTTGAAGGGCACCGTGGACTGTACCAGAAGCACCAGCTTCAGATTGCATTTCAACAACCTTTACAGGAGTACCGAAAAAGTTTTTCTTACCTTGTGAGGCATAGACATCGACTAATTCAGCCATTGGGGATGATGGAGTAATAGGATAAATACCTGCTACTTCGGTGAAATAATATGAACCGATTGCTGCAGCAGTGTTTCCATCAACTGAGAGAAATGATTTTTTAATTTCCATTTAAAAAACTCCTTATGCGCATATATTATAGCGCGTAGGAGTTATTCAATAAATATCAAATATTATTTTTTCAATTTCTATTTCTGAAATTGCTTAGACTATATAGCGGCTTTATCAAACCAACCTTCAATATAGATAACTTCATCAAATAATTCGGCGGTTTCTTTGTCTACTTTTTCCCATTCATCCCACATTTCTTTTATCGCTGCTTCAGGCACGTATTTTGCGTGGTCTCTCTGGCGATTTCTCTCCAAAATCACCGGTAATTCCTTAGAAATTACGACTAAAGTCTTCTTATCAAAGCCAGGTAGTTTTCCTAAGATTTGACGATGTTTATTAGTAATATTTGTGGAGTCTGCAATGATAGTACAATCGCTGTTGGAATCACGTAAAATATTGATGCGTTTAAAGTAAATTTCCCACACATCTTTTTCGTGTTCAAGGTTAGAATAAACACCTGTTAATTCTTTTCTAATCTCGTCACTAGAAACGATGAAAACGTTTTCATCTTTATGATTAATCTTGTAATGTTTAGCGTATGTTGATTTTCCAGAGGCTGGAATGGCACATAACGCAATCAAATGTTTCATGCTTTAATATTACAATATTTATCTTCTTTTATAAAAGAAAAATCACACCTTACGATGTGATTAAGTTGGCTTTGGTACACCATGCAGGGATCGAACCTGTGACCCACTGATTAAGAGTCAGTTGCTCTACCAGCTGAGCTAATGGTGCAGTACTTTTGTAAGCCGCCTAAATATTATTATATAAAAGAAGATAAATATCAACAAAAAAGAGCCCACAAATGTGAGCCCTTATAGTTTTATTTAATTAAACTTAATTATGCAACATCTGCAACTGCAAATGGAACAATATCCCATTGACCAGCAGTAAGAGAATCGGTTTGGAAGATATTTGTTCCGGTACCACTATATCTCATTGTGCCTTTAAGTGAAATTGAGTTAGCTCCACCAAGTTTTGCTTGAAGTTTATTGAATAAACCTAATTGTGCAGTTGAGTCTGTGTGATAGTCGTATGCAACTGTGATTGTCTTTCCGCCAGAAAGTTCAACATCAAATGTGAAACGTGCTGCGGCAGTAACCTTAGCTGCGGTTGTAGAGTTACCACTACCATCTTTAATTGAATTTGGTTTAACTGTTCCAGAGATTTTACCAATTGAGTTTGCAAAACCATCAATTGCTTGTCTTTGGCATTTATATGGTGATGGAAGTTCAAACTTTTCAGCAATGAATGCAGAAGTAATTTCTGTACCAGTAGTATCTGGATCAACAATATTTCCTTTTTCTACTTCGTCAATTGTAGTAACGAAACCAACCTGGATGTTACCTTTGTATTGTGATAAGTTACCAGCAACTTCAACATAACCATTGTTAATGGCTGGGAAGTTTGTTGGAATTAATGCTTTACCACTACCGGCATAGATTTCGACGACTTGTTTTCCATCTCCAAGAAGTAACCAGTTACCATCTTCAGCATAGTAAATGACTTTACCTCTAACTCTAATGTAGTGATAATCTGGATTATCATCGTTTGCATTTGGAGCAAAGTATGGACTATCTTGGTCGTAATTAATCATATTGTATGTTGATGGATAAGTATGACCTTTGATAGTTTGTTCTGTCATATTACAAGCATTAATTTCAGCGATTGTAACATTGTCATGTGGGTGAGATTCACCAACTAAAGTTGCTTCATAATTAGCAATTGTGCCTTTTGTTTTGGCTTTTCCACATGTAGCACTTTCAAGTGACCATTTGAATGTAGTATCTGCATTCTTATAGCCTGGATATTTAACGTTAATGATTTGGTGCTCTGCGTCACCTTGTTTAATTGAACCAAATGATGCTTGAGATTCATCAGCAGCCCATTTAAGTTCAACTGTATAATCACCAACTACTTGTTTTGTAGTAACTCTAATATAGTCACCATCATCTTGTTTAAGTGTGATCTTTGAATCTGGGAATAAATCAGATGTGTTTCTATTAACACATGGTGATAAATCGTTAATTGCTGTGCAAATAGCGGTTCTTTGTGCTTTTGATCCACCAGATAATTGTGGAACAATTTCAAATTCTCCATCAACGCTAGATCCACCAAATGGTAAATCACAGCCTGATAATGCCATACCGGCGAGAAGAGGAATGAAAGCTAAAATTTTCTTATTCATTTTTAATCCTTTCAATTAATTATTTAAGAACATCGGCGAAATCAATATTGATGTTTGTATTTCCACTCATTGCTGGAAGATTAAGAACATCTTTAATTTCTTTTCTGTATTTTGCATCATCATCTAAGCTATCTGCACCGATTTCTTTGAAGACGTTTGGAAGAATGAATGCAACGTTTTCTCTAACGGCTGCTGATCCAATGAATGCATCATCAACGAAACGTGTCCAATGTTGATCTTCTTTAGAATAATAATCGTGGTTGGTCTTTGCACCTTCACGTTTATAAACTGAAAGTTCATCAGCATAGGATGTTCCATTTAAGAATTCTTGGTATTCAGTTGAATTTTCTGAATCGCTTGATGCTGGGAAGTAACCAGTATCCATTGCCCACTTGGTTTGATATTTACCAACTGTTAAGGCTTTCATGACTGCAAATGCTTTTGCTTCATCACCATTCTTGGTTAAGCAAATGTTTGCGCCTTGAGAAATAACAAACTTCTTATCTGCATCTTTATATGGAATTGGAGCAGATGTAAATCTGGCATGCCATGTTCCTGTATTGTGGGCCATACCACCAGATGAACAAACGACGAACATAACGCTGCCGTGTTTGAATGGATCTGATGAATATGAAGTATTGCCACCGAAGTCTGCTGGAGTACCAAAGATACGTTGTTTATGAAGTTTATTGAAGAACTTAAGCATATCAACGGTCTTTTCAAGGTTGTCATTATTTGCGAATAAAACAGTACCTGCTCTCTTCTTTAATGCGACTTGATATTGATCTTCTGGAAGCTTTGTGTATTGAGCACCCCATTGTCTGACTAAAGTAATGAATGCGTTATCAACAGAGTCCCAAGTAAAGAGTCTAGTTGTGTTAATATCAGCTTTTGTATAATCAAGAGCTAAGGTATAACCTTGTTTTTCAACATTTAGACTAAAGTCTGTAGCATGACCATCTTCAGCTTGAAGAGCATATAATTTTGCTTTTGAGTTAATGAGTTCATCAAAGGTTTTCTTATATAAAGAAACTTTTGAATCTGGATTTTCATAGTCTGCCCATTCAGCCCAAGTTGCTGGAAGATTTAACAAATCTTTATCTGGATAAAGTGAAGCACAGTAATCAACGAAGACTCTGTTATATCCAAGAAGTTCTGTGGACTTATTGAATGGTAAGCCATAAAGATGTTTTGTGCCGTCTTGGTCAACAAGATAGTTTTCTGGCATATAGTTTTGATCAAACTTATCTACGATATCTGCTGCTAAAGAATCAAGTGGTCTTAAAATCTTAGAACCATGATATTGTGCAAAGTGATCTGGATAGCCAACTGCAATACTTGGATATTTACCAGTTGCAATTGCACTAACCATTGCATCAAGAACACCAGGATATGATTTCTTTGATACGTGATCAATTGTCATATTAAGATCTTTTGCGATATCTTCGACGATTGGATCAAGATATTGAGTATAAGCACCACCGAATGAGGACCAGAAAGAAACATCTTTCTTTTTACCACCACAAGCGGTTAAGGAAGTAGCGGCAACAACCGCAAGTGCGAACACTCCTTTGTTTAATTTTGTCATAATTTTCCTTTCCTTTCTTTTTATAATTACGTACTTAGTACGAAATTATCCTTTAATTCCAGAACGAGATACACCTCTCATGATGTACTTTCTGAAAGCAATAAATACAAGGAATAATGGAGCAGAAATAATCATAGAACCAGCAATCTTAACTGCTTCTTTATCTGATCCACCTTGGTCATTAATTGAGAAGACGTAACGTAAACCGTTTGAAACAAGCATCATTGGGTGATCTGTTTCGCCCCAGTTACCATCAGCAACAAGGTTTGGCCATACGTATGAGTTCCACGCCCCCATCATAGATAAAATAATGATTGTAGTAATTGTTGGCATTGCGATTGGAACCATGACCTTTAAGAGATAACCAATATCACTAACACCATCAACCTTAGCTGCTAAGTAAAGCTCATTTGGAATTTGTTGGAATGTTTGTCTTAAATAGAAGACATAGAATACGCTAACGCCGTGTACTAAAATCAACGCGGCGAATGTATTTCTCCAACCAATTTCATCAACTGTCATAACGTTGGTAATAACCATCATTTCACCTGGAATCATCATTGTCGCAAGTAAAAGAGCAAATAAGCCTTCTTTTCCTTTAAATTCAAGACGAGCAAATGCGAAACCAGCTAAAACGGCAGTAACAACTGTGACAGTTGTTGAACCGATAGCAACAATAAATGTGTTAAGGAAGTAAGCTGGGAAGTTATACGAAGACATATCAAAGATAGCTTTGTAGTTTTCAATACCCCAGTTTTTGCCAGTAAATCCTAAATATGAGAAGTCAGCGGAAACTGAGAACTCATGGAATGATTCATAATTAATGAATGAACCGGCAACCATAAGCACGAAAGGAGCAATCATAAATAATGCAAAGAGTGTTAAGAAAAAGTAAACAAATACTTTAGAAACAATCTGCTTTGCTAAGTAAACTTTACGGGCTTTTTCATCCGCAAAGTACATCGCATGTTCTGCCATAATTTATTTTAGCCTCCTTTCTAGTAATGGACTCTCTTCTTACTAACTGCGAATTGGACCGCAGTAATAACCATAATAATGGCAAGAAGAATGAGTGAAGCTGCTGATGCAACACCAGTTTTATCAGCACTATCATCAAGTGTTTTGTAAATCCAACCAACAACAGGGATCCAGTCAGTACCGAACTTACCACCAAAGTTGTAAGCAGGTTTAATTGAAACGGAACCTGTATTGGAGTAGACCGACATAACACCAGTGTACATTTTGAACGCACCAATAAATGATGTAATCGTAATGTAAAGAATTTGTGGAGAAAGAAGTGGAAGAGTAATTCTTCTCCAAATAGTAAAGTTATTCGCTCCATCGATCTTAGCCGCATTGTAGTATTGGCTATCAATTGTGGCAAGACCTGACATAAATACCAAAATCTTAAAGGCTAAACCATTCCATAAGGCATATAAAACAATAACGACACCTTGATGGAATTTAGTTGCGACACCTTGTTCAGGAATGGATGGGTGAGCAGTTGATGATAACCAGTTAATTGGTGTACCACCAAGTTTTGTAATTAAAATGTTTGCAAGACCACCTTGGGAGTTTGCGAAAACAATATTAAAAACAAGACCTAAAGCAATGGTATTTGTGACATATGGAAGGAAGAAAATGGTTTGGTAAACGCCTTTTAAAGCCTTAATCGAGTTAAGGAAGGTGGCGATTAGAAGCGAAACCATAATGGTTAGTGGGACTTCAATAATAACAAGAATTGCAGTATTTCCGATTGATTTAATGAAATCTTCGTTTTGGAGTGCCATTTTGAAATTAGAAAGTCCGAATGCCATATCCATTCCATCACCAGATTTAACACCAGCGATAAATTGACCAATAGCAAAACTACCTGCACCATCTGTATAGTTATAATTCTGGACGAATGCGCTCAAGAAAGTATTTAAAATTGGGTAGAGCATGAACATTGTCAAGAAGATAAGAGCAGGGAATAAAACTAACCATGCAACACCCCATTGTGGGAGTTGAATGCGTCTACGCTTTGAAATAAGTAGAGACTTCAAAGCTTTTTCGTTATTCGCTTCGTTTCCTTTCAATATCATTTCATTTGGGACCATAGTTTTAACTTAATAACTTAAAAAGTTATTTAATCCTTTCGCCTGTCTCTTCAAAGACATAGAGACGTTTGGCTCTAAATGATACTTCTTCTTTTCCAAGAATGTGATTTCTAAGTTCGCTTGGAATAATAGCTTTAATGTGGTTTTCTTGGTCTTTAATAAAACCATTAACAGTAATATCACGACCGATTTGTTCCACAATTGTTACCTTAACTGGAATATTTGCGCCTTTTTCAACATATTCAAATGATTCTGGACGGACAGCAATTTTAACTGGTCTATCTTCACCTTTATATGCAGGATCTTTATCAATTTCTTTACCATTGAGTAAAAGTTTTCCGCCTTTAAGTTCGCCATCAAATACGTTGATTGCTGGAGAGCCTAAGAATTTAGCGACAAATAAGTTGGCTGGTTCTTCATAAACTTTTTGTGGTTCATCAATTTGTTGAATAACACCAAGTTTCATAACAACGATAAAGTCAGAAATTGACATTGCTTCTTCTTGGTCGTGTGTGACGAAGACGGTTGTAATGCCAGTTTCACGTTGAATACGTTTAATTTCTTCACGAGTTTGAAGTCTTAAACGTGCATCTAAGTTTGAAAGAGGTTCATCAAGAAGAAGAACTCTTGGGCGTTTTGCTAAAGCACGAGCAATAGCAACACGTTGTTGTTGACCACCGGATAATTCTTTTGGTTTTCTTTCTAAGAATTGGGCGATATCAACGACTTTAGCCATTTCAAGAGCAATCGCATCCTTATCTGCTTTAGAAAGTTTTGTACGTGCTTTTTCTTTTGCAGCTTCCGGATCTTTTACTTTTAATTCCTCATATTCAGCTTTTGCCTTTTCTAAAGCGGCTTCAGCTTTTTCAATTTCTGGTTTAAGGAATTCTAAGTGTTCTTTAACTGATTCGACATGCTTTTTAAGAGATTCAAGGCTCTTATTTGCATTCTCAATCTTGAGGGCAATACGTTCTTCGGTTTCAGAATCTTCTGCCGCTTTTGCTGCATCAAGTTTTTGATTTAAAGCATTGATTTGTCCCTCAGTTTTTGAAATAGCGCGCAATGTTTTTGCTAAATCTTTTTGGGATGTCTTCTCATCGGAACGCGCATCGAAAACACGATTTTCCTCAACGCCATATGGACCTGGGAAACGAACATTATCCAATGGGAATTCAATGTTTTGTCTAACAGAGAGGTGTGGATAAAGTGCATAGTTTTGGAAGACTAAGCCGATACCTCTATTCTCTGGAGGAACATTGGTGACATCCTCATCGCCAAACCAAATATGACCGCCAGTTGGTTTATGCAACCCAGCAATCATATATAGAGTTGTTGATTTACCACATCCGGACGGACCTAAAAGACCGACGAGCTTGCCGTCTGGAATTGTGAAGGTCATGTTATCGACCGCTGTAGTTTCAACACCCTTTTTGCCGACGAAGGTTTTAGTAAGATTTTCTATTCTTACATCCATTTATTATGCCTCCTATGGTGTAACTGTAGTGTTACTATATCAAAATAATAGCACAATTATATCTAATTGAAAAATAAAAAAGAAAAAACCGAAGAAAGCTCGGTTAATTCTAAAAAATTAAAGCAAAATCATTGGAAAAAGCTAACTATTTTCGTCTTTTTTGCCTTCTTTTGACTCTAAAAATTCTTCCTTAATTTCCTCGTTAACAATCTCGCTACCGACTTGAATTATGTTCTTATTTAACTCTTCAGTTTTGTTATATTTTTCGAGATTAGATTCAACGATTGCTTCTTTCTCTTCTTCTTCTTTTTTATCCTTAAACCACACAGAATTTTTGCCATCAATTAAATAGGTATAAGAAAGGTAATCTGCCATAGATCTATTAGTGTTACTAATAAATGCTGCAACAAAGTAGATCAAAACGCCTATTCCAAGGAAGGCAAAAGAAGTGAATCCAATACCGACGTAAAATGAGAATAAAGCAACATAGAAAAATAGGAAAAGTTGGCGCAAAACAATCTGTCTTTTTTTAATGTCATAACCTTCTTTATTAACAAGAGCAAGGCCCATTGTTTTCTTACCAAATGTTTCACCATTTTTAAATAGAAGTGGCACTAAAATATAGAACATACCAAAACTAACTGCATAAGAACAAAGGGCAATGAACATTTTTGACCAATAAACTTTCTTATTTATTGGTTTTAAATATTCGCCGAAATCATTGAGAGCTTCTTGAGAAGCTTTTTTAGCAGTAGCGACATCCACCACTTCGCTCATTTTGTTATTAAACCATTCTTCAGTGTAATAATCTTTTGGAGCAATTTCATTGCCTTCGTTATCTTTGATATTAATGTCTTTATCAGGTGCAGAATTGACCTTAAAATCGCAATAATA
>JAFXWB010000022.1 GCA_017534425.1 Bacilli bacterium
ACTCTTTTTAGATATAGAAATATCTAAGAAATTTCTTCTATCTCTTGGTGGACCACTGAAGAGCATCACATCTTTAGGTTGGAACAAAATGACATTAACGCATTTTGATAATTCAGATAACTTAGAGATGTTTTTGCCATTAATCAATATTGCGCGTCCATTTTTCGTAATATTGACTTTAATCTTTCTAGTTAGTTCTCCTTCCAAGATAGTCGCATTAATCTCCGCTCGTTCATGATTCCTTTTGATTAATTCACTGTCATCATTGGCTCTAAAGCTACGGCCTAATGATAAGTAGTAGATTGCTTCCACAATATTTGTTTTACCGACAGCATTCTCGCCAGTAATAACATTCAAATTGTTAGAGAAATCAAAATTACGATAAGAGTGGTTACGGAAATTTTTGAGGCTGATGTTCTTGATCTGCATGTCTAATCGATTAAAAAGGACATATTACGGAACTGAATGACATCGCCATGGTATAATTTACGACCGCGACGATTTTCTTCCTCTCCGTTTACCAAAACAGCGTTTTCACTAAGAAAATATTTTGCTTGTCCACCAGTATCAATGATACCTGTTAGTTTAAGCAAAACACCAAGTGTGATGAAGGTTTCACCTTCTTTTAATTTAATGCTTTTTTGGGCCACAAAAACTCCTGTATGTTTATTATAGAACATATAAATTAAAAAGGGAATAAATTATTCCCTTATTTTGTAATATCTTTAGAATAGGTGTTTTTGGCCTAATATGTACGGATTGGAGTGACAATTTGGACGACCGAGTCATCTGAAGCATTTTCAAC
Organism: Bacilli bacterium; assembly: GCA_017534425.1. Lineage (GTDB taxonomy): Bacteria > Bacillota_I > Bacilli_A > RFN20 > CAG-826 > Fiminaster. The sequence goes on from JAFXWB010000022.1 coordinate 806, forward strand.
CACAAATGGCTTCATTTCGCCTACAAATGCAAGTGTGACATCTGCACTTCCGAGAGCTTTAACAGCTTCAATAACGAATCCACTGTTGAAGGAGATGTGTAAGTTTTGGCCAACATATTTGAAGACATCAATTCTTTCAACCGCAGAACCAACTTGGCTGGATTTAGCAGAGATCTCAATGCTATCTTCACTCATGGATAAATCAACAATGTTCTCTCTATCAATAGATAAGATGTTTGCTCTTTCGATAGCCTTCATTAAATCATTAGCGTTAACTTCCAATAAGTAATTAGTAACCTTTGGAACAATGTTCTTTGTATTTGGATAATCACCCGCGATCAATCTAGTAGCAACAATAGTTGTACCAATGGTGAACAATGCTTTCTTATCGCTAAAAGCGATAGTAACTGATTCTCTACCTTCTAAAAGGTGGTCAACTTCATTCATCATCTTAGCAGGAACATTAGCCACAAATTCAACACCAAGAGGAATGCTTAATGTCTTTCTAGCCATACGAGCAGAGTCTGTTGCAGTAGCGGTTAAGATACCATTGCTAGCTTCAAGATTTAATGCTGTGAGGATTGGACGTTGTTCTTTTAAAGATGCTGCGAATGTTGTTTGGCTAACTAAGATATCAAAATCGGCTCTAGAAAGAGTTAATTCTGTACCGTTAGCTTCTAAATCAAGGTCTGGATATTCGTCAACCTTAACGCAGTTTAAACTATATTCAGAACGGTTATTGCTATTACTGATTGTTGCAATTGTGGAATCAATAACATCTAAAGTGATTTCTTCAGTATCCATCTTTCTGATCATTTCCACCAATAATCTAGCCTTAATTAAAACTGAACCTTCCTTATAGTTTCTGATGATATCTTCTTCACCTAACTTATAAGGAACTTGAGTCTTAATAGAAATGTTTTCATCAGTACCAGTAATGAATAAACCTTTTTCGTTTAGCTCTAATTTAAAATTTTCTAAAACTGCTTTAGCGTTCTTATTAGAAATCGCTCTTGAAGCAATGTTTAGACCTTTAAGGAATTCTTCACGTTTAATTGTAAATCTCATACTTATTCTTTCCCTTTTTATATATTTATTATATTAATAATAATTATTGAGTCGGTGGATATTGTGGATAACTCAAGAATTCTATCTTAGAAATATTTTACCACAGTCCACTTTAAATTGATATATTTTATTTTCAATAAAATCAATTAGACTTTAGCTTCTTTTGTAAGGTGTTGATAACCGCTTTTAATGACTCGTCAGTTTTCAACATACTTTCCACCTTCGCAGTGCCATTCATCACAGTGGTATGATCACGACCTCCGAAAGTGTTTCCAACTTTAGTTAATGGAATGTCTATATTAATTCTTATTAAATACATAGCGATGTGTCGCGCTAAGGCAATTTGCCCTGTTCTCACTTTACCAATCAACTGCGATGGAGCGAGATTGTAGTAGTCTGCAACAACATTAATAATCTTTTGTTCAGATAACTGTGCGGCGACGTTTTTGATACCTGTAATACTCTGCACAGCTTCAATCGCAACATCAAGTGTAATCCTCTCAACTTGTTTCATAGAAGTGACGTAGAAAATTAACCTATTAAATGCACCATCTAATTCCCTAACATTGCTACTGAATTTCTCAGCATAGAAGTAGAGAACTGCTGGGTCGAAATCATCAACATTAAGACCTTCATTTTTAATTTGTTTTTCAAGAATCTTCACACATGTATTTGTGTCTGGATTGTTGATTTTTACGGTGAGGCCCTGGCTGAATCTGGTAATAAGACGATCTTCTAATCCTTTTAGTTCATTAGGCTGTCTATCAGATGTAATAACGATTTGTTTGTTACTATTTACCATCTTTTGATAGATGTAGAAAAACATCTCTTCAGTTTTAACCTTATTTTCGAGGAATTGCACATCATCAAACAAGAGCACATCAACGGTGGAGAAGAAGTCTTTTAATGTTTCAGATTCCTTTTCGCCTTTGACGAATTTTACATATTCTTCAACAAAGTCATTTGCGTCGATATAAAGAACTTTCGCTCCTGGTTTGCTGACATTTTTGATGTAGTTACCAATAGAGTGAAGTAAGTGAGTTTTACCTAAACCAGAATTTGAATAAATGAATAATGGATTGAAAACTTTACCTGGATTTTTAGCGATCACAGTGGCCGCGCGGTAAGCTTCATTATTAAATGCACCCTCAACGAACGAATCAAAGGTTAAATTACTTTTTAATTCTGCATCCTTAAAGAAGACTGGTTCCTCACTAGATTTTTTAACAGTTCCTGGTTGGTTGTTGCTTCTAGCAACATCTTCTGGAAGAACAAATTTAAAATTACAATTTCTTTCAGTGACATCGTAAAAAGCTTCTTTTACTAAATCTATATATTTAGAAGATAACAATCTTTGGGATGTGAAGTTCTTCACCATGACTACGACTGAGTCACCTTCAAAGCTGTGGATGAAGGAGTCGGCGAAGAAAGTATCAAATATTTGCCTTTCTTGTAGTCTCTCATCAATGATTTTTAATGTTTGTTCCCACATTCGGGCAATTTCTGATACTGAATTATTCATAACGGTCACCTATTTCGTGTCAACTATTATAAAATAATTCACATTCGTTTTGTATGAAGATTTCCACATTTTTAAGTTTTCCACATTGAGAGTGTTTCTTTTTATCCTTTAAGGGAGTTTTCCACATTTCCACATCTTTGTTTTTGTGGATAAGTTTTCCACTTTTCAACAACCTGTGGATTTGTGGAAATATCCAAAAATCATAACAACTTATCATATAAAAAATATGTAAAAATCCTATTTTGTTTGCATTTATTAATAAATGTTGTTAAACTCTTACCGCTATGTAATAGGAGGTTTCTTTTATGAAAAGAACATATCAACCAAGCAAAATTAAACATCAACACAAAGCCGGATTCCGTGCTCGTATGAAATCCGCAACTGGTCGTAACGTTCTCGCTCGTCGTAGAGCTAAAGGCAGAAAAAAATTAGCTGACTAATTTAGAGGAAAATTATGAAAGTTATTAATCGTATTAAAGCAAGTGATGACTTTGCTCTAGCGATTAAAAAAGGCAGAGCGCAGCGTAACCAATCGTTTGTCATCCACTATCGCCCAAATGAATATACATATACACGAGTGGGCATTTCTGTTTCTTCTAAGTTAGGTAACGCTGTTGTTCGCAATCTCATCAAAAGACAAATTAGATCAATGTGTGATTCGTTGATCGACTACAATTCTCAATCATTTGATATTGTTATCATTGCTAAAGCAAATTTCCTTAATCGTTCGTATGATGATAACAAACAATTATTGCAAGAATTATTAAAATTTTAAGATAGGACTTATTAAATGAAAAAAAGAACAAAACTACTCACAGGAGCATTGACAGTTCTTGCTGGTGTGCTTCTTTTATCTAGTTGTACCGCTTCATTTTGTTCAGAAACTGATAAAGCTCATATCCTTTATGCTTTTGATTACGGCGTTAGTGATTACTA
>JAFXWB010000023.1 GCA_017534425.1 Bacilli bacterium
AAATACACCAGTCATCAACGTTTTCCATCCATTGTTTAAAAGTGTGGTTAAAACGTTCTGGTACAAAGTTAACCTTAGATTCTCTAAGTGCTTGTTCAGCAAGTGGTCTCATTTTGACAAACCATTGTTTCATAAGCATTGGCTCAACAACGCAATGGCTTCTTTCGCTGTGGCCGACTTGGTGAGTGATGTCTTCAATTTTAATTAAACGACCATCTTTTCTAATTTGTTCCACCACGGCATCTCTACATTCATAACGATCCATGCCTTTGTATTTGCCGCACACTTCATTCATCTTTGCGTCTAAATCCATACATTTAATGAATGGCATATTGTATTTCTTTGCCAATGCAAAGTCGTTTGGGTCATGGGCTGGAGTGCATTTCATCGCGCCTGTACCAAATTCGATATCAACGTATTCATCTCCCATAATTGGAAGTTCGTCTTCATTAGCAGGATTAATTACCTTTTTACCGATAAGATGTTTATATCTTTTATCGTTTGGGTTAACAAAAACAGCTGTATCACCAAACATTGTTTCTGGACGAGTTGTAGCGACAGTTAAATATTCATCACTTCCAACAATTGGATATTTGAAATAATAGAACTTACCTGGGTCATCACTATATTCGACTTCAATATTAGACAAAGCTGTCTTAAGTTCCGGGTCGTAATTGATAATTCTTTCACCTCTATAAATGAGTCCTTTGTCATATAACGTCTTAAAGACGTGAAGAACGGCTTTATTGAGTTGCTCGTCAAGAGTGAATCTTTCACGGCTATAATCAAGCATTAAACCCATTTTAGCCCATTGTTTATGGATAAAGTCGGCATATTCATGTTTCCACGACCATGCTTTCTCTAAAAATCCTTCTCTACCAAGATCATAACGAGAAATTCCTTCGCCACGGAGTCTTTCTTCGACTTTGGCTTGGGTTGCAATACCAGCGTGGTCCATACCTGCGAGCCACATGACGTCATAGCCTTGTAACTTTTTATATCTAGCGGTTATATCTTGAACTGTTGTGTTCCAAGCGTGACCTAAATGGAGTTTACCTGTTACATTTGGAGGAGGAATCACCATTGAAAATGGGTTTTTTGTTTTATCTCCGGCAGTAAAATAGCCTTTCGATTTCCAATTTTCATATTTTCCTTCTTCAACTTTCTTTGGATCATATCTTTTGTCTAGCATAAGTTGTCCTCCTTGCAATATATAAAAAGCGCCCTATTTAAGGACGCTTTAACGTGGTACCACCTTAATTCTCTTATTTATTAAGAGCACTTAATTAAGCTATAACGTAGCAACCGTGATGTTCCCATCAAGCCTCGCAAGCGACAATGATTAGTTTCTAGGTGGTTATTTCACCGTTGCACCACTCTCTAATGCTAGAAATAGCTAATCAACCTCTTGGTCTTTGACTTGTATTATTATAGCAAAAATTTATTATAATAAAACACTTTATTTTTAATGTCCTTAAACAAAACCTTTTTAAAATAATATAATCATTTTTTAAGTAAAAACCCCTTGCTGAAGGAGTAATCCTTTAACAGGGGGTTTATTCGTTTGAACTAATCAAATATTAGAAATATGTGATGTAATCAAGTACAAGTGGTTGAGCACCTGGATTGGTGAATACACCAATAGCAATATTCTTGTTCTTTTCTTTTGGAACACCACAGTTAACATAATGCCATCCTGGTTCAACGCCAGTGCCATCATCCTTGTATACAACAGATGTTAATTGTTGGTAATTACCAGATGTTGGAGTGTAATTATCATATGAGAATAATGAAACAGTGTAATTATATCCAGCTGGAATATAGAACCAGAATGCAACTGATTCAACTGCTAAGCTTTGAGCTTGTGCAACGGCAGGATTAATAATTGCTCTTGTTCTTGTTGTTCCGTTTACGCCCATCTTAATAGCGCTATTACCTTCAATATAGTAATCAGTAATTTGTGTCATTCTATCATTTGCGGTGTATGCATCCCAGGAACTACTTCCTGATTGATTTGAGAACATACCTTGAAGAGTTGCAGTATCTTGTGTACCGTTTGCAAGAACATTATCTTCAACTAATGTAAATGAAGAATCATTAATAATACTTGCAATCGAACCAGTAATATCACTCTTATTTATTGTGACAGAAGTCTTATCTGCATTAAATGTGCCAGTCCAATTTCCGAAATCATAAGAATCTTCATCAAAATATGTTTTGTATTCATCTGGAACATCAAATGAGCCGTTTGTCTCAATTAACAATTGATCACCATTAATGGTGTGATTTGTTGGTTGCATGTTTGCGCCAGCGTAAGCATAAGTATACCCATTAGCACCTAAACCAACTTTGACTGTGTATGCCAGGGCAGGAACATTATTTGGTTTAATATGAACTGTACCATGATATGTCTTGGTAATATGTGTAGCAGACTCGTTATATTGTTTTGTTGGAACGAAAACTGGTTCTGTATAAACTGTGATATCATCAATTGGCATAAATACAAAGTCGGTCGATATGCCTGAGTTATTAATCATGATGTTAATAGCATAAACTTGTTTATCAGGATTAATATTAATTGTGCATTTTGTCCAATCGGCACCAGAACTAATGGTAAAGTCTTTTGTTCCTGTACCATAGGTTGAAGAGTTTCTATTACTGTCTGTCAAAACAAAGTTTTGATAATAAACTTGTGCTCTAATTATAACATTACTTGCATTAACTCCTGTTCCATCAGGATTATTACGTCCGCTATGAACCCAGAATGATAATCTATTACCTCTACCAAAATTATAATGTTGATTTTGATCCCAAACTTCTCTACTCCAAGCTCTAACCCAACCAGCTTTTTGGCCTTGTAAAAGCATAGCTTTATTTCCACTATGTACTGGACCTGTGCCATTAGTACTTAAATTAAGATAATTTGATGTACTTGGAATTTTGAAACTTGAGCCAGAAACCCATGTTGCACCGCTACCAGAGCCTGCGTCAACATAATATGCAGCTCTTAAATTACTTGCTGTAAAAATTGAGGTTTGATCACCTGAATAACCTGTTCCTCTGTCTGGATAACTTTCAAAGTCGTCCAAAACATAAACACGATTCATTTCACCAATTGTTGGAGCAAGAGCCGCACCTGCACCACTCTTTTCAGAGAAGTTTAATGTTCTATAGTCACTTGAAACTGAACCTGTATAAACAATGTTTCCGCTAGCTAATGTCATTGTGAAATTACCTAAATTATCAAGTGCGATTGTACCTGTTTGACCAGCGACAGAAACGTTCGAACCTTCTCTAGTAAGCTCATAGGTGTTTCCGTCTTGTGCTTTACCATTATAGGTTACACCTAATCTTTCAACATCCCAACCAGCTTCAACACATGAATATTCTACTGTTAATGCTGTAATGGTTGTTTCTGCAGATGCATTTGTAATCATCACATAGTTAGGACTTGAAATTAATTCTTTTTCTGTCCCAGAAACCAAAGCACTCTTAGGACCATAATTTTCATAACTTCCGGCTAAGCCTTCTTGGATGAATAAAGAACCACCACTATACTGGACTGTAACAGATTTAATGTTTGTAATCTTTCCATTAAATTCGGCAGTTTTGTGATAATTGAATACTCTTCCAGATGGAGCAAGAACTAAGTTGTTGTTTGCGTCCTTCTTTGCTAATGAGTAGTTCATTACCAGTGGTAAGCTTTCACCAAAACTTTGTTGGACATTTTGCTGATATGTAGTTGTTAAACTAGACATTGCAAAAACATCACTATTCAAAGTTCTCGTATAAGTTGGTTCATTTGCATTTGTTCTCGACGTTGATCTTTTTGACTTTACACCAGCAATGACAGCACAAACTGTCAAAACTGAAACAGTCGTCAAAGAAAGAAACATCGTCAATAAAGTCTTTTTCTTCATTATAAAGCCTCCTTTATACAATAAACAACTTACTAACATTATATGTTAATTATGAAGTTTTTGAAAGACTATTTTAATCGGGCACTTTAAAACAGTAGGACAAGTCTAATTTTTAAATATTTTTACACAAAAAAGCGTTATTTTAAAATAATGCTATCTCCTGGAATATGGATTTTGAACTTATCCATTGCATAGACTGAGAAATTATTCTCAACATGGAATGTAGCGTAATTCTCGATTCCTTTAACAACACCATAAATGAAGTTCTTATTTGAAGATTTATCTTCATCATATGCTGTAAATGTGATGAGGTTTTTCTTAAGTTCAGGTCTAGGAGTAAATAATTCCTCACGAAGATTAGCAAGATATTCTGTATTTTTACTAATGCGTTCTTGCGCATCAGATAAATCATTTTGAGCTTCATTAAGTTTTTCTTGTAAAGCTTGTTTGTTTACATCATCAACTTTTTCTAAAGCTTTCTCAGTCTTTAAAATTATTCTATTAGCAAGTTTGGCATCTTTTCTTGCTTCTAGTAAAGCTGCATTAGCAGGATCTGAGGCAAGTTTCTCTTTAAGAAGTTTTTTGCTTAAGATAACAACTGCATTTTCTGGAGAAATCTCCACAGTGCATTCGCCTTCAATATGAGCAAATTCTGGTCTATCTTTAACTTCGAGAGTTGTTCCGCAAGCTTTAACGAACAAACGGCCGTCTTTTCGGAATGCATGCCCAGATGTTTCGTTTTTATAAACGATTTCGTGGGATTTGACTAAATCATGATTTTCATCATAAATCTTCATGTTCTTGACCGGCATATAGATATAGTCAACTTTAGCAGGTTGATCGAGTTTAAGTTTCATGACGAAATATTCGTCTAAACCATTAACCTTGAAGAATGCTGCGACATAATCAGTCTTATCTTCGGTAAACTCAATCTTAATTGGTAGTTTAATGCTATTTGGAATTTCTTTAAGTGAAATTTCATTAACATTTGCAACAAGTTGCAATTCTTTATTAAATGCAGTGCCTAAAAGTTTACTCTTTAAATCTGCTGGTAAATCAATAACGTTTTTACCAATAGTGACTTCATTATCACTAAATGTAGCTTTAAAGCTATTGCAAGTACGAACACCTAAAATAGAATTTGTGGTTTCTTTATCGAATAGGTAAGCGGCATCCATATCAAATGTGAGTTTAATCTTCTCTTTAGTTTTGACTCTACCTTTGAATGGGGCTTTAACGATAACGTTACCTTTAATTCCAGGAATTTGACAATAATAAATTGTTTCATCACCAAGTTGTTCAACAACATCGATAATGCCTTCAATATTTCCGTTTTCATCAACTTTAATATTTTCTGGTCTAATACCAAATTTAACATCTTTTCCTATATAGGAACTATTGACGAGTTCTTTAGTTTTAAGATTAGAGAACTTGAGCAATGGTTTTGCCTCTGCATCAGTTAGTGTAGCTGTTAAAACTGCACCGTCTTTGCCAAGTCTAGCATTCAAAATGTTCATTTGTGGTGAACCTAAGAATGTTGCGACAAATAAGTTTGCTGGATCGTTATATAAGGCAACTGGAGAATCTACTTGTTGAATAAAACCATCTTTCATAACAACGATTCTTGTACCCATTGTCATAGCTTCAGTTTGGTCGTGAGTAACATAAATGAATGTTGTTTTTAGTTTCTCGTGAAGTTTTGTAATTTCACTTCTCATTTGAACTCTTAACTTAGCATCTAAGTTTGATAATGGCTCGTCAAGAAGGAAGACTTTTGGTTCACGAACGATAGCTCTACCTAAAGCAACACGTTGTCTTTGACCACCAGACAAAGCTTTAGGCTTTCTGGTTAATAATTCTGAAATTTCAAGGATTTCTGCTGCATTTTTAACACGTTTTTCAATTTCTTCTTTTGGAGTGTGTCTTAATTTAAGACCAAACGCCATATTTTGGAAAACTGTCATGTGTGGATAAAGAGCATAATTTTGGAAAACCATGGCAATATCTCTATTTTTGCTCTCAACGTCATTAACAACTTCATCATCAATGTAAAGTTTGCCTTGAGTAATATCTTCAAGACCCGCAATCATTCTTAAAGTTGTGGATTTTCCACACCCAGATGGACCAACGAAAACGACAAATTCTTTGTCAGGGATATCGAGGTTAAAATCATTAACAGCTCTAACACCGCCTTCGTATACTTTGTATACATTTTCTAGTTTTACTTTTGCCATGATTAATTCTCCTTACTCTCCTCAGCTATATAGAGACCCTTTTTATAGTAATCAGGGTAGTTTAGTCGATTAATGTATTTGTCAAAGGCCTCGTGGGATAGTAATGTCCACGCTATCATCATAAATGAAGATAGGAATGCAATTACTATAATAATAACAATTTGGGCAATAAAATCAACAAACATTAATCCCACAACTAAACCTGTTGTTAACACAAAAAGTAATAAATTTTTGAAAAACTTTGCCACGAAAAAGATGAAAGAATTTCTAAAAACTTGCCAACATGAATTCGTGTAATAGCAATCATATGTAAGTGTGTAGACACAAATTATAGATAATACAATGAACTGAATAATGCATAAACCCATGCCAATACTTTGCACCCAAGGTTGTTCTGAACTTTGTTGAGTTCTTAACATAAAAAATGAGCCAACCACTAATAAAAAAAGTGAAACTCCCCACACAAAACCAAACACTAAAGCGTGCTTCCAGTTTTTCTTAATTCCGACAAAAAATTCTGGACCTGTCAACACTGCATTTTGCCAAGCAATTTGTTTACAAACTTGCGCTAGTCCAGCAAGGCCAATAAAGCCAATCATTGAACACGGAATTGCAATTATCATCATGTAAAAAATCATCGAAAAAACTAGAGATGAATAGTTAGCTTCATCGGAAGGAATTCCAATAATAAACATATCAAAAATTAGAATATCTACTACCAAAGGTAGTAAAAACACAAATAATAACATGGATAATGATACCATTTGTCTTTTTTGATTTTTCAAAAGATCAAGGAAAATTTGTCTCCTAGTATGAGGAAGCTCTTTAACACTAAAATCTGTTTTTCTTTCCTTGTTTTTCATCTTATTTTCCCAATACATATTGCATAAATTTAAATGCATTTTCTGTGTGTTTTTTTGATTGAGAATATTCACCAATATTCCAACTTTTTGCAGCTATAAAGGCATAGTAATTTATGTTTTCTTTCAAGTTTGCAATTTCATTTATTGGTGTTACTTTAGGCACTGCAACACCATAGCCAGATTCATCGATCGTTTCGTCTGTAATTTTGCATAATTCTTTAACTTCACTAGTAAGTTCAAGAACAGCTGTTTCAATTCCGATGCTTTGTAATTTTTCTTCTGGAAGAATGATTAAATCACATCTATTGTAAGCAACAACTGAAATCTTTTTTGCAAATGTAACTTCATCTTCTAAATAATCGGCTTCAATAACTTCTGTTTTCCTAATTCCTAAATCTTTCAAATCAGTGAATAATTTATCTTCAGCGTTCTCTTTAGCATAGCAAGGAACAAAAATTGACAATGTTTCATTCTGTTTTGCCCGATGCATAAAAGAATAAGAAAGTGGGAATAAAACAACAGGAACCACTATTGCAAGCAAATACAAATACCAGGTGTAAGAAAATGACTTTTTAAATTGAGTAGAAAATTTCATTTTCTTAACTCCACATTAATAACTATAGAACCATAAACCTGAATTCTGGCCTTTTGGTTCTTCTTAAATGAAAATTTACTTGGAAGATAGAAGAATTTATCTTCTTCCTTTAAATTTTCATCAACTTTTGCCTCTAAAACATAGTATTCACGCCCATTATATTCTTTAATATTTTCAGAAATACTTTGTATTTCAACATCATACTCGCTTAGTTCGACTTTAGAAGCTCCTTCAAAAAAACGAACGTCAGCTTTTAAAACTCGACGAATAACCGTGAAGTAGAAGACAGCATAAATTAAGTAAAAAACGCTGATTAATATAGTAAAAATTAACTCTAAGATGTACTTTTGTTTTGATGTTAACATCAAAAGTATAATTAAAGCGAATGTAAGAATAGTAGATAAAATAAAAAGTATAAAATGGCGTCGTTTTTTATATTCGGCGCCATATAAACCTTTTTCAATATCAACTAAATTAAGCATTTTGTTTTCTAAAATCTGCAATTAATTTATCTTTGATAAACTTACCCCAAATTGCATAACCAGCAAGTGACATATGTAAACCATCAAGTAAGAAATATGCTTGATTTGGTTCTCCGTTTGCTTTTAATAAACCTTCTCCCGCATTTAAAATGGTTACATAGTCATGAGTTTTTTCGTAATTTTTTGCAGCATTATTAACTACATCAAATTCTGCTTGCCTATTTCTGTAATTTGGAAGTTCATTAATTAAAACATAATAAATATGAGTATTTGGAAGATGAGAATGAACATCATCAAACATTTCCCTTAGCCATGTGCTTGTTTGTGAAGCACTTGTGCCTGTGTTAATAATATTATTAACACCAACATAATAAATCACGATTTTTGGAGAATATGGATAAACAAGTCTTTGGTTAAGCTTATCTTTCCATTGTTCAACTGTTGTTCCACCAATACCATGGTTAAATGTTATCATTGGATCTAAATCATCTTTCGAATTGACCCAGTTCTCCATTGATGATGAACCGGCCAACATGATATGGTGATCTTCAATCTCAACATCTCTAGTTTCATAATTAGCCGCTTTTGTCTCATAATTTGTATCTTCAAGCTTTAAGTTATTTGAATAATTTTGAACGGTGATAGATCCTTCAACATTACTTTCTCCTTCTTTTGAGGCAGAATAGCTAATCTTTTTTGCTGAATCACTATATGAGGCAGTAAGAGTTACTCCAGTTTTAATCTTGAAATTTAAAACATCAACCACGTTACTTGGAGTCCTTTTTAATCTAGAAATTGCCGAATTAGAAAGTTTAACTTTTCCATCATTTACTGGAATATTTACTACACCGGAAATTGATACTAATGTATCAATTGAATCATCAATATGAGATGGTTCGACATATTCAGGTTCCACAAAGTCTTCGTCCGGATTTTGTTGAGACCAATGCGCATACAAAATTAAATTTGCGGTTATAGAAGTATTAAAATCAAAAGGAGAATTAACAATTGGATCAAGATGCCAACCATCAAATTCATAATTGACTCTCATTGGATCTCTTTCTGGTCTAGAAACTTTATTGTTTTTATCAATTACATCAACTTTTAATGCGGTCGAACTTGTTGAAGCATACATACCACTATTAAGATCAAGTTCTTCTTTCCCGATATTTTTATAGAAAGAAACCGTGACTTTTTCAGCATCAAGTTGTTTCATTGAATAACCTTCATCTTTGTAATCAATGATTTTTGTTTTACTTCCACAACCTGTTAAAACGAATCCTGAAACAAGGAGTAATATTAAATTTTTTCTCATTTATTTACCCTCCTTAACGAATTTAAGTAATTCATTTAAATCGCAGGTTGCAACACCAATGCATTTATCTCCAGCGCCATAATAGATGAATAGTTTTCCGTCTCTATTAACAATGCCTGTCGGGAAAACGCATCCATTGTAATGGCCATCAGTTTCAAATTTTTCTTCTGGTTCAAAGATAAAATCTTTGGTTCTATATAAAATCTTAGTTGGGTCATTTAAATCAAGAAGAGCAACACCTACACGGTAATTGTTATCTTTAAGACTTACTCCGTGATATGTCATAAGCCAACCATCTTTTGTTTTAATTGGAGGAGTAGATGCACCAATCTTTAGAGATTCCCAGTCCTGTTCGCCTTCCATAAGTAACTTATAGTTATCAAAATATTGAAGGTCATCGCTAAAGGAAATATAAATGGCAGGGTTCTTATTTTCGTATCCTTTTCCGCATCTTTCCATTCCACGTGATAACATTACAAATTTTCCATTAATCTTCTCTGGGAAAAGAATGACATCTCTATCATCAAATCTTGGATCAGTGATATGACCAAGCTTTTTCCAGTGTTTCAAGTCTTTTGAGACTGCAAGATGAGTTAATGTGTTGTTATAAATAAGTGATCTTGGACCAAATTCTGGTTGAAAACCAAAATATTCTTTATCTTCTCTCCAATATTGGCCTGGATGAAATACTCTAGAAGCGTATGTGAGGTAGTAATAAGAGCCCATTTTAATAATTCGTGGGTCTTCAATGCCTCCCTCGTCTACACCGCCTTCTTGGCCCTCTAAAATAGGTTTGTCACTGTATCTAGTGAAATGTATACCATCACTAGAAGTAGCAAGACCTAAAGATATAGTGTGTTTCTTATCATTTGCTGCTGCTCTATAAAACATATAGAACAGATTGTCTTCATCATTAAAGATGACAGCAGGATTTAAGACACATAATTCTTCCCAAGTGTTTTTTGGATTAGCACTTAGAATTGGGTTTTCTTTTACTCTTTGAAGTTTCATAAGTGTCTCCTTATTCTACTGGGATTAAAGTCGATGAATAAGTATCATAACTATCATCAAGACTAAATTTGATATTATCAACATAAACTGAGGATACAGCCGCAGTATTAGCATTTTTACTTAAACCAAAGGTTAATCTTTGTAGTGTTTGCATTGATCGTTTGCCTAAAGAAGGAGCACCAGTAGTTAATCTAGACCAGTTATCATCACCAAATCCAATTATGTATCTCGTCCATTTATTACTCACATTTGGAATTAAGAATCTATATTGATGAGTTGTCGTACCGTTTTTAGTATAAAGATTAATAATGAAGTTTGCTTCGCCATCACCTTTGATATCTAGTTGAATTGCACGGCACTCAACATCATCACCTACTGTTGGATAACAAGCATATGCTGGACTTGCAAAAACATTATAATGTTCATCACGCCCTTTCTTATAATCAAGTTTTACAGAATGTTCTCCACCTTCGCTAGAAACCTCATCACTTAGAGTCGAATTTTCGTATTCTAAGTTATTTAAACCAAGCCAATGAATATCAAGTTCATCTTGACTTGAATATTCAAAATCATCTAAAAGAGTTATTCCATTTTCATCTGGGTGAAGTTCTTTTTCGATTTGAAGAATACTTGTGTCAGTTGCATTAGCAAGCATAATATTATCGAAATAAACAGGATTATTTTGAACGTAAAGTGGATGGGCAACTTTTTCGCCTGCAACTTCTACATAGTAGAAATATTGCATTCCAATAGCAAAATTGACCACATTTTTACTTTCTAGTGGCGTAGTATCATTTGGATTTCCTTGATAAATCTTAAGATTCTTAAATGGTATTACATATTCGGTCCATACTCTTGGAGCTTTTTCAATTTCATAGCGATACCATCTACCATCTTTAAATGCAACTTGTATGACAACTGATGGAGAAACATCTTCGCCTTTATAATCTGCAAATAATGGATCGGTAGAGTTAGGAATTGATGCATCCTTAATCCAGAATTTAATAGAATTAAATCCTTCAGCCTTAACATCTGTATAAATGTCATATGTAGCCATTGACATATCTGCTTTATAGGTAAATTTACCAGCATGTACGTTTGTAGCGTTATGGAATTTAGCTTCATCTTCTAAGAAGATACCTTCATCTTTATTATCGTATGAAGTTTCCCATTGCTCATAAGCCTGGCTTCGATAAATATATGAATCAAAGTCTTCAATAATTCCGTCGTCTTGGACAATTCTTGGATTTGTTGAAACACTTGGAAGTTGAATAATTTCAAAATCTTTAAATGAAAGTGATCCACTACTATAACAGCCATTTAACCCAAATTGAATTTGTGAAATAAAATAAAATTGACGTTTTCCTTCAACGATTGAACTCTGGCCAAATGCTTGATATGGAACAGTAATTTCAGTGAATTCATTTTGAACTAACGTGGTTAAAGGTTGTTCAACACTCCACCTATCTTTATCAGGTTCATATAGTCTTATAACAGCATTAATGCTGCTTGCACCACCGGTATACTTAATTTTTACTCTAACTGCGTTTCCATCGCTAAAGTATTTTTCAACAGGAATTTTAGCAAAGCCATAACCATAACTATTAATTCCTTTTTCGTTACCATTAAATCCTGCTACTGTTGAATATTCCAAAGTTACTCCGGTAGCAAATTCAGGATTTTCTAAATCATCTTTAATAAGAGTTTTTTTGAAATTATAAGATTCATTAATCCATTTATTTTCTGGAATAACACTAAAATCTAATTTTTTGATAAAAATATCACTATAGTCTTCAGCTTTGACACCTTTCATTCCGCCGATAATACAACAACCATCGCCAAATGTTTTTTCAAAACAAACTTCAATGGCTTGAATGTGTTCATAATTAAATACTTCGTTTTGAACAACTGTATCCCTTGTTCTAAGTATAAATTCGTCAAATCTTAATAGAACAACCTGTCTTGCATCCATTGTAAATTTAACTTGCTTATACCAAAGTTCTCCATCTTGATCGATGATACGAATTAAAATAGTTGAATCATGACCCATGAAATAGAAGTTACAATAAAACGCATCGGCTCCAATAAACTCAACTTCAATTGCTTTTTGAACATCTAACCAACCGATTGAAGTAACAGGACCAACACTTGTATTTTCTTTTTCAAATGAAATTTTTAAAGAGTCTTGGTCACCTGTACCAAAGAAATCACTATGATCAATGGAAATATCGGCATAAGAACCAACTTTATGAAGTTGCCAATCTTCTACATCGCCAATTGGAACTGGAATTTCTCCATTTCCTTCCACTTTTAAATGGAAAGAACGGACTTCTGAAAGTTTTTCTTTTCCGACACTTTTTGAATTATATTCGTTAACTGATGTAACTCTCCAATAATAATCAATATTTTTTTCTTTTAAAGTTCCGGTGACTTTAAATGAGGTAGATTTAATATTTGTTTCGCAAATATAAACAATGCTAGAAGAGGTATTATCAAAAGATGTTGATGAGCAAACTTCAAGAGTATAACTCATAGCGTTTTCTGATTCTGTCCAAGAAAAAGTTGGAGTCTCACCGACAACAACGCCATCTCCAGGAGCAACAAGAGAAAAATCACCGAGCGCTCCTTTTTTGAATGTTTGAGTTATATCTTTTCCGCTATCAAAACTAAGATTGATAATATCAATTTTTCCACACCCTGCGAGAAGTGAGGCAAGTATTGGAATTAGAAATAAACCACGCTTTCTCATAATTTATAAAACCTTATTTGAGATAACTACAAAAGTACTCGCAGGAATAGTTAACTCATTAATTTTATTTAGTGATCCTTCAACTTCGTAATTAGGAACAATAAAACCATCTTCTCCTAATAAAGCTGATTTTTCGTTGAAAAGATAAACATATAATTTTTCGTCATTATTGTATTTTTCGTCTAAAACGAACTTAACTTGTTTTGAATTTATAACATCAGTATTACAGAACATAACACCCGCTAAATTTCGATCATTTGAAATAGTAGCAAGTGAACGTAATGTTGGATTTTTATCGCTTCCATTATCACCAGAATCAAAAACAACATTGTGTCTTCTAAGTAAATTCATAAGTAACATTGAAGAATGATACCAAGGTCTAAGTTGTTGTTTTTTAGGAAGTGCACTACCAAGAGAAGAAAACATCCCCCATTCTTTCGGAGTAGAAGTTCCGTCCGCGTTATACATAAAGTGCATTCCATCATCAAAATCCCAATAAGCAATGCCATTTATACCAGCTGCTAAAGCAGTCAATGTATAATTTGCCATTGATTTAGCGTATGGATATGTACGAATATTGCCTTGGCAGTCTGTTACTTGGTTTTTACCATCTTGTAATCCGGCTTCCCAAATGTGCATTTTTCGTTTTATGCCAAATTCAGGGTCATATTCTTTAATCTTGCTAGTTCTTTCGTTATATTGATTAAGCATCGTGCCATTATCTAAAGGTTCTTTATATGGATAAACATGAATTCCATAATCTCCAACTGCATTTTTTAAAGCTTCATCTTGAGCAATACCATAAAGGTATGTATCCATTGAGCCATCAGAGGTTGCGGTTGCATCTGAACCGACAATTTTAATGTTGTTAAGTCCTAAACTATCGAGTTTTGCACGAACATTTAAAACGCCTTGTCTCCATTTTTCAAAGGTATTATGGGCATTTTTACTTGAATTTGCTCTACCTAAGTAGTTAGGTTCATTTGAATTTACAACGTATTTTATACAAGTAAAACCCTTTTTTATGACAAGATACTCAATAATATCACCCATCATTTTTGCCCATCTTGGATCACTTGTAACATCATCCATCATGCCCCAAGTGTCGTTAGGGAAGGAGCCAATAACATTCCATGCTCCAAAAGCAACTGTGATGTCATGAGCTTGGCAATACGATAAGACTTGCTCGGTTGATTGCATCCACTTATTCGTGAAATTATATGTCCAAGTATCGTTTGTTTTATCTTTATCACCTTTTTTGTCTAAATTTTCACAGAACCAGTCAAAGTTCACCATACAACGTACTAAAGACATTCCGTCCATTCGTTCAGCATACTTTGTAATGGTTTGCCATGCGTCAGGTTGCAATTTATTTAAATCTTCATAAGCACCCCACTCAACACCAAGACCGTCAAAATCATCATTAATTAAATTAATTTGTGGCGAAAATACCATGACACCATCAGGTTTTTTGATGTTGCTTTCAAGTTTAGAACATCCTGGAAGCACCATCGTTACAAGTAGCAAGAATTTTTGTATTCTTTTTACCATAAATTTTATTTTCCTATTGCTCTATTAACTTCAGCGATTGTGTTATTCCATTTTGCAGTATCAAATTTAGCAACATATTCGGAAATATCTGGATAATTTTTATCAAAGGCAAACTTAAGTGCATAGTCATTACCATCGCCAATCATAGAAGATGTATTTTGATCTTTAAGATTTGTTGATAACCATTTAACGTGTGGAGGTTCACCAAAGGTGACTAATTGATTTGCAGCTTTTGCAGCTTTCATATCATTAGTCCACTTTGTGATAATTTCATAACTTTTTTGTTCAGTATATGGATCATAAGAAGATGTATCGTTACCTAAAGTAATCATCTTTCTTAAATACTTAGCACCATTATTTTTTTCAACATATTCGCCATCAGTCATGGTCCAACTATCTGAAATGAGTTCAATATCTCCATTTTCATCAACAAAGTAGTCGACATCTTTTTTGCCATAAATGGCAAGATTTGTGCCCTCTTCACCTAAAAGGAATTCTAAAATATCAAGAATCTTTTCTTGTTTTGAATCAGAAATATCGGCATTAAAGAATGTCATTGAGAACCAGTTTTCACTTCCTTCAAGATGGAATTTTCCATCTGGTCCTTTAACTTTCATAATTGCAGTGTAGTCATCTAAATCTTCTTCAGAAATACCAGTTTTAATCCCTTTTACATCCTTTCTTAAGGTTGCATAATTAGAAAGAGATAAGTTTTCATAATAAATACCCATATGGCCACCCTTATATTCATCATAAGCCTTAGTATTTTTAGTATTAGAAACTTGGTCAAAATATTTAGTTGGATTTGCCATTGCATAGCTTCTTGTTAATTCTAGACCCTCTTTATAACCTGCAGTTGTGAAAGCATTCACGACAGTTCCATCAGGTTGGACTGAATAACAGTGAGGTGAGTCCTTATAGAAATTAGTTAATGATGGGAAGCCCCAAGCAACATCACCAATTGCACATGAATTTCCTTCTTTAACATCATCTCTATTTGCAAATAATTCAATAATATTTTTGAATTCTTCCCAAGTATAAACATCATCATCGTGAACTAATGTTGGATCAATTGCTCTTAACCAGTCACGTCTATAGACGTAAGTAAATGAAGAGAAGTCTTTTGTTGGGTCATCTTGATTATATGCAAGAGGAATTCCATATAAATCTCCATCAATTTTTAAGTATTCAATATTTGAGGTTTGTTCAATTAGTTTTTTAATTTTTGGCCACTTAGATAAATCTCTTGGTAAAGCTTTAACAACTCCACCTTCTGCCCAGTTTTTATATGTATTTCCAAAGTTAAATGATTCAAGGTCAAAATGGAAAACATCGCCGATGTTATCACCATTAACTTCGCCCATGACTTGTTCGCCCCAAGAGTTGTAATCATATGAAGATGGTTCGATTGTAACACCAAACTTTTCTTCAATTACATCTGTATAAGGATCTGAACCATCCCAAGATGAGAAATATAAATTTCTAAGTTTTAAAACGTGTTCTTGATTTTTCTTTTTACAGCCTGTTAGGCCAACAATTGAACAACATAGAAGTGCTGAAACAGTTAATAGTTTTTGATTCATATTTTTTTCCTCCTAACCTTTAATAGCACCAACAACGATTCCTTTTACAAAGAATCTTTGTAAGAAAGGATAAAATGACATCATCGGAACAATTGTGAAGAATACCGCAGCCATTTGTAATCCTTGAGAATAAATTTTCTTATTATCTCCACCATCAATCTTTGTAGATGATGTGACAATCATTTCACGAAGTACTTGTTGAAGCGGTTTATACTTGGCAGTTTTGATAAATAGCATACCGTTATACCAGGAGTTCCAGTTACCAACTGCAAAGAATAAACCGATTGTCGCAAGCATCGGAAGTGATAAAGGTAAATAAATCTTCGCGAAAACAGTGATATCATTAGCGCCATCCATCTTCGCTGATTCTTCCATTTCTTTTGGCAAGGATGCAAAGTAGTTCCTCATCAAAAGCATGTTAAACGTATCAATAGCACCAGGAATAATCATGACTAAAATCGAGTCATAAAGTCCCAAAGATACTATTAAATAATAGTATGGAACAAGGCCACCACCAAAAAACATCGTGACCAAGATCATATTCATAACAAAGTTTTTACCAAACCAATTACTTCTACTTAAGGCATAACCTGTAATAACAGTGAAGAATAATTGGTAGGCTGTGCCTACTATAAGAAGTATCATTGTGACTGAAAAACCAGACCACAATAACTTATTATTGAAAACTTCTCTATACGCATCAAAAGTAATTTCTTTTGGATAAATTAAGAAAGGAGTCTCAAGTACAACACGCTCAGGTGATAAAGAAATAAGGAACGCGTTATAGAACGGATAAATAATCATTAAGGTAAATAGGCCTAAAATAACGAAGATAACCCAGTCTAAAGGACCGAGCCTATTATTTGCGTTGCTCGTTATTTTTCTAAGCGGTAATCGTTCTATTCCAACATCTTTTCTCATTAGATGATTCCTCTTTCACCGCATGCCTTAGCGATTCTATCTGTTGCAATAACTAAAATAAACGAGACAACAGACTTAAATAAACCAACTGCAGTACCGATTCCAGGATTTCGATATGACTGGAATGTTTCACGGTAGATATATGTATCTAAAATATCAGCTTTTTCATAAACAAGTGGATTATATAAATTGAAAATCTGGTCAAATCCAGCAGATAAAACACCACCAACAGACATAATTAAGAGTAATATCGCTACTGACTTAATACCTGGCAATGTAACATGCCAAATCTTTTGTAGACGTGTAGCACCATCAATGTCTGCAGCTTCATATTGATCCTGTGGAATTCCAGCCATAGTCGCGAGGTAAACAATTGAACCCCAGCCGGCTTCTTTCCAAATATCAGCACCAAAAATTAAGCCTAGGAAGAAATTGCCGTTTGCCATAAACATGACACGTTCTCCACCTAAAACATATATGAGGTCATTTATCGACCCGCTTGTTGTAAACAAGGACGAAACAAAGCCAGCAATAATAACCCAGCTTAAGAAGTGTGGGAATGTAACAATAATTTGAATAACTTTTTTAACTCTTCTCATTCTAAGCTCGTTCAAAAGAAGAGCGGTTGTAACTGCGCCAACAAAGGCTAGAACAATCTTAATTGTTCCAATCTTTATTGTATTTAATAAAACAGTCCAGAAATATGGGTCTTCAAATATAACTTTAAAGTTATCAAATCCAATCCATTTAGAACCAAAAATACCAAGTTTTGGATAATATTTTTGGAACGCCATCAAAACGCCATACATTGGTACGTAGCAGAAAATAGCATAAAATGCTATCGCTGGAATAATCATTGCGATTAAGAACCCAGACTTTTTGAGTCTAAGCTTTGCTAGGTGACCAAATGATCTTTTGTGGCGAATCGTTACAAGTTCCATAAATTAACGAGCATTTTTAACAATGTAATCTAAAACTGTATCAATATCTGTGAATAATAATTCAACGTATGTATCAGCAGCTCCTGCATAAATAGCTATTCTTCCTGTTTCTGAATCAGCTAATGCACAAGTTGGGAAGCAAACATTTGGAACAAAACCGTTTGTTTCATAATCCATTTCTGGAGTTAAAAGATATGGAGAACAGCGGTATAAAACTTTACTTGGATCATCTTTATCTAAGATAATTGCTCCAATTGAATAAACATAACCATTGCAAGTATTTGTTGTTCCGTGAATGAAACACAACCAACCCAAGTTGGTTTCAATTGGGTTACAACCTGCCCCAACTTTAAGTCCGCACCACCATTCATAACCGCTTTCCATAATGTGAGAATGTCTTCCCCAGTCAATCATGTCTTTACTTCTTGAAAGGAAGATGTCTCCAAATGGAGTGTGGCCATTATCGCTTGGTCTAGAAAGGAGCAAATAATCTCCATTTATACGTTTTGGGAAGAAAACTCCATTACGATTACATGGAAGAACTGGGATTGACACGAATGTGAATTTTTTAAAGTCGTGTGTCTTAATAACAGCAACAGTTGGACCATGCATATGAGTGCAGAAACTTACATAGTAAGTTCCTTCAATCTCAATTAGACGTGGGTCGTAGCAATAATCAAACTTCATGAGATTTCCTTTTTCATCAAAAATCTCGATTGGTTTTTCTTCAAATTCAAAATGAATTCCATCTTTACTTCTGCCTAAGTATAAAAAAGGAATTGTAGTAAATGTATCGCCTCTAAAAACTCCGATAAATCCGTCTTCGTATGGTAACAGTGCAGAGTTAAAAACTCTGGAAACTCCTTTTATTGGATTTCTTTTAATAATTGGGTTTTTTGAGTAACGCCAAATCGGAGAAGCACAATCTTTTGGCTTTTCTTCCCAAGGAATATTAATTTTTGGACCAATAATTCTATTTTTCATAATTAACCATCCATCATTTATAGATAACTTAAAGCAAGATTATCGAAATAAAGAATTGCAAAACCATTATCACATTTTGCAGTAATTTCGAGTTTATAGCCTGCAGATAATGTGAAATCAAAACCAACATGTGCTAAAGCACTACCTGAATTTATTTCAACATAACCTGAATTGCCTTCAGTCCCAGCAATATATGAAACGACATTATCACTTGCATCAAGAATTGCGATTTTATACTGAATAGCTCCTGAAGCGAAGAAATAATCATTGCCTAAATCAATATCAAAATGATTAACAGGACCAAATGGTAATTCTGGTGTGTAAATAAGTTTCCTTAATTCTTGGTCACAGTTAAAGCTAATAGCTTTGCTACCACCTTTTTCTTCACTATTCATTTCAACTGGATTTACATTATTCCAACTTGAAGTGTACTTTTTCTCACTCCAATGTTCATTAGTATAAGTTCCACTTCCAGAGCCGTCTTCAAAATTAACGGCCAAATCTACATATTGAGAGAATGAATTTCCTACAAATGAATAGTTAGAAGCGTTTGTTCCAGTAACACTTGTGACTGAAATATTGCTGTCATTATCAAGAGTTCCGCTAATTGTTAAGTTTGCACCTGATGTCGCACTATCTTTCAATGTGACAGTAGTTTCGTTAAGTTCAAAGTCAAGTGAAACCGAAGTACCATCTGCGCAATTAAGAAGACTTGCACTCGCAAATGAATCATCAATATTTAATTTATATGCATCAGTAGAATTATTATAAATATAATAATCTTTAGGAATTCCTGCAAATTCTACTAATGGATCACCTTCGCCATGAAGAATCATATCATCAACATAAAAATATTCATTTGACTTGGTTGGAGTAATCATGATTCCAAATACTTCACGATTCGGGTCAAGAGGAATACTGATTCTTGTCCATTCTGTAGAAATTGGAATGTCTTTAATAAACTTGCAATCGCCACCTTCATAACCTTGATTTAATGCAGTAACACCTTTAACATACCAAACTCTAAGAGCTAATTTTTGATTGTTTGCAGTAGATTTCATGAAACATGAAAAATTAGAGCCTCTTCCAATAGCCAAAGCGTTTCCGAAAGCAAGTCCCATTGTCATATAACGAACTTGATTCGAAGAGTGGTTTCTAAATTTTAAGCATTTTCCGTTATGGCCTGCATTCGCAAGTTCAATATAATCTGGCCAACCAGATGCATTTAACAAGTTCCAGTTTGTATCGATTTTCCCAGGTATTCCGGAACTTCCAGAATACATATCACCATAATATTGGCCTCTAAGACCAGAAGTTGAGCTACGAACAGTATTTCCACTATCAAAACCTTGGCCACTATTTTGGTATGATTCAAAGTCATCAACCCTTAACAATTCTTCAAAATGTTTATCTTCAAAATCAATATGACTAGCGATTGGAGCTAAATATTCTATATCGCCTGTTGGGTCATCAGAAAATGTTAAAACATTGCCATTAAAGGCAATATCCATCTTAAAAACAATTGATTTATTGTTTGCAGGGACAGCAGTTAACGTTAATTCATCACCCTCAACACTAGTACTGCAAGGGAACGAAATGTTGTTCATTAAGTTAAGTGATTCAATTCGCGAATTTTCACCATTTAAAGTTAACTTAAATACTGTTCCATCAGCGGAAGCAATTGTATAAACTCTTCCATCTAATTTAACAAAGCGTTGTTCTTTTCTTGTTTCACTTGTACGAATTAATTTAATATTATCAACATATGTTTTAATATTGCCGTTGGCAATATAATTAGGTGTCATAATAACAGCAACTTTATCAATATAAACAGACAATTCTTCAGCGCTTAATCCGAGAGTTTTAAAAGCTGCAGTTATAGTTGTGCTACTAGCTATTGATAATGTCTCATCATCAAGAGGAATTTCCCAATGAGTCCAATTTGTAGACGCGTTTTTGCTTAATGTATAAGTAGCATAAGTATTTTTATAACCGCTGTACCTTTCAGGGAGCGGTAAGTCTTTAAACCAAAATTGCACTTTTACGTCGGTGCTTGCACCGTCAGCACGGCCATCTATAAAAGTATCAATGGCAAAGCCATTATATTTTTTTGTAAGTGGTTCAATATCAATTGTTGCTTTAAAAGCTCTGCCTTGGTGAGTCAAATTCATTCTCATGGTATTTGTGCCATCACCAATTACTTGATTTTTATACACTTCTAAAGAAGCAGTGTTCGGAATTGTCCAACCACTATCGCCATAATATTCAAGAACAAATTGATCATATAAATCGTTATTTGTAAAACCTTCAAAATCAGCCACCATAAATGATTCAGTTGCGTTTTCTGTAACAATTGTTAAAGTGGCCGTTCCAGTCCAAGATGTATAACCTTCCATTGTAACGGTTGCAGTAATAACATGGCTTCCAGGTAATGTAAAAGTATTACCTTCTGTACCATAGCTAATTACTGCTCCTTCAGGAATATCGCCTGTGACAGAAATGGAGTGTGGCTGAGCATCATATGTAACTGTTGCGCCAACAAATGTATAAGAACCTGGTAGTTCAGCAGGATTTATCGTAAGTGTGGCAGTTAAAGTTAAAGTCGTATAACCATTACAAGTAATGGTCGCAGTTATAACATGATCGCCAACCGAACTAAATGAGTTCCCTGATTCTCCATAACTAACAGTAGCGCCCTCAGGAAGTTCACCTGAAACAGAGATTGAATGTTCTTGTCCGTCATATGTATATGTAGAATTATTGAAAGATAAACCGGTAAAAGTTTTGTCCGTTTGTTGTTGCTGTTGTTCTTCATTATTATTGTTATTTGAATTATCTTTTCCCTTACAACCAGAAAAAAGCATTGCAACTATTGGAAGCAAGAATATTAATTTACCTTTTTTCATCATTTTTCCTTTAATCGCTAGACAAAAAATAAAGCGTTCACTCAAATTAATGCATAGACCGCATTGACAAAAGAGCAAACGCAACTTTTTGTTTCATAAAGATATTGATATTTTAATACGTACGCGTTCATTTGTATAGCAAATGCGTGCATAAATATAGCAATAAAAGATAAAACTAACGAATAATAGAAGTTATTTTTTCCATTAAAACTTCAGCCATTTTCTTGTGGTGGGACACATGACAATGAAAATCGATTCCGTCATTGTCGCCAGGAAGTTTTACAATGTAAAGATTATCAAATATTTTAGATAATTCTGTGTATGTTTTTTCAATTAAAGGGTAAACACAATCTTCTTTCAAAGTTCCATAAACCATAAGGATTGGAACGTTTGGATTAATTTCTCTTTCTTTTTTTACAAATTCTCGATACGAATCGATAAATTTTCTTTCTAATTCGACTTTTTGATCAAGGTGTTGATTAATATATGAAAAATCGTTTGTGCCTAATGACAGAAGTAATAAATCTGCCTTTTTATCAACCCATTTTTCATCGTTTTTGACACATAAACAATCTTGATATTTTTCAAGGCCAACAGTCATTGGGTCTGTGTATGGAGAAAATGTAACTCCCCATCCAGAACCACAGAAAATATCATAGTCAAAATGAAGACTATAAAGTGCTCTAAAACAGAAGTCTTCTACACCATCACTTGTATCGTAATCTGGAACTCCAGAATGCTGTAAAATTCCATACCCTGCAACTGAGGAATCTCCATATACTTTTACAAATTTATCAGGTTTTTCCGTGTATTTTAAAATTTTACCATTAAATTCAATACTTTTTAGAACTAAAGTATTATCAATGGCTTCGTTAGCTTTTACTAAGTCAATATAGTGTGCTTTATTGTCGTTAAATGTAACTTTAAGTTCGCCGTTTTTATCAATCAAAAACTTTTCTTTTTGATTATAATCAAAATCTTTAATAATATAGACAAAACAAGGTTTATTTATTGAAGCCAAATTAAAGGTTAAACTTTTGCCTTGAAAGCATAAGGAAACACCAGATCCGGTGTTAAAAAAGAAGGTGTTTTCTTTTTCTTTTTTGTATCGACCTCTAAGTAGTAAATTTTCCATAAATTAGCGCAAATTATTTACGAAATCCACTGCTTTTTCGCACATTTTTTTGTCTAATTCTTTAGGCACTAAAATGTTAGAAATTTTCTTATTTAATAAGAGTTTTACGAGGTTTGTTCCAATTAAATAACAGCCGAGTTCGTTAAGATGAAAACCTTCAGAATCATATAAATCATCAAACACTTTCATGCCTTCAAAAACGACATCACCACTATTAACAATAAGATCGATTTTGTACTCTTTTTGAATCTTACTTAAGCATTCATCGATGCCCTTTTTCATTTCGATATCATTCTTAAAATTAAAGGATGGAAGCCATTGTTTTACTTCGCCGTATTTGTAAGGATTTTTTCCAGAATAGGCCCATGTTTGGTGCCACATAATTTTAGCTTTTGGACATTTTTCACGTACATAGGTGTATACGTTATTAAAATATGGATAATAAGAATCAACAATTCCGCTAACATGTGAAGCTTGTTGAAGTGAGACGTAATCCCAGTTATCCATTAATAAAGCTTCATTTATTGAAACAAAGCGCCCTGTTGAGGCTCCGTTATTAAAAAGTTCATAATCTTTTTTGTTTTCTTTAATATTGGCATCATGACTTCTCAAAGGACAGCCGCCAATAAACAAAGTATAAATATCTAAGTCAAGTCCATTGAGTTTAGCAATGTCTCTTGCATAAATTTGGAGATTAACTCCAAAACTATTAGAAATAAGTAAAAGTTTCATGTTATTTAACCCATCCTAAAACTATATCTACGAATCTATAACTTCCATCTTTTTCTGGACGACATGTGCCTTCACAATGTGTTCCGTGTAATTCCATAATTTCAACATCTAAATCAGGTTTAAAATGTTTTAAAGTTTCATAAAATAATAAGTTTTGTTCTTTTCTCATTGGAAGATCGTTATCGTAGTAAAGAAGTAATAATCTTGAGATATCAATGCTTTTATCTACATAGTAGAGAGGGGCTATTTTAGTGATTCTTTGAATCCACGGATCCATTTTTAATTCAATTTCTTGAACATTAAAGTGGTCGGTCATTTGACCATCATCACTAATCCAGCCTTTTATCATTTTATAGTCTGCACCAGCTTCTTTTAAATAATGCTTATCAACGCAAAGCATCATTATGATATAGCTTCCTGCAGATGAACCAGAGATATAAGTATCTCTACTTAAGTTATATTTTTCTAAATTGTCTTGTAAAAACTTAATACTTTGGGCAACTTCTTCAATGTAGGAAGGCCATTTAGCGTTTGGATAAAGATTATAATCAACCGAAACAAATGCATAGCCGTTATCAGTAAAGGTTTTGCCAAATCTTTCCATGTGCTCGTTATGTTTATCGCCTTCTACTAGCCCACCACCATGAACATAAACAATCGTTTTGTTTGCTTTAAAAGAATCTGGCAAATAGATGTCTAACTTGCAGTTTTTGTAGTAAGTTAAATCGAAATAAGTTTTCATAAACTACTTAATTGTAGTAAGTAAGTATTTTCCATTTCCTTTAATTACTGCTTTTTTACTGGCAGGAATAAAGAAAGTATCGCCTTTAGCATAGCTAATATTATTAACTAAACCACTTCCCTCTATAAATGTAATTGAGATAAATGAACCTTTATTGGCGTTAATCTCACTAGTTCCATCTACTTTCATTTCAAAAGTTGAGAAGTAATCACATTCTCCTAAAAGTGGACGTTTAAATTCTTCAGGTTTAAACTTTTTAAAATTCATAACCTTAAGTGATTTATCGATATGAAGTTCTCTTGGTTTTCCATCCATTCCAAGTTTTCCCCAGTCATATAACCTATAGGTTAAGGCTGAGTTTTGTTGGACTTCAAAAAGGGTAATGCCACCGCCGATAGCATGGACAGTTCCAGATTTAACAAAATAACAATCCCCTGGTTTTACTTTTATAAAATTAAGTAAATCTACGAGAGTATTATCTTTAATTTTTCGTTCTACTTCTTCTTTTGTGGTATCACGTTTAAAACCAAGATAGATTCCAGCATCTTTTTTAGCTTCAAGAATGTACCACATTTCGGTTTTGCCGAAAGAATTCTCATTTTTAAGAGCATATTCATCACTTGGATGGACTTGCACTGATAATTCTCTGTCAGCATCAATTAGCTTAATTAAAGTTGGGAAAAATGGGAATTTCTCGCATTTTTCACCACAATCCTCTTTAGTTAAAACATCTGCTAAAGTTTTTCCTTTTAGCTCTCCGCTATCTACGATAGAAGAGCCTTCTTTATGAAGAGAAAGTTCCCAACATTCAGCGATGTTTTTAGTGTCTGAGACTTTACCATAACTACGTAGTGTATTTCCGCCCCAAACGATTTCTTTTATATAAGGTCTAAGTTTAACTACTTCCATAATTACTTAAGTAAAAGTGTTGCGGCTCCAATAATTCCAGAGTTATATCCAAGTGAAGCAATCTTAATTTCAACTTTAACTTCAGGAAGATATCCATAATGTTCTTTTTCTAGATAAGCGACTAATTTATTAAGCAAATAGTCGCCTTGATTTGCGATTCCGCCCGATAAAACAATTGAAGAAGGTCTAAAAACGTTACAAATATTAATTAAGCCTTCGCCTAAGTATTTAATGTAATTATCAACGACTTTTTGAGCTGTTGTGCATCCTGCTTTTGCGGTTTCAAAAATGAGTTTTCCGTTAACTTCTTCACCATTTTTAGCAATTAATGCTAATTTACATTCAGGATTTTCTTTAATAGCTTCGTTTGCTTGACGAACTAAAGCGGTAGCAGAAGCATACATTTCAAAGCAACCTTTTCTGCCACAAGTACACGGAATTCCATCTAAAACTAAGACTTGATGACCAAGTTCAGCACCACGTCCATGATTACCTTCGTAAAGTTTTCCGTTAATGATAATTCCGCTACCAATACCAGTTCCTAAAGTAATCATAACGACATCTTGTTCGTTTTTAGCTGATCCAAACTTTGCTTCGCCTAAAGCTGCAGCATTGGCATCATTTGTCATTGCAACCTTTTTGCCTGGGAAAGAATGTTTAAGCATTCTACCAATTGGAAGATTTTCCCATTTTAAGTTATTTGAGTACATAACTACGCCTAAAGTGTTATCGATTGCGCCTGGAATACCTAATCCAATTCCTTCAAACTCATTATCATTATATGTTTCTTTAATTTTCTTAATTAAAGCTTCAATTTGTTCTTCTTGTGATAATTCTTTATCAATAGGCAATGAGAAGAGTTTATCTACTTGCCCATATCGATAAACTAAACCTCCTTTAATTGAGGTTCCACCAATATCAATTCCTAATATAGCCATAAATTTTTCCTTTATTACCTTGTTATTATAGCACTTCCTTAAAAATATTTTTAACTATTGCTTTATAAAAAGAAAAAGGCGATAGCGGCGCCTTTTCATCATTCGTAATGTGACCACATCCTAAGAATAACAATTAAGTTTTCCTTTTCACGTACTTCATAAACGAGTCTGTGCTGAATGTTAATTCTTCTAGAATAAACATTTTCAAAACCCAAAAGTTTCTTATATGCAGGCGGACTCACGAATGGATTTTCGCTGATCAAATTTATTAAAGCTTTAACAGTTTTTGTAAGTGCAGGAAATTGTTTAATCTTTTCTGAATCTTTAATGGCTTGTTTTGAGTATTTTATTACCATTCAATATCCAAAAGTTCAGAAGATGGAGTCTCAACACCTTCTTTAATACTTTCATACATGCCTGGAATTGAAGACAAATATAAAGATTCAAGAAGATTGTTGTAATCCTGTTCACTAAGCATGATAAAATTACCATCTTTCGTAGAAACGGTGATTCTATCATTAAATTTGATACAAGCGTTTGCTAGTTTAAATAACTCTTGTCTAGCATTGGTAATGTTAACAGTTGTCATTTACTAATTCCTCCTAGCACGTACATAATAACGTACATATTTCTTTTTGTAAACAAAAATCCTCTTTCTTCAAGAGGACTTTATTCGTTTATAAGCTTTGAAATTTGGCTTCTTAATTCTTCAATTCCTATGTTTTTCACGGTTGAAATTGGAATAAATTGAGGAATTTTTAAATCTTGAGTTATATGTTTTTTCATTGCAGCTTTTTCGCTTTGATTAAGTTTGTCGATTTTAGAGGCAACAAGTAAGAATGGAACATCTTTCTCTACAATATAATTGTAGAAGTCAACATCATCTTTACTTAATTTATGACGAGAATCAACAATGAAGACAACACCTGCAAGTGAAGGATTTTCAAAGTAAGTTTCCATCATTTTGGAGAAGGAATCTAATAACTTTCCTCCACTTGCGGTGTATCCATATCCTGGTGCATCCACTAAATAAAACTTTTCATCAATCTCAAAATAATTGAGAAGTTTAGTGTAACCTGGTTTTGATGAGGTTTTAGCTAAACCTTTGTTTTTCACCAAAGCATTTATTAAAGAACTCTTACCAACATTTGATTTGCCAACGAATACAATCTCTTTGAGATTTTTCTCCGGTTTTTGGCTATAGGTTTGAGCAGACTTAATAAATTTTGCCTTAGCGAAATTAATCATTTTATTTAACGAGTGCCACCTTTAGTGCATCGTCAACATTTTTCATGTAAACGATGTTTAAACTTGTTTTAACTTCCTTAGGAAGTTCTTCGACAGCTTTCTTATTTTCGTGTGGGACAATAATTGTCTTAATTCCGCTTCTAAGAGCTGCCATTGATTTCTCACGGAGTCCACCAATTGGGAGTGCATTACCGCGAAGTGTTACTTCGCCAGTCATTGCTACATCATTGCTAACAGGAGATTTTGTATAGCTTGAGATGATGGCTGTCGTAATTGCAACACCAGCGCTTGGTCCATCTTTTGGAACTGCGCCTTCTGGGACGTGAATATGAATGTCATTGCTTTCGAACAATTTTGGATCAATTTTGTATTTGTCTGCATTTGAACGAACGTAAGAATAAGCAATAGTTGCCGATTCTTTCATAACTTCACCTAACTTACCAGTGAGAATGAGATTTCCCTTTCCAGGGAAATAATTAACCTCAATTGGAAGAATATCGCCACCATATTGGGTGTAGGCTAAGCCAGTTACAACACCAACTTGTCCTTTTTCTTCTTTCTTGGTGTTATCGAAAATTGGAGCGCCTAAATACTTTTCAACAAGTTCAGGTGTGACTTCAATCTTTTTAAGTTCTTTGTTGGTTAATAACTCAACAACTGCTTTTCTCATAACAGAAGCAATTTTTCTTTCAAGTTCACGAACACCAGATTCTCTAGTGTAACTACGAATGAGATGTAAATATGCTTCTTCAGAGAAAGAAATTTGTTTGGCTTTAAGACCATTTGCTGCAAGTTCTTTCTTATATAAGAAACCTTTAGCAATTTTTACCTTTTCAAGCTCTGTATATGAATTAACTTCAATAAGTTCAAGTCTATCACGTAATGGAGCTGGAATATTTTCAAGGTAGTTTGCGGTACAAATGAACAAAACATTACTCAAATCGTAAGGTTCTTCAAGATAATTATCATTGAAGGCAAAGTTTTGTTCAGGGTCTAAAACCTCAAGAAGTGCGCTTGCTGGATCACCTTTATAAGATGAGGCAAGTTTATCAACTTCATCAAGTAGGAAAACTGGGTTAGTAACACCAACGCGTTTCATACCTGAAATAATTCTACCTGGCATAGAGCCAACATAGGTTCTTCTATGACCACGGATTTCGGCTTCATCAGAAATACCACCTAAACTAGCCTTGAAGAATTTTCTTCCAAGTGCTCTTGCGATGGATTTACCTAAGGAAGTTTTTCCACATCCTGGTGGGCCATAGAAACATAAAATTGGAGCCTTTAAGTTACCAGTCATTTTCTTGACTGCTAAGTACTCAACAATACGTTTTTTAACATCAGTAAGACCATAATGGTCTTCGTCTAATATTTTCTTAACGTTTTCAAGGTCATCATTATCTTGAGTTTCTTCAAACCATGGCACATCCATAAGTGTTTGAATATAACTCATAATGAGTGACGATTCGAGGGATGCTTGAGGCATCATTGAATAACGTTTGAGTTCACTTAAAACTTTAGCTTTAACATGCTCTGGATAAGGATTTTCTTCAAGACGTTTCTTGATATTTTCCTCATCAGTTGAACCATCTGGGTCATCACCAAGTTCTTTCTTAATAGCGCGTAATTTTTCACGTAAGATGTAATCTCTTTGTTGTTTTTCGGTTTGTTCAGAAACATCTTTTTGGATTTCTCTATCAACTTCCGCTTCTTTCTTAACATCTTTAAGAGCTTGGAGAGTTAACTCTAAACGTTTTTCTAAAACGAGTTCACTTAATATACGTGAACGACCTTCATCTGTAAGAGGGATAAATGGAGCTAAAATATCTGCCAATTTGGTTGGATCAGCACCTTTGGACGTAATTTCTTGGAAGGTTTTGATCGGCATGATTGAGTTAATCTTTGGCATTTCCATCACCATTTGCATAATCGCTTTGCAAAGTGCAATAACTTTTTGGTTATCAGTGATGACATCTTCCACTGTTTCAGCATCTGCTACAAAGTAGCCAGCTTGATCAAATGTAAGATTATGAATTTTAACTCTCTTTGTTCCGTTAATATGAACTCGAATGTAAGTCTTCATATTTGAATATGAAGTGATGCGGCATAAAGTACCAATCTCGTTAACGTCTTTAGAGGTTGGAACTTCGATGGAAGCATCTTTTTGAGTAACGACTAAAAGGAGGGATGAATTAAAATCCCTTGAAGCATTAATTGCTTTAATGGAAAAATCTCTACCAGCATCAACTTGTAAATTTCTTTGTTCAGGAAAAACACTAAATTGTTTGGTAATGAGTAATGGTAAAGTCATCTTTGCCATAGCTTTTCCTCCTTTCTTTGTGATTTTGGTTTAAATTAAGCAATATTTTCTTTTGCTAGGAAGTCTTGGATCTTTCTTTGACGAAGTTCTGCTTTGAATCTTGCTAAATCTTTACCAAGGATTTCTTTGACTCTGTCAACAGGCATCTTGTACATATCTGCGATTGATTGCATTTCTTTGTCAACATCAGCTTCCGTTACATCAAGCTTCTCTTGTTTGGCAATTTCTTCCATACAGAGAATGGTGCGAAGATTCTTATCTGCTTCGATTTTCATCTTCATTTCGGTTTCTTGAGCTGATGAACCAGTGATTTGATAGTATTGTTCAAGAGTTAAACCACGTTGTTTGATTTGTTCTTCCATGTTTTTCTTCATGCCATCAACTTCTTCAAGAAGAATTTCTTGGGCAATTGTGACATCAGCATGGGCAACGATTTCTTCTAAAACTTTGTTTAAAGCATCACTTTGAGCTTTATTTTCTTTTTGTTGAAGAAGTGTTTTCTTTTCATATTCACGAAGGCTTGCTTCATCTTTAACTTCTGGGATGTTTAAATCCTTGATTAAATCTTCATCAAGTTTTGGTAAAACTTTTTCTTTCACTTCGTGAATCTTACATTTGAACAATGCTTTTTTACCTGCTAATTCTGGGACGTATTGAGTTGGGAAAGTGACATTAACTTCAACATCTTCGCCAGCTTTGTGACCGACTAATTGATCTTCAAAACCTGGAACGAATTGATTTGAACCGAGCTCTAATGAATAGTTATCAGCTTTGCCACCTTCAAATTCTTTTCCGTCAACTGAACCGACGAAATCGAAGACAACTGTATCACCTTTTGCTGCTTCACCTTCTTTAACAACTAAGGAAGCGTTTTGGGCGACGAGTTTTTCGATTGCTTCGTCAATTTCTTTCTCTTCAACTTTAACTGCATCTTTCTTGATGGCTAAACCTTTGTAGTTTCCAAGTTTGACTTCTGGAGCAAGAACGATAAGGAACTTTAATTGAAGTTCGGTATCACTTACTTTAGTAACATCAACACTTGGTCTAGCAAATGGTTGAAGCTTTTCTTCTTTTAAGACTTCCTCGAACGCTGGTTGAAGGCTTAAATTAATAGCTTCGTTGAAGATTGAACCTTGGTCGATATGTTTTTTAGCAATATCAGTTGGAACTTTGCCTTTGCGGAATCCTTTAACTTCTAGATTACCTGCAAGTTTTGTGAAAGCTTTGGCTTGGTATTCTTTCCAAGCTTCAGTTTCGATATCGCAAATAACTTCGACTTTTGAATTTTCAAGTTTGTTAACAACTCTTTTCATAATTTATTTGTAATCTCCTTTAATTTGCAAATTAAAAGTATAAAGGTTTGGCTCTTTATACGCAAGTAAGAAAAATACTTTTTAATGGTTGGTTATCTTCGATACAACGATATTAGAGTCTAATTTCTGGAGTAGACTCAATAATTTTCTGAATTTTTGAGGCCAATTCTATGATTTCTTCATCATTAGATGAATGTAGCTTATTTAGGTAAGATTCAGCAATTCTAACGAATGCTGAAGAAAGAAGTTTTACTGAATCGACATAAATATTTTCTGGATAGGTGTCGATTACATAGCAATTAAATAAATGTAATGCAGTCTCTATCATTGAAACATCATGATTACATTTTTCTGCAATTAATCTACATGTTTCGTTGAACGCTGGAGTCATAAATGGAGGAGTGATTCTAGCAGGGTTAACTGCGATTAATCCGTTACGTGACAAGAACCCAACTTCTTCATCAAATTTAGCGTCCACTAAAACGATTAAAGCATAGGTTCTAAAGTTTGGATTTACATCCTCTCTTTTCATGAAAATTTTAAGTGAATCAATATAAATATTGAGATTGTAATTTTTAAGTGAGAAAAGAACTTGTGAAATCTTTGCCGAATCAGTCTCTTTTTCTAGCACATCAAAGATCTCATCTAATTCAAAAGTTTGATGTGATTTTGGGTGCGCTTCTTCTTCGATTCTGTCCTTCATGTCTCTCATAAATTCTTCAACTTCTTGAGAAACATATGGAAGATTTTCGTAATGTTTTAAAGCAAGTCGAGCTTCATCAAAAAGCTTTTTGGACATAAGAAGTTCAAAATGAGTTTTCATTAAACGAAGTTGATAGGTTTTTTCAATCAAAGATTGATTTGATTCAATTTCATCTAAAGCGGTATCGATTTTACCTTGAATAACTAAACAAGAAATACGCATTAAAAGTTCTTTTGGATCCGTTGAGTCTTTCGTAAGATCCAAAATTAAGTTGTATTCTTTTTTGTTAAATAGTGATTCTAAATTGTCCATTTGTCTGGAAGTATTATATAGAATTAAATAATTCTAGGCAAATCAAAGACTAAAAAGATTATGAATTTTTGCTTATCTTTTTATATAATTTTCGCATAAAGTCAAAATGAAAAGATACATATACAAGAAACAAAAACAGCCAATTTATGGCGCATTTAAAGGTTTATTTAAATTATTTTTACATAAACCTAAATTCATAAATCACAATGAAAATTTACCTGAAGATGGTTTAATGGTTGGTTTACACATGGGCAAGTTTGGTCCATTTTATATGTCTCAATATATGCCATTTAAGTTCGCTATTATTGGAGCGCATCAAATGCTTGAATCATATAAAGAACGTTTTTTATATTTAAAAAATGTTTTGTATATTGAAAAACAACATAAAAGCAAATTTGCATCAACTTTAAAAGCAACATTTGAAGCGTGTTTTTCAAAATATATTTATAAAGGGATGCATATTATTCCTTCATATCAGGATATGCGTTTACTTCACACAATTCATAATGCCGCTAAAACTATGGATAACGGATTACCTGTTATGATTTTTCCAGAAAACAGTGATAACGGATATCAAAAAACATTACAAGAATGTCATGATGGTTTTATTACTATTGCAAAATTCGTTAGTAAAAACCGCAAAAAAGAAACTCCAATTTATCCTTTTTATACTCATGTTAAAAGAAAAATTATTATAATTGGAAAACCATTCTATTTATCAGAACTAAAAGGAAAAAGTAATGAGGAAATTATTGCATACACTAGAGATAGAGTTAATGATCTAAATCCTTGGTATGAAGATGATAAAAAAGATAATCAATTATTCCCTATTAAACATAAAAGAAAGGCCGATTAAGCTTCGACCTTTTTTTGTGATTTATTTTCTTTAATTAGACGTCCAATATTTAGCCCCAAATTGATACCAGAATATAACAAACAGAAGGCATACATTATGATAAATCCATATGGTTTTGTAAGTAGTCTTTCTAGTTGTAAAACTGGTGAAAGTGGGTTGGCAATTAATTGATAATTTTCGTGTAAAATATTGCCCAACACAACCATGTAAATTAGTGACAAAATTGAGTAGCTAAATGCGATAGAAAGAAGGAGTATATTTTTCTTCTTATCGTGAAGCCATTGACGGTCAACAAAGTAAGCACAAACTAAGAATGCTGGGACTAATAATTGGAAGTAGAACGGAAGGACATAAACGCTATCATATGAGCTCCAATAAAGTGGTAGTAAAACGAATCCACCAAGCTTCTCTAGAGCAAACATAAGCATAAATGCAAATAAGACTTCTCTAACCCAATAAAATCTGCCGTTTTTCCAGGTTTTTTCCGGTTTTTCCTGAAAAATTTGTTTAAGAGCGATAATTGCAGCATATACGGAAATTCCTAGGAAAATGGCATGAATTATGAGCATAAATAACGGAAATGCTGAGAAAATATAGTCTCCAACAAATGTGTGGTAAACGATAGTTCCATCTAAGATAGAAGTGACTATTCCAACTACTGCAAATGAGGCAATAATTAATGCATATTTACGGAAGAAATAGGCGTCTCTTCTTTTCAAACAAACATAGTTATAAATAGCGAAAAGCAAGACATAAATTTCAATCATAAATAAGACCATTGGAAGACCAGATAAAGCGACCAAAGACATTGATTGATAATTAGAAACAACAGAGGAAATTAAGTTCCAAGTAAAGAATGTAATTACACTAATCATGAGCACCAAAACGGTGGCTAAAATATTCTTAAAAAGTTTCATTATTTTGCCCACCCTTCTGCTGGTGTTTCAAGCACTTCATCATTTGCATAATTTGCATAGTAATTTTTGAAAGAGAGTGAGAGGTCATTGTGATCAATTTTGATGACTTGTCCACCTAACTTTTTGCCTTCATCATCGCAATAAATTCTGTTAGTAGCGTGGACTCCATAACAAAGGTAAACACCTTCGTATTTAATGACTGAATCGTTTGAGTGGTCATGGCTACAAGAAACTGATTGAGTTGAGCCCAATTCTTTAATCTTAGTAAAGATGCCTTTATCTGATGATGGGCTACCGGCCCATTCTTGCATATCTCCAATAAGTGGAGCGTTTTCTTGCTCTTCTGCAGATTTACTTTGATCCCAAATCTTTGTGAATTCTGGGAAACCTATATGCATATACATTGAAGACTTAACTACTTCTCCGCCTCCATAGTTATCTTTAGAGTAATTAACCATTCTTTCATACCAATCAATTTGATCTTGTTTGATAAAGTCATATTCCCCAGTATCGAAATTGTAGTTGTGCGAATCTAAGAAATAAAGTTGGTATTCAGCTTTGGTGTTATCGTTATTCTTTCTTAAATTAATAACAAAATTACTTCTTCCTTCTACATCATCATCTTCAAGATTTACAAAGCGACAATGTTGTCGATATCTACTTGAAGCACAAAGTCTTTGAATATAAGTATCAGAATAATAACCTTGGTCATCGTGATTACCAAAGATATATGTCCAATAAATGTTGTGAGATTCGATAAAATCGAATAATTTCTTTACTGTGTGCTTATCAGCATATGTAAAACAGTCGCCTGTAAGTGCGATAAAATCTGGGTTTGATGCTTTAATTGTTCTATCAATAAGAGCAAAATGCTCCTCATGAAGATCAGACTGTGACATATGAATATCACCTAGTTGGAGAATCTTGTAATCTTCGGTTCTATCCCAAGGTAAATATCTCACATATTCACTTTCAGCATAATGTTTCGTTCCTCTACAGCCACCCAAAAGAATTGCTACTAGAGGCAAGAATATTAGTGATTTTCTCATATTTATATATAACCTCGACTTTATTGTAAAAAACTTTTAA
Organism: Bacilli bacterium; assembly: GCA_017534425.1. Taxonomy (GTDB): domain Bacteria; phylum Bacillota_I; class Bacilli_A; order RFN20; family CAG-826; genus Fiminaster. The sequence continues at coordinate 35,270 of JAFXWB010000023.1, forward strand.
GTTTTAGTCAAAAAGTATTACACTTATACTCATGATACGTAAAGACATTAAGGAATTTTTAAATACTCTTCCAAAAAACGTAACTTTAGTGGCCGCGACAAAATATATCGGTCCAGAAGATATGGAAGTTTTACTCCTAAACGGAGTTAATAATTTTGGCGAGAATAGAACGGACTCATTTTTAGCCAAATATGCATGTTTACTTGGTAAAGGTGCTATTTGGCATTTCATTGGTCATTTACAACGTAATAAAGCAAGTGAAGTTATTAACAAGATTGATTATCTTCATTCACTTGATTCACTTAAACTTGCGGAACTTATCGAACAAAAACGTGAAAAACCGCTTAAATGTTTCGTTGAAGTTTCAATTAACCTAGAAGAAAGTAAAAACGGAGTCCCTTATTACGAGACAAAGCAGTTTATTAAGGAACTTCTGAGATTCAAAAAGATTGAACTTGTCGGATTAATGATGATGGCAATTAAAGAAAGTAATGAAAACTCGCTTGAAGAGCAGTTCGCTAAACTCAGAATTCTAAGAGATGACATTGAAAAAGAGTTAAATATCAAGCTTCCTTATTTATCAATGGGAATGTCTGACGATTATAAAGAGGCTATCAAAGAAGGCGCAACTCATATTAGACTTGGTCGAATTCTATATAACTTATAAAGTAAAAGCAGCCACCTAGATTGATGGGTACCCAGTTTCCTAGACAATAATTGTTTGTTAACTGGATTATATCATAAGGCTAATATGGATGCTTCTCGGAATTTAACCGGAGGCATCCATTTTGTTTTGCCTTTAATTCTTCTATTGTTGTAATAATCGAT
>JAFXWB010000024.1 GCA_017534425.1 Bacilli bacterium
AATGACCGAGGAAGTGTTGAGTCAATTTGGGACACCAACAGTCCTTGGAGATATGGGATATCTAGGTCAGTCACTGCATGATAGGCTGGAATTAAAAGGAATTGATCTAATTACACCTGTCAGGAAGAACATGAAGCAAAAGAAAATCCTTTTCCCTAATTTTTCAAAACGTAGAAAAGTGATTGAGCGAGTTTTCTCTTTTTTGACAAATCTAGGAGCTGAGCGTTGTAAAAGTCGTTCGCCTCAAGGTTTTCAATTGAAATTAGAGATGATACTTTTAGCGTATTCTTTACTGTTAAAATCAGCTAAATCACTGGAACCAGAGACTTTAAGATATTCTATCGGGTATCAAGTCATGGCTAAATAATCAACTAGCAATTCAGGTAATACCATATAGATAGTCTTAAGGTCAAAAATAGAGAGATGTGTTATAATGGAGTACCTTAAACATAAGTGCCAGCAAATGCTGGCTTTTTTTATTTTCTTAGTTATTTGAATTGCTATAATTATTGGGTTAGTAAATTAAAAAAATGAATCACATCTCTTGAATACGATTTTTAAAAGTGCTAAACTACAGTAGAAAGCATATTATAATCTTTAGAAAGAGGTGGCTTATGATTTGGTCATTAATTGTTGGTGCATTAATCGGATTGATCGCTGGTGCGATTACAAATAAGGGAAGTTCAATGGGATGGATTGCTAATATCTCAGCGGGGTTAGTTGGATCTTTTGTAGGTCAAGCCTTACTTGGAACTTGGGGACCTTCGCTTGCTGGCATGGCATTAATACCATCCATTGTTGGTGCAGTGATTGTGGTTGCTGTTGTATCTTTCGTCCTATCTAAAATGAATTAATAGATCTTAGGATCTAGAAAGGAGGAGTTTTGGCAACTGGAAAGAAAATAATACTCATTGTCCTTGATCTCCTTTTACTTACGCTTGTTCTACCAATGACGTGGGATTATTATAATTTCATGGAATATGATTGGATAACAACAACCTCTAGTCACATTCCCTTCATAGGTAAATATATGATAGATTATTTGTTTTGGGGGAACATCGTTTTAACAGTCATATTAATTATCGCCTTGATTGTAGTCCTTTTTTATCCTCGAACCTATATGGATGTACAACTCACTTCAAATAATGGAGTTTTAACTTTGAAGAAGTCGGCCATTGAAGGATTTGTAGGTGAAAAAGTAAAAGAAAATGATTACCTTAAAAACTCAAAAATCGCTGTTTCACTTTTTAAAAATAAGATAAAAATTGATATAAAGGGTGAGATTGTTCCTCGAGTTGAAGTGGCCCAAAAAGCCCAAGTTCTGGAACAGGAAATCATTGAAGGGTTAAAAAGTTTCTTTGGATTGGAACATACGGTTAAACTTAAAGTAAAAGTCAATACATTAAGTAAAGATGATAACCCTAAACGCCAGCGTGTTATGTAGGAGGGATCAATGGATTATTTCGAAAAAAATCGATACCCAATTATAGGGGCAATCGTAGGTGCACTCATTGCTGTGTGTATCTTCACTATTGGATTTTGGAAAATGATTCTGGTTTTATTTTTAATTGGATTAGGAATTTATATTGGTCTATTCTTAAAAAAATCAGGAATCATTGATCAATTTATAGATCGTAAATAACATTATAAAAGGAGAATATTATGGTACAAGAAAACATGAAGGCATTTGGAACAATGGCAGAAAAAGAAACTCCTAAAACAAAGGAAACCCAACCAGAAATTAAGGGAGCTTTGACTTATGAAGATAAAGTTGTGCAAAAGATTGTAGGACTAGCATTAGAATCAGTGGATGGACTTCTTTCCGTAGAAGGTGGGTTCTTCTCAAACTTAACAGGAAAACTTATTAATACTGATGATGTTACAACAGGTGTTGACGTAGAAGTTGGGAAAACACAGGTTGCAGTAGACTTGAAAGTAGTTACAGAATATCGTAAGAATGTGCCTGATATTTATGAAAAAATTAAAGAAGTCATTCGTAAAGAGGTTGCGGCAATGACAGAATTGGAAGTTGTTGAAGTTAACGTAACAGTCACAGATATTAAAACGAAAGAGCAACAAAAAGAAGATGATGTAAGTATTCAAGATCGAGTGAATAGTGCGGCTCAAACAACTGGGAAATTCACCTCTGAACAAGTTGATAAAGTAAAAGACAAAGTAAAAGACAAAGTAGAAGACAATACAGATAAAGAAGCTAGAGTTAAATAAATTTCTAGATAAATCGTGAGAAATAAAAGCCTCTATTATGAGGCTTTTTTAGTAAGTGACTTCAATTATATAGTTTTTTATTTAGATAAAAGCACCGAGTCAAATAAGTCTAAGGATGACGTTAAGTCAAGTTTTTAGAGTAACAAACGTAGAATTTTAATCTATTTATTTTAAGCACTTACCTTTTCAAATTGATTAGGTGTAAGATACCCTAAACTTTGATGGATTCGTTTTGAATTATAAAAGGCTTCGATGTACCAGAAAATACTCTGATAGGCTTCTTCAAAGTTCTTATATTTAAATTGATACACCCACTCTCTTTTTAAATGTCCATGCCAAGATTCAAGACTGGCATTATGATAAGGGTATCCCCTTCGACTGAAAGAGTGAGTCATCCCATAATACTTAAGCAACTCTTCATACTCTAGACTCGTATACTGGCTTCCTTGGTCAGAATGAAGAATAACGGCTTCTGGATAGTCTTGTGATTTAATGGCCTTATTTAAAGTTCTTTGCACTAATTCTACAGTCATTCGCTTGCCCAAATCCCAAGCAATGACTTTTTTAGTATAACGATCCATAATGGTTGAGAGATAAGCCCATCCTTGTTGAGTAGGAATATAAGTAATGTCGGTTGACCAAACCTTATTTTTCTTTGTAGGTTCAGTCTGTATGAGATTTTTTCGATTGATGTGATCACTTAGTGAGTATCCAGGCTTAAATTTCTTAATGACTACAGACTTGAGTTGAAGTTGCTTCATTAGCTTCTGTACCAGTTTTAACCCGACTTTTTCCCCTTGTTTAAGTAGAAGATGATGAATTTTAGGAGCACCATAGATTCCTCGGTTAGCATTGAAGAGTTGAGAAATTTTGAGTGACAGGTATTGTCTCCTTAATTGATTTTTAGATGGATGTCGGTTAATCCGTTCATAATAACTTGATTCAGGAACATCAAGGAGTTGACAGCTTAGTCTGACATTGAGTGCTAAAGTTTGTATGGTTTGAGCCATATCCGCAGCACTCACTTCTTTTTCTCGGCGAATATGGTCAATACTTTTTTTAAGATGTCTCGTTCTTCCTTAACTTTAGCCAGTTGTCTTTTTAATTCTAGAAAATCAGCTTTAGAGACGGAGCTTTCATTAGATTTAGAGTAGAGGTCTATCCATTTATAAATTGTTGCAGGGGCCACGTCGTATTCTTTAGACAGCTGGGTGACGGATTGACCAGAATGATAGAAGGCGATAAGGGTTTCTTTAAATTCTTTTGAGTAGCGTTTTTTCATGTTTTTGTCCTTTGTCTAAATTATACAATAGTGACTCTAAGATTTAAGGATAACATCAATCTCTTGTTTTTTCCCGAAAAAAGAGTAATATAGAGATATGTTTAATTTTTTAAGTAAAAAATTATTTTAAGGAGGTAAATATAAACATGCAAGGAGTTCTTCTCGCGCTTGTTCCAATGTTTGCTTGGGGTTCTATCGGACTTGTAGCTAATAAATTTGGTGGTGATGCTAAACAACAAACACTTGGAATGACTTTGGGCGCTTTTGTTTTTGCACTTATTGTTTTCTTATTCCGCATGCCAACGTTGACATGGCAAATTTTCTTAATTGGATTTATTGGTGGATTGCTTTGGGTAATTGGACAATTTGGTCAGTTTAATTCAATGAAATACATGGGTGTTTCAGTAGCAAGTCCGCTTTCATCAGGGAGTCAATTAGTAATTGGTGGCTTGATTGGGGTTTTTGCTTTCCACGAATGGACAAAACAAATTCAATTTATTCTCGGATTTATTGCGATGGCTGTTTTGGTAGTTGGGTTCTATTTCTCAGCTAAACGTGACCCAGAAAATGCAGTTGTTGAAGAAGGACGTAATTATACTAAAGGATTGACTGCTTTAACTTACTCAACTTTGGGATATGTTACCTATGTTATTCTTTTTAATAACTTAGCAGCACTTTGGTTCAATGTTCATTTTGATGCACTGACAATTATCTTGCCAATGTCAGTTGGAATGATCTTTGGAGCACTTGTGATGGGTCGTTTCAAAATTAAAATGGATAAATATGTCTATGAAAATATGATTGATGGAGCAATGTTTGGTGTAGGTAATATCTTTATGCTTATGGCTGCAAGCGCTTCTGGTAACGTAATTGCCTTTTCATTCTCACAATTAGGTGTTATCATTTCAACTATTGGGGGAATTCTCTTCCTTGGTGAAAAGAAAACCAAAAAAGAATTGGTTTATGTTGGAATTGGGATTGTTCTGTTCGTAACAGGTGCAATTTTACTTGCAATTGTAAATTCTAAAGGATAATAAAAAAGCTGTCAGTAAATTGACGGCTTTTTTTGTGAGTTAATTTTCTGACAAGTTTTCTGTCAGTAAAATTTTATAGTTTTTCATTAACGAAATTTACAAAATGATTCCAAAAAACCTTTGGAGCGCTACTACGGGGGACAGTTTTCTTAGCAACCAATGGAATTTGTTCTGCGGTACAATTTGGAAGATAGCCTAAACTATCCTTTACTGTAGTAGAAAGTGTGACAAGTTTTTGGTTTTTAGTCACAGTTTCTTCAACTGAGGCTGTTTTTTTCTTACTAAATTTGACTGTCAGTGATTTTTTATCTGCACTACCATCTGTAGCATAAGGAACAACGAGTTGAACAGATTTTTCTTTTCCATCAGTCACAGCAATTTCTTTAAAATCATCTAAGGATTGGTTTTTTTGCACAAGACTTGTCGTACGCCAATGCCCATAAACATAGTTCATCAGTTGATTTGTGAGGGTGAAAGGAGTCGAGTTGTCAGCAGCAGGATCTGTAGCTTCTAAAACAACTGTAATGATTCTAAAACCATTTTGATTTATTGTTCCAGCAAAACAGTCAATTTGAAAACTTGTTGAACCTGTTTTCAAACCATCCACAACAGTTCTTGAAGTAGAAAAACCACTAAGCATTTGATTGGTATTAGTTAACCCGAATTGCTAGTTGATAATTTAGCCAAGACTTGATACCCGTTAGAATATCTTAAAGTCGCTGGTTCCAGTGATTTAGCTGATTTTAACAGTAAAGAATACGCTAAAAGTATGAGATTATAGTTGCCAATCGATGGGATGAAAGTCTGCGCGACGTTGCACATAAAGTGCACACGTACGATGTATTTGTGAGAGATTAAAATATAAAGTCTATCA
>JAFXWB010000001.1 GCA_017534425.1 Bacilli bacterium
ATATAGCGAAAAATGCTCAAAAATAAGAAAAAACACGTATTTTTACGTACGTGTCTTGACAATCAATCGTGGCGGAGAATTAGGGATTCGAACCCTAGCGCCCCTCTCGAAGCCTACGAGCTTTCCAAGCCCGCCCCTTCAACCGCTTGGGTAATTCTCCAGTTGCGAGAAGTATTATACATTATGCTTTTATAAAAGTATAATTAAAAATGTGAAAAAAGTAGTCATTTCTTCTAAAGAAGCAAATCAAAGAGTCGATAAATATGTAAAGAAGTTTCTAAACGAAGCTCCTTTATCTTTCATTTACAAACTCTTTAGAAAGAAAGACGTTAAGATTAATGGACACTGGGTTAAAGAAAACTATATTCTTAATGAAGGTGAAGAATTAACTATTTATGTTACAGATGAACAATTTGAAGTATTTAATAAACCTAAAGAAATAGAAAAGGTTACTCTAAACCATCAAATTGTATATGAAGATGAGAATATTCTCATTGTTAATAAACCACGTGGACTTTTAGTGCACGGAGATGAAGGTGAAAAGAAACTTACATTATCTAACCAAGTAATTAATTACTTATATTTTAAAGGTGAGTATGACCCAAAGAACGATCATGGATTTACTCCAGCTCCAGCGCATAGACTTGATAGAAACACCTCAGGACTAGTCGTGTTCGCGAAGAATTTGATCTCTCTTCAAGAGTTAGAAGACTTATTTAAAGAAAAAGATGAAATTACCAAAGAATATAAAGCATTGGTGGTTGGTAAATTCACGGGAGAAAGAACAATTGATGCTCCACTTTTAAAGGATGAAAAGACCGGACAAGTTAAAATTTCAAAAGAAGGCAAAAATGCCGTAACAATCGTAAAATTCCTCGGAAAATATGGGGATTTTTCACTTGTTAATGTTCAAATCCTCACCGGAAGAACTCACCAAATTAGAGTCCATTTAGCTTCAATTGGATACCCAGTTGTTGGGGATTCTAAATATGGCGATTTTAAGGTCAACAAAGAGATAAAAGATAAATATAAATTCGAAAACCAATTCCTAACTGCATACAAACTTACATTTAAAAGTTTAAAAGGCCACCTAAGTTATTTAAGTGGCAAATCATTTGAAGTTACACTTCCAGAAAACGAAGAGAAGTTATTAAAACAACTAAGCAAGTAATTTTTTAAGAGTGTAATAAATGCCATTATGGTTGTTGTCTTTGACAGAAATCATAGTGGCTTTATCTTTTAAATCATATTTAGCGTTACTCATTAAAACGGCAGTGCCTGCTGCTTCGAACATTTCAACATCATTAGCGGCATCACCAAATACGATTAAATCTTCGACAGGTATTTTGTAATATTCACACATCTTTCTTAAGGCATTGCCTTTTGATGTTTCTTTGTAGAAAAGTTCGAAATACGGAGATCCAGTCCAGAATCTTGCGGCAATTTGAGGGTAATTAACAAGAGCTTCATCGATATCTTTGCTTTCTCTATATTCGTAAGGAGTTTGAACAATGCATGTCATTGGGTTTTTATTCAAAGTATCTTTTAGTTCCCCATAATGAACGTCCATGCCATCATACCAGAAATACTTATCGAGATACGGATCCTCTTTATCGACCCAAATTTCAGTATCTGTTTCACACATCACATTTTTTATGTGAGATTTGATTTTTCCTAACACTTCAATAACGACTTCTCTTGGAAATTCAAACTCAATTGTAGGGAAGTTTTTATCGTTTGGATTAAAAACATAAGCTCCGTTATAACAAATCATTGGAGTCTTAAGTTTTAGCTGATTGTAATACTTATATAAAGACCTTGATGGTCTACCACTTGCAAGAACAATGAGGTGGCCTTGTCTTGATAATTTTTTAAGGTAGCACTTTGTTAGAAAAGAAATCTTCTTTTTGTGGTTTAGAAGAGTGCCATCCATATCGAAGGCAATAATTCTACGTTCTATAGTTTTCCCCATTATTTATGATATAAACCAATTGCTTTTTGTACTCTTGAAAGGACTCCTGAAGCAATTTCGTTTGCACGTTTTGCGCCTTTTTCAAGAACCTCATCAACTAAGCCAGAATCAATAATTTGTTTAGCGCGTTGTTGAAGTGGTTCAAGTTCATTAACGACTGCATCTGCAACAGCACGTTTGAAATCGCCATAACCTTTTCCTTCAAATTCTTTTTCAATTTCATCAAAGGATTTTCCGGTTAAGCATGACAATATTGTCATAAGATTAGAAATACCAGGTTGTTTTTCTGGATCGTAATGGACATGAGCTTCCATATCTGTAACAGCAGACATGATTTTCTTTCTCATAACTGCTGGATCATCTTTAAGGTAAATGTCACCTTTTGGGTCAGACTTAGACATTTTCTTTGTTGGGTCAGATAAAGACATAATTCTAGCGCCTACTTTGTTAACTTCTGCTCTTGGCATTACAAGAACATCACCATAACGGTTATTGAAACGTTTGACTAAGTCTCTTGCTAACTCGACGTGTTGAACTTGATCTTCTCCAACAGGGATAACTTTCGAGTCATATAAAACAATATCAGCTGCCATTAAAACTGGGTATGCAAATAACCCTAAGCCTATGGCTTCTTCTTTCATTTTGGATGATTTATCTTTGAATTGAGTCATTCTAGAAAGCTCACCCATATAGAGATAGTTCTGAAGAATGATAGCTAATTCGGCATGTGCTGAGACATCACTTTGAAGGAAAATATTTGATTTGTTTGGATCAAGACCTGCAGCAAGGTAAAAGGCCGCTAAATCTCTCGAATTTGTTCTTAAAACTTCCGGTTCAATTGGAAGAGTTAAAGCATGTAAATCGGCGATGAACAAAAATGATTCGCCAGAGTCTTGCAACTTAACGAACTTATTAATTGCGCCAATATAATTGCCGAGAGTTAATTGGCCTGTAGGTTTAATTCCGCTTAAAATGTGATCCATAGTAATTTTCCTCGCGTAATGGAAATATTATAAGTTAACTAAATAATCGGTGTCAATTTATTGACTTTATGTTATTTGTCGGTAGAATAAAAAGCATCTCATTAATAATATAATCATCCAAAAGCGATTATTCGTTTTTGGTAGAATAAGTAAGGATAGTCGCGGGACCTTGATAATAAAATTACTGCAAGACAGTCTGCTTTTCATGCTAAGGACGCGGCTTCCCTATTAAACGGTGTTTGTAGGATGAGGCACAGACCTTCTATTTGA
>JAFXWB010000025.1 GCA_017534425.1 Bacilli bacterium
CTTTTTCTCGGAGAACTCCTCATCAATGTAGATAATGTTGTTGAAGGTGTATTCGACGACTTTTCCCATTTTTGAGTGGATAAAAACAGCCCCATCAATTTCATAGTAAGTTTGGGTCAAACTCATGTAACAAAAAATAGCTGTTGCAACAAACAAAATTGGGGTGTAATAAAAGAAACTTTTATCCAGTGGCCAAAGTTTATTATTTATAGCACCCTGAAAAGTGAAGTAAAAAATAGCTTCAAAAATAATGTAAGCAATCGTAAAAATTCCAATGATTCTCCACGGATTTACTTTGAGTTTTTTGTTGTCATTTTTGCTCATCAATTTAGTATTTTACCAAATAATATATTTGTTTCATGTATTTATTTTCCCATTATGTTAAAATATTTGTGCTTATTAGCCATAGATTAAATTTATTTAAGGAGTTACAAATATGGGTAAGAAAATCGTTGCAATGATTCTTGCAGGAGGAAAGGGCACTCGACTTCATGAATTAACTGAAAAAGTTGCTAAACCTGCTGTAAGTTTCGGAGGTAAGTATAGAATCATCGACTTCCCTCTCTCAAATTGTGCCAACTCTGGCATTAACACGGTTGGTGTTCTTACTCAATACGAATCCGTTTTATTAGATGAGTATATCGGCAATGGTGAAAAATGGGGACTTAATGGTGTCCATTCTTTAACTACGACATTAGCGCCAAGACAAACTGATAAAGGAATGGCATGGTATACAGGTACCGCAAATGCTATTTATGAAAACTTAGAGTTTCTTGAATCCACGAAACCAGATTACGTTTTGATTCTTTCTGGTGATCATATTTATTCCACAACATTTAATGAGATGGCTTATCTTCACGAGGAAACAAAGGCAGATTTAACAATTGCTGTCTATCCAGTTCCTTGGGATGAAGCTCATCGTTTTGGAATCTTGGTTACAGATAAGAAAGGTAGAATTGTTGAATTCCAAGAAAAACCAGCAAATCCAATTTCCAACTTAGCCAGTATGGGAATTTATATGTTTAAATACGACGTTCTTAAAGACGCACTTGAAAGAGATGCGAAGAACGAAAAGTCCGAACACGACTTTGGTAAAAACGTTATTCCAATGCTTTTAGGCGAAGGTAAAAAGCTTATGGCCTATAAGTATGAAGGTTACTGGAAGGATGTCGGAACAGTTTCCTCACTTCATGAGGCAAACATGGACTTATTACCATCATCTAAAGATTTATCTTTAGAGAAGATTTTCAATGGTAATGTAATGTACTCTGAAGACAATTGTACAGCACCTCAATTTGTTAGCAAATTTGCGACTGTCAAAGATTCACTTGTTAATCAAGGTGCATTGATTTACGGCACAGTCATTCATTCAGTAATTTCAAATGAAGTTTACATTGAAAGAGGAGCTTGGGTAGAAAACTCAGTTGTTATGGCTGGTGCTGAAATTTGCAAAGGCGCAGTTGTAAAAAATGCTGTTATTGGACCAGATGCATTCGTAAAAGAAGGCAAGAAAGTACAGGGCACCAAAAAAGACATTGCTTTATTTGTTGAAAAGGAGGCAAAGTAACATGGCAAAAGTAGTTGGTTACGTTAATCTTTATGATTCTCCATCTCTTGGTGGATTAACAAAAAATAGAACTCCTGCCTCAACATCTTTTGTTGGTAGATTCGCTTTAATTGATTTTGCATTGTCTAATTTTGCTAACGCAAACATCAACGATATCAATATTCTTGTTAAAGACAACTTTAGATCAGTTGCAAAACATTGTGGCTCTTTAAAGGCTTGGGCAAGCAATACCAAAATTGGCAAACAAAACTATTTAGTTAATGAACGTGGTTTAGCAGATAAAGATTATAATTCTGATCTCAATGCTTTACGTGAAAATGACTGGGTTTTGTTTGATTCAAATCCAGATTACATTGTTATTCAACCAGCGCATATTCTTACTAAAATAGATATTGCTGACTTAGTCAGAGAACACGAAAAGAGTGGTGCAGATGTCACAATTGCTTATGCCAAGATTAAAGATGGCGATGTAGCATTTTTAACAAGCACAGCGCTTGCTGTTGAAGAAGATAAGATTGTAGCTGCTGCTCCAAATGATGGCTCTGAAAAAGAAATAATTGTCTCTTTAAGAACGTATGTCTTCTCAAGAAAATATTTTGAAGTTTTGCTTAGACATAAAGACTTTAAATCAGCTTTATCTTTAAGAGCACTTGTATCTCATTTAATTAATAATCACTTATGTGATGTTCGTGGTTATGAATATAAAGGTTACGCAAGATGCTTTGATTCACTTGAACACTTTGTTGAGTATTCATTTGAATTATTTGATCCGAAAATTGCGAGAAAGTTATTCGACAAAGTCGATAAATCATATACAATATCCAGGAATACTCCTCCAGCCTCCTATGGAGAGCACGCTGAAGTAAAAGAATCATTTATTGCTAATGGAGCTTTCGTTGATGGAAAAGTTGAACACTCAATTATTTCTAGATACGTCAAAGTCGAAGAAGGTGCCAAAGTTAAGAACTCAATCATCTTAACAAGATGTCTTATTAAGAGCGGTGCAGTCATTGAAAATGCAGTCATCGATAAATATTCAACAATTTCAGGAGAAGTTATTGGTTCAGAAAAAGAGCATCTCTATCTCAAACAAGGAAGTAAAAAATGAAAATTATAATGGTCGCAAGCGAGTGCAATCCACTTTGTAAAACTGGTGGTCTCGCTGATGTTATTTATTCTTTATCACGTGAACTTGTCCAAAACGGACATGATGTCACCGTATTTTTGCCTTATTACAAACAACTTAAAAATAAGGGCTTAAATGCTGAATATAAGTATTACGACTATGTCGATATGTCTTGGAGACATCAATATATCGGTGTTTTTGACTACCAAGTTGAAGGCATTAAATTTAAACTCATCGATAGTGAACAATATTTTGGCAGAGATGGTTTATATGGTTATGATGATGACGGTGAAAGATTTGCTTACTTTGCTTTAGCAGTTCGCTTAATCATCCATAGAGAACAAATGAAACCTGATATCGTGCATGTTCACGATTGGCAAGCAGGCATGCTACCAGCGCTCATGAAAGGTGCACCATTAGATGATTGGAAAGCACACTTTGTTTTAACAATTCATAACCCAGCATTCAAAGGTTATTTAGATAAATATGCACTTGGAGATTTATATAATCTCAGTGATGATATGTATGATTCGGGTGCTGTTAGACTCGAAGGCATGGTTTCAACTCTAAAAGCAGGTATTTACTTTGCTGATAAGATTACAACCGTTTCTCCAACACATCGTAACGAACTTCTTACTCCTGACTTATCGCAAGGATTAAGCAATGTTCTTGAATTTAGAAAAGATGACTTTGTTGGTATTGTAAACGGGATTGATGTTAAAGAATTTGATCCTGAAACTGATACACGAATTTGCAAAAATTATTCGAAAAAAGCATATAAAACCAATAAAAAAGCTTGTAAAGAGGCATTACTTGATTTCTTCAATTTACCAAATAAAGATAGACCAACATTCGGTTTGGTGAGTCGACTTACTTGGCAAAAGGGAATTAGTCTAATCTTACAAAACGCACACTACATGTTAGATAGAGGTGCAAACATTGTGATATTAGGCAGTGGAGAAGGAAATCTTGAAGCTGGATTTCAAAGTCTTAGAGATTTGCATCCAAATCAAGTTGGTGTTTATATCGGTTATAGCGATGACCTTGCACATAAGGTATACGCAGGAAGCGACTTCTTCCTAATGCCATCTCTATTTGAACCATGTGGTATTGGTCAAATTATCGCTCAACGTTATGGAACTCTCCCAATCGTTAGAGAAACTGGTGGTTTAGTGGATACAGTACACGCCGAAATTGATGGATTCAGCTTTGCTGAATTCAATCCATACAGTATGAAATGTGCTCTTGATAGAGCATTCTGGGTTTATTACGATGATAAAGCCCATATGGACCAAATGGTCAAAACAGCATTGAGCCTTGATAGAAGCTGGAAGGACTCAATGAACAAATATTTACAAGTTTATAAGGAAGCAATGCAAAAATGAGTTACGATCACAAGAAGATAGAACAAAAATGGTTAAAAATTTATGAAGATAAAAAACCATTCTTTTGTGATGTCTATGATTTTTCAAAACCAAAATACTATGTATTAGATATGTTTCCTTATCCATCAGGACAAGGTTTACATGTCGGCCATCCTTTAGGATACACAGCTTCTGACGTTGTTGCTCGTATGAAAAGAATGCAAGGTTTTAATGTCCTTCATCCAATGGGATATGATGCGTTCGGCTTACCAGCAGAACAATACGCAATCGCAAATAACAAACATCCTTACGAGTTCACAAAAAAGAATATCGATCACTTTAGAGAACAAATCAAAGCTTTAGGATTTTCATATGACTGGAGCAAAGAAATTGCTACATGTGAACCTGAATATTATAAGTGGACCCAATGGATTTTTTCTTTATTGTATAAAGAAGATTTAGCATATGTTGCTAATATTCCAGTTAACTTCTGCCCAGAGCTTGGCACAGTTTTAGCAAACGAAGAAGTTATTGATGGAAAATCTGAACGTGGTGGTTATCCAGTAATTAAGATGCCGATGAGACAATGGGTGCTTCGCATTACTAGATATGCTGATAAACTTATTGAATCATTAGATACAATGGATTGGCCAAAATCCACTTTAATTATGCAAAAGAATTGGATTGGTAAATCCTTAGGTGCAGAAATTGTTTTTAAAGTTGCTGATTCTAATGAATCATTTACAGTTTTCACAACACGTGCAGACACATTATTTGGATGCACATATTGTTGCTTAGCGCCCGAACACCCACTCGTAAAGAAACTCGCTAGCAAGGAACAACTTCCTGCAGTTGAAGCTTATATTAAACAAGTTCAATCCAAATCAGATATGGAAAGAACTGAACTTAATAAAGATAAAACCGGTGTCTTTATTGGAGCATATGCAATTAACCCAATTAACGGTAGAAAAGTTCCAATATACGCAGCAGACTATGTCTTATATGGATATGGTAGTGGAGCAGTTATGGCCGTTCCAGCACATGACCAAAGAGATTATGAATTTGCCAAGAAACACGGCTTAGACATGATTCAAGTTCTTGAAGGCGATATTTCTGAAAAAGCGATGGAAGATGATGCTAAACACATCAATTCAAGCTTTGCAGATGGCCTTAATATTGAAGATGCAAAGAAAGCAATCATTTCTAGACTTGAAGAAATGGGTGCGGGTAAATTAAAAGTTAACTATAAGTTAAGAGACTGGATTTTCTCAAGACAAAGATATTGGGGAGAACCAATTCCTGTTGTTACATTTAATGATGGCTCAACATATTGCTATAGCAAGGAAGAACTTCCATTAACTCTTCCAGAACTTGATAAATATGCTCCTGGTGGAGACGGAAAATCCCCACTTGCTAAAGCAACTAATTGGTTAAATGTCGAAATTAATGGTAAGAAAGGCGAAAGAGAAACTAACACTATGCCTCAATGGGCTGGTTCATGTTGGTATTATATTCGTTATTTAGATCCACATAATAGCAAAGACATTGCTGATCCAGAGTTAATCAAACATTGGTTACCAGTTGACCTCTATATTGGTGGTGCAGAACATGCCGTTCTTCACTTACTTTATGCAAGATTCTGGCACAAATTCTTATTTGATCAGAAAGTTGTTTTCTGTGACGAACCATTTAAGAAATTATTCCATCAAGGAATGATTCTTGGTGAAAATGGTGAAAAGATGTCGAAATCTCGTGGTAACGTAGTTAATCCAGACGACATCATTAGAGATTATGGTGCTGATTCACTTAGATTATTTGAAATGTTCGCCGGACCACTTGAAGAAGGTTTTGCATGGTCTACAACTGGTTTAGGTGGCGCACGTCGTTTTATTGAACGTGTTCATAGACTTTATACTGATCCAGAATTTGTTGGACGTTTCTCTGATGAAAACTCTGGTGAATTAGACTATGTCTATAATGCCACAGTTAAGAAAGTTACTAACGATTTTGAATCACTTCAAATTAATACCGGTATTGCTCAAATGATGATATTTGTAAATGCTTTATTTAAAGCAAAATCATTATATCGTCCATACATGGTTAACTTCTTAAAGATGTTCAGTTGTGTCTGTCCGTTTGTTGGGGAAGAACTCTTTGAGTTAACAACCGGAAAACAATTAATCACTTATGAAAATTGGCCAACATGCGATGAATCAAAACTTGTTTTAAATACAGTTAAGATTGCAGCATCTGTATGTGGCAAATTAAGAGATACATTTGATGCACCTGTTGATGCAAGTGATGAAGAACTAACTAAACTTGCTATGGAATGTGAAGGTGTCAAACGTCACATTGACGGGAAAGAAATTAAAAGAGTTATTGTTGTTAAAAATAAGATTGTAAACATTATTGCTTTATAAAATGAGTAAGAAAGTTTTGATAGTTGATATTGGAAATACTGCGACCGAATTTGCAGTGTTTGAAGATGGAAATTTACTGGAATTCCTAGGTTTTTTTAGAATTCCAGCTGAAATTGGAAATGTCAAAAGAGCCTTAAATTCCCACAAAAAAGCAGGGTTAAAGCTCGATGATGGTATGATTTTTTCAGTTGTTCCTTCAAATAACGCAAAAGTTCAAATGGTAGTCCAAGATGTGTTTGGAATTCCATCAAAAGTATTCGATTGGGAAAGGTATGAGTTATACAAAAAAGATAAAAACATTACTGATCCAATTGGTGCTGACTTACTCGCAGATATTAAACAAGCGGATGTCGAATATGGAGGCCCGTGTTTAGTGGCTGACTTTGGCACAATTACAAAACTTATTCAACTTGATGAGAGTGGAAACTTTGTTGGATTATCTTTAATTCCTGGCTTAGAAATTACAGTTGAAAATTTCTCATCTTCAACGGAATTATTACCAGAACTTAAAACTTCAACTCCTCCAAAGGGAAGACTCGGATTAAGTACAGTTGAATCAATGCTTCACGGAAGTTATTGGTCTACAGTTTACTATGTAAAAGAGACTTTAAAATCTCTTAAAAATGATAAAACAAAGTTAATTCTTACTGGCGGAAATCTTCGCTATATTAAGGATGAATTTAAGAACGCAATTTTTGATCCTGAATTAACTTTAAAAGGTATGAATGTTTTGTATCAGGAGATGAACAAATGAAATATAGAGAGTTTATATTAGACCAAAAAGATAACATGCTAGAGGAATTGATGAGATTTGTATCAATCAATTCTGTTTTTGATAAATCAACAGTAACTAAAGAACACCCATTTGGTATTGGTGTTGCTCATGCTTTAGGTTATGTTGCTGAATTAGGCAAAAAGTATGGTTTTGAAGTTGATACATGTGATGGATACTGCACTGAACTTACAATCGGAAGCGGCGATAAGATGATTGGTATCTTTGCTCACTCTGATGTTGTTCCTGCAACCGGTGATTGGGAAAGAGACCCATTTGATTGCTATGTTTATGACGGAAAAATCTTTGGTCGAGGAACTTCTGATGATAAAGGTCCTTTCATGGCAGCATTTTATGCTGTTTTAACACTTTTAGAAGAAGGATTGCTTAAAGACTACAAAGTTAGATTTGTTGTAGGTGGAGACGAAGAACGCGGTTCTAGTTGTCTAGATTACTACTTTAAAACTCTAAAGAAACCTTCACCAACATATGGGTTTACTCCAGATGCAGATTTCCCAGTTATTTATGGTGAAAAAGGAATTAATGATTTCTTCCCAGAACTCGAAGTGGAAATTCCGCATGTTAAGAAAATTAATGGTGGCGCTGCAACAAATGCAGTCTGCGATAAAGTTGAAATTGAGTTAGATGATTCAGAATTACTTTTTGATTATTTAAAAAGGAATAATATTGCCCATTTACACGAAGGAAACAAAATCACAATTCTTGGTAAATCAGCACATGGAAGCACTCCAAATGAAGGTGATAATGCCGCTATTAAAACACTTAAAATTTTAGGTGATGTTTTTGCAGTTGAAAAACTTCAAAAATTAGCAGATGGATTAGAAGATACTTCTGGCAAAAAATGGAATGGTTTTTGTAGTACAAAACTTATGGGTGAAACCACCTATTGTGTTGGCATGATTTCATATGAAAAAGGATTACTCAAATTTAGTGTTAATTTTAGATATCCAGAAACAGTAAAATCAGTCGATTATAAAGATAAATTTGATACTTATTTTGGAACCAAATCAAATATGGGAGGAGAATCTCATGTTTTGTTCTTTGATCCAAAATCTAAACTTGTTAAAACATTAATGAAAGCATATCGTGCTGAGACGCATGATTTATTCGCTAAACCAATCACAATTGGTGGTGGAACTTATGCAAAACATTGTGAGAACACAGTTGCGTTTGGAGCTCTTTTCCCAGGACGTGAATCCGTAATGCATCAACCAAATGAGTTTATGCCGGTTGATGATATTGTTAAATCCGCACTTATCTATGCAAGAGCAATTGATTTATTAGGCAAACTTAAATAATGAGAACAAAATATAAACAATGGGCTGTTGACTATGTTGAAGAACACCCAGAAATTGCACTGCAAAAAGTTGACATAAATTCTGATTTTTTCCGTAAAAAACCGGTAATTTTTGAAATTGGTTCAGGAAAAGGCGATTTTATTGCGGCAATTTCTCTTGCTCACCCAGAGTTTAATTATCTTGCGGTAGAACGCGTAAAAACCGTTGCAGGTATGATGTGCAGAAAACTTGTTGAACAAGGGAATGACAATGTAAAAGTCTTTCCATGGAACGTTGAATTATTATTTGACCAAATAGATGAAGGTTTTGTTCATTCAATTTATGTAAATCATGCTGACCCGTGGCCAAAGAAGAAACATGAAAAGCGTAGATTAACTTATATCTCATTTTTGGAGCAATATTATCGAATCTTACGTGATGGTGGCCGTTTGTATTTTAAGACAGATAATGATTTTTTGTATGAATATACAAGAGAAGAAATAAAATTAACAAAATTCAAAGTTATTTCAGATGAAGAAAATTATGCTTTCGATCCTGAAACTGACTTCATAACAGAGTATGAAAACAAGTTTAGATCTGTAGGTAAATCAATACACAGAATTATTCTTGAGAAATAGGAGCTAAAAATATGGAAGAACTTGAAATCAAATTAAAAGAAGAGGGTAGAATTTCTCGACTCACAAACAAAACATTCCAATTTGATAAAAGATTAGGAGAAGGCTTTTTCGCAGCCAACTATTTCCTAAAAGCTAGACAAATTGTTGGAAAAAATGCACCAAATCATATGGTAACAATGCAATTTTTCCAAAGAAGAAACGACACAAAGCTTTGCGGTGTAGATGAAGCAATTGCATTAGTCCACACGTTCGCAGTTCATCCAGAAGAACTTGAAATTGAAGCCTTAAATGATGGCGACATTATCCAATATGGTGAACCTGTTTTGAAAATCACAGGAAAATATGAAAACTTTGGATTTTTAGAGAGCATGATTGATGGAATTCTCGCTAGAAGAACATCAGTTTGTACAAACGTTTACGAAGTCATGAAAGCCTTAAAAGGAAACGATGTTTTCTCAATGGCAGATAGACAAGATGATTATTTAACACAGATTGGTGATGGATATGCTACTTATGTAGCAGGTATCAGAAAAGTCTCTACTGATGCTCAAGGTTATTGGTGGGGCGGACATGGTGTTGGAACAATGCCACACGCTCTTATTCAAGTTTGTAACGGTGACATTTGTAAAGCTGCTGATATTTATCATGCCACATTCCCAAATGAAAAAGTTACAGCTCTTATTGACTATAATAATGATGTAATTACTGATTCATTACTTCTTGCAAGACATTTAGGTGAAACACTTAACGCTGTTAGAGTTGATACTTCAAAGTCACTTATTGATCACTATTTTGATGATAAAGACACTTCTGGATTTGATCCTCATGGTGTTTGCAAAGAACTCATTTTTGCACTTAGAAAAGCTTTAGATGATGAAGGATTTAACTATGTTAAAATTATTGTTTCTTCTTCATTTACTGCTCAAAAAATTGCAGAGTGGGTCGACTTAAAAGTTCCAGTAAATACTTATGGTGTTGGTACAGCACTTGTAAACAACACAACCGTTGGATTTACTGGTGATCTTGTCATGTTAGACGGCAAGAAACAAGCTAAAGAAGGAAGAGAAAACATTCCTTCGGATAGACTTAAAAAGGTCCCGTATCCAATTTATTAAGGAGGTTCGCCTCCTTTTTCTTTTCATTGCTTTCAAAATTTTCTATTGACAAAGTCAATTATAATAATTAATATGAAAACGTTTTCTTGTGAATGAAAATATTTTCATTTATTATGAAAGAAAGCGAGGTTGATTATGGAAAATTTAAAAGAAAGAGTAACCATTTATGAAGTTGCTAAAGCTAGTGGTGTTTCCCTTGCAACAGTTTCAAGAGTTATTAATAACCAAGGTAACGTCACACAAAAGACACGTGAAAAGGTTCAAGCTACAATTAATAGACTTGGCTACAAACCTTCAGGTTTAGCCCAAGCACTTGCTACAAATAAATCAACAACTATTGGTGTTGTTATTCCTAGAGCAAATTACGTTTATATTTCATCTGTTTTAAATGGAATTGCTGAGGTTGCAAAAGAAAAAGGATTTATTATTTCCTTATTCTCTACTTCTCATTCTAAACAAGATGCTATTTCAGTTGTTAAGAAAATTATTACATCACACGTCGATGGTGCAATCATTTTTGATGATGAATTAGAGGAAGAAGATATCCAACAAATCACATCATATTATGTTCCAACTATTGTAATTAACAATAAAGTCGAAGGTGATCGTTGTGGTTGCGTTGTTTTTGGATATGAACATAACCTCAAAAATATCCTCTCTCAAAAGTTAGAAAATGATAAGGAAATTACACCTGTTTTCTTACACGTTCATGACTGCGGAAGACTTCTTGCTAGAACTGAAAAAGCTTTTGTTTCAGTTTGCAAGGAAATGAATAGAGAATATGCAGTTTTAAATGTTGATGATTCATCATCTAGAACTTATCTTGACTTCAAAGAATACTTCAAGAAACATAACTCTGGCTACTTTGTAGCCTATCGTGATTCAATTGCAGCCGCTATCGTTAACGCTGCAACAGATTCAGGCTTAAAAGTCCCAGAACAAGTTGAAGTACTCTCGCTTATTGGTACAAAATATGCTAATATTACGAGACCGACTTTGTCGAGTTTCGATATTGATATGCAAGACGTTGGTAGACGCTCCATGCATATGTTAATGGATTTATTAAAGAACGAACTTGAAAAGAAAACTTACAGAATTGAGTCAGTTTATTGCAAGCGTGGTTCAACAAAGGAGTAGTTATGTTAAATATTGTTGATGAATTAAAAGCTCGTGGACTTGTTAAAGATTTTTCAAATGAAGAAGAAGTCCGTGAATTATTAAAAACAAAACAAACAATCTATTGCGGATTTGACCCATCAGCATCTTCGATGCACGTTGGTAACTTTGTTATGATCTCAATGCTCATGAGACTTCAAAGAGCAGGTCATAAGATTATTGCTATTGTTGGTGGTGCAACCGGAATGATTGGTGACCCATCTGGAAAATCAAAAGAAAGAAATTTACAAGGTGTTGAAGCACTTAAGGCAAATACTGAATGCATCAAAAAGCAACTCGAAAGATTCATTGACTTATCTGATCCAGAAAAAGGCATGATTCTTAACAATTATGAGTGGCTCGGAAGTATGGACTTATTAACTTACTTGAGAGACTTTGGTAAGTTCTTCCCAGTTAACTATATGCTCGCAAAAGATATTGTCGCTTCTAGATTAGAAGCTGGTGTATCTTATACTGAATTCTCATACATGATTCTTCAATCAATTGACTTCTTAAAATTGCATCAAAATTATGGATGTTCACTTCAAATTGGCGGTGGAGATCAATGGGGCAATTTAACCTCTGGTTTAGAGCTTATTCGCAAGATTGAAGGACAAGATGCAAAAGTCGGTTGTTTCACAGTCCCACTTCTTCTTGACCAAAATGGTAAGAAGTTTGGTAAATCTGAAGATGGTGCATTATTCCTTGATGCAAATCTTGTCTCACCATACAAAATTTATCAATACTTTATTAATGTAAGTGATGATGACGCAGCAAGATACCTTAAGGTATTCTCATTCAAATCATTAGAAGAAATTGCTGAAATCACAAAGGATCACTATGAACATTTAGGTGCTAGAATTGCTCAAAAAGCATTAGCATTTGAAATCGTTGAGTTAATCCACGGCAAAGCAAAAGCTGAAGAATGTAAAAAGATGTCTGAAGTATTATTCTCTGGTGAAATTAAATCTCTTTCTAAAGAAAATATTGAAGAATTATTTGGTGGTTTCAAAGTTGAACAACCAAAAGGACTTTTCCTTGAAGATATGTTAATTGCTATCAAGGCAGCTTCTTCAAAACGTGAAGCTCGTGAGTTCATCAATGGTAACGCAGTTGCTATCAATGGGGAAAAAGTTTGTGACTTAACTCATGTAGTTGATGAAAAAGATGCTTTGTTTGGCGAATACGTTGTTATCAAACGAGGAAAGAAAAATTACTATTTAGTAAAATTTAACTAACATGGTTGAAAGAATTACAAATTTTTACGGGCAATGCATTGGCACCATTGAAACTGATAGTAGCGGAAACAAAACTGTCAAAGATTTCTATGGTAGAATCCTTGGACATTACGAGAAAAGTTCAAATGTAACCAAAGATTTCTATGGCAGAATTCTCTATCATGGTGACATGGCATCAGCCTTGCTAATCACCCAAAGATAAACAAAAAAAGGATCGAGCGAATCGATCCTTTTAGTTTGCTCATATTCAGTGAATTATAACATTCTGTTATAGTATTCAATGACTTGGGCTTCGTTGATGTCTGATGGAAGTTCGTTTCTTTCAGGTTCTCTAAGGAATTCTCCGACGAGCTTTTCTGCATCGACTTTGACATAAGCAACGGAAGCTGGTTTGCTTTCAAGTGATTCCTTAACGACTTTGAGGTCGTGGCCTTCTTTGACAGCAACTTTATCACCGACTTTGCAAAGGTATGATGGAATATCAACCTTTTTGCCATTAACAGTGATGTGACCATGGTTGACGAGTTGCCTTGCTGCTCTACGAGTTCTTGCAAATCCCATTCTGTAGACAAGATTGTCCAATCTGGATTCAAGAATTCTGAAGAATGCAATACCAGTAACTTCGTCTGATTTTAAAGCAAGATTGAATAAACGACGGAATTGTCTTTCGTTAACGCCATACATTTGTTCGAGTTTTTGCTTTTCAATCAATTGTTTGCCGTATTCGGATGGTTTTTTCTTACGTCCATTACCGTGTTGGCCTGGACCATAAGCTCTCTTTGAGAGTTCTTTTCCAGTTTCAAGAACTGAAAAACCGAGACGACGTGATCTTTTGTAGTCTGAACCAGTATATCTCATGATTTATGACTCCTTTCACTAAATGCATTATTTAGCAAGAGGTGTAAATTCCTAACTCCGGATGTACTCTAATTTGGCTTTCACTTATGAGCGTAGCTACTTACCCACGATAGTTGAGACATCAGTCGAGCTGTATTTACATGCTGCAACAATGCGGTTAATATTATTAACTAACGCTGAATAGATGTCAATAAAAAATGTTACTTAATATTTATATTAATGGCAAAATTCCTAGGAAAAACGTAATATTTTTTGTATTCTCCAAATGTTTTTTATTTAAAAACAGAATTTAAATATGATAGTATATTTAGGAAATCAGGAACATTTAATGAATATTGGTTTGATTGTCGGAATCGCATTAGGCGCTGTTGCAGTATTAAGTGGACTATTAGTAATTGTCTACTTTTTCATCTTACGTGAAAGAATTTTTAAGAAGCAAATTCGTGAGATTGATCGCCGTGTTCAATTCTTACACGCTCTTTTAATTGGTCAAGATGCCCAATACGTTAAAAGGTTAGAAATCATTTCCAGAACCAATCTTCTTTACGTTGATATTCACACCAAGTTCTTAAAGAGATTTAAAGACCTTAAGAACAAAAACGATATTGATGCTGAAAGCGCAATTGATTCTCTTAGAGATTACATTGAATCCAAAAACTTCAAAGCATATAAGGAAAATCTTCCAAGAGTTACTCAAATTGTTGATGAATATGATGATTTAGTAAATTCTTTAAATGCCGATCTTTTGAAAGTTGTTAAACCTGAAGAAGACTGTAGACAATCCGCTCTTACATATAAAGAACAACTTCGTAGAATTAAACAAGACTACTATTCAAAGGAATCAGAGCTTGTTTTAATGTCTCAATCTTTTGATGAAGTTTTTGCCTTTATTGATAAGAAGTTTGAAGATTTTGAAACATTGGTGGAATCCGCTCAATATGATGAAGCAAATTCAATTCTTCCGAATATTGATGAAATCTTACATGAGCTTACTATTCATATGTCAGACTTACCTGCATTATGCACAATGGTCTCTAGCGTTATTCCTGATAAAATTGCTTCAGTTGAAATGGCATATAAAGAACTCATCGAACAAAAGTATCCTTTATATCACCTTTGTGTTCCTCAAACTATTGAAGAATTTAATAAAGAACTTGAAGAAATTACTCATCAAATCCGCATCTTTAAGGTCGCAGGTTTAGCAGATAGACTTGAAGACATTTCAAATAAACTTGATGCATTCTTTACTTCATTTGATGAAGAAAAGGCCGCAAGAGAAATGTTTGAAAACAACAACGAATCTGTTTATAGCACAGTTAACTTGATTGAAAGAAACTTTATTAAACTTCGTAATACAATTCCTGAAGTTGGCAAATTCTTCATTATTAATGAAGATCACAAGACAAAAATTAATAACATTCAAAATAACATCAATAAAGTTGGTGCCTTGAAACGTTCCCTTGATACTTTTATTCACTCTGCTACAAAACAACCATATTCAATCTTACTTAATAAGATGGATGAATTAAGCGCTGCATCTAATGCGATTATTTCAGATATTGAAGAATATAATTCTTACATTTCATCACTTAAAGCTGATGCTGAAAAAGCCTATGCGGTTGTCTTTGAAGCATATGACAAAGTCAAGACTGCTGAATATCAAGTTTCAAAGATGAATGTTAAAAAAGTTAGTGAGAAGTATCAACCACAATTTGATCAACTCTACAAACTTCTTAACGATATCTATAATTGCTTAATTACAAATCCAATTGATATTGACAAAGTCAATTCACTCTTACATGAATATTATGAAATCGCTAATGTTATTTTAGATAGTGGTGAAGTTTCTGCAGATTATAACCTCATGGTTTTAGCAGAAAATTCAATCCTTTTTGCCAATAGACATAGATATCATTTAGCAGATGTAGATTCACAACTTTCATTAGCAGAGACCTATTTCCAAAATGGCGATTTCCAAAACGCATCTATTACTGCAAGTAACGTTTTAAAAAGAATAAAGGAAAGTAATGGTAGATAATCGTTTTATTTATTTAGATAATGCTGCGACAACCATACCAAGTAAGGAGGTTGTCGCTTTATATAATGAGATAGAATTAAATCACTTCGGTAATAGTGGTTCTATTCATAAACTTGGAGTAGATTCTTTAAATTATTTAAATAAGGCTAGAGAATCCATCCTAAATAGTTTTGGTGTTAAAGGGTATAAAGTGTACTTTACTGCTTCTTCTACTGAGGCTAATAACCTTGCTATTAAAGGATACGCTAGAAAATATTCCTCAAGAGGAAAACATTTAATTACTTCAAATATCGAGCACCCTTCAGTTTTAGAGTGTTTTAAACAACTTGAAAAGGAAGGTTTTGAAGTAACTTACCTTAAGGTAAATAATGAAGGAATTGTTACACCTAAACTATTAGAGCAAGCCATTAGAAAAGATACAATTCTTGTATCAATTATGGGCACCAATAATGAAATCGGGTCAATTAATCCTATTAAGGATTTAAGTGCTGTAGTTCACAAAAATCCTAAAATAGCTTTCCATGTAGATACAACACAAGATGTTGGTAAAACCAAATTAGATTATTCTGATATTGATATGTTTGTTGTCTCTGCTCATAAGATTCACGGACTAAAAGGATCTGGCGCATTAATTGCAAAACAAACTCTTTCATTTGAACCTGTAATTAGTGGTGGCGGACAAGAAGAAGGAAATAGAAGCGGAACCGTTTCTGTTGCTCTTGCGTGTGCCCTTGCTAAAGCTGTTAAAAATAGTTTTCCAATTAAAAATATGCTGGAAAAACAGGATTTTTTGTTTGAAAAACTCACAAAAATCCCTGGAATTTCAATGAATTCTAATAAAAATTGTTCACCGTTCATCGTGAATTTTTCACTTACAGAAAAGAAGGCATCCGTGGTTGTTGAAGCATTATCTAATAAAGGCATTTATGTCAGTTCAGTTAGTGCATGTCACTCAAAGCGTGAACCATCTTCTTATGTTGTTGAAGCATTAGGAAAAGACGAGAAACTTTCTCACAACACAATTAGAGTTTCGATGAGCAAAGAAACAACAATTGAAGAGCTCGAAATTTTCATTAACGAACTTAAAAATATATTGGAGACAATCAAATGAAATACGATCACATAATGGTGCGTTTTGGTGAGATGTCTACCAAAGGCAAGAACAAGAAAGATTTTATTAAAGTTTTAGCGAAAAATATTCGTGCAGCTTTAAGCGATTTTAACGATGTTGAAATTATATCTCGCTTTGATCATATTTATGTGAAATTAAATGATAATGACCCTTTAAGGGTCATAGAAGTCCTTCAAGATGTCTCTGGAATCCAAGGATTATCACTTGTTTTAAAGACTGATGAAGACATTGAAAATCTTAAAAAAGTTTGTCTTGAATTAGTTAAACAAGAAGAAGGAAAAACATTTAAAGTTCACTCCAAAAGGGCTAATAAAAACTATCCGATTATTTCTGATCAAATCAATAGAGAAATTGCAAAAGTTATTCTTCAAAATACAGACCTTAAAGTTGATGTTCATAATCCCGACATTTTAGTCTCAATCGAGATTAGAGCGGAAGGAGCATACGTATTCACTCATACATATAAAGGTGCTGGCGGTTACCCATTAGGTGTAGGCGGAAAAATTATGCATATGTTAAGTGGTGGAATTGACTCACCAGTAGCAGCGTTCCTACTTATGAAACGCGGCATTACAATTGAATGCATTCACTTTGCTTCTCCGCCTTATACAAACGTTGGAGTTATTGAAAAACTTAAGGATTTACTGGGAAAATTGAACAAATATCAGCCAGAAATCCGTTTAAATATTGTTCCTTTTACAAAATTACAGGAAGAAATATATAAACAATCTGATGAAAGCTATGCAATTACTCTAATGCGTAGAATGATGTTTAGGCTTGCTGATAGACTTGCAAAAAGAAGAAGATGCTTAGCAATCTCTTCAGGTGAATCAGTTGGTCAAGTTGCGTCTCAAACACTTGATTCAATGAATGTTATTAATGCTGTTAGCAATATGCCAGTTCTTAGACCTGTTGTTTGTTATGACAAGACTGAAATTATTGATTTAGCAAAGAAGATTGATACATTTGATATTTCTATTAGGCCATTTGAAGATTGTTGCACAATCTTTGCACCTAAAAATCCTAAAACAAAGCCATCAATTGAGAAAGTTCTCGAATATGAGGCTAAATGGGATTATGAATCTATGATTGATGAGGCACTTAAAAATGTCGAAGTCATATATATTAAAAAAGGAAACGATTTATTCTAGAAGGAGGTTTTTATGAAAAGAGCTAGAGAATATCGTAAAGAATCAAGAGAACTACTTGGTCACGAACTGTTTGGCGCTAAGTGGATGTGGGCACTTCTTGTGCTTCTCATCGTATCCGCAACAGTATCTGCAGCAGCAGGTGTAACTTGTGGTATTGCAGCACTAGTAGTTGCTGGACCACTTGAGTATGGCTGCATTCGTGTTTACTTAAGACTTGTTAGACATGAAGATGAACATGCAGAAATCATGCACTTATGGGCAGGATTTAAAGGAAAAATCGGCCAAACATTTGTTGTTGAATTATTACAATACATTTACATATTCTTATGGACATTACTTCTTATCATCCCAGGAATCATTAAATCTTATGCTTATGCTGCAACTATGTATTTAGTGCATGAACAAGATTTATCTGGCAATGAAGCAATTACTGCATCTAGAAAACTTATGAAAGGTAGAAAGTGGAAATTATTCTGTTTAGATCTATCATTCATTGGTTGGTATATTGTTGGATTCCTTTGCTTAGGTGTTGGTGTCCTTTGGGTTCAAACATATCACACAATGGCAAAGACATTATTCTTCGAAGACGCAATGAAGGAAGGCGAAAAATGCTGCTGTGGACATTGCCATCATGAAGAAGAAAAAGTCGAAGTAGTGGACGCAAAGTAATTCAAAAATAGACAAGAAAAAAAGGAGACTATGTCTCCTTTTTGTTTTGGACAATTCTTATTTTGCTTTCTTTGCAATATTAACTAAATCTTCAAATGCTTTTTGATCGTTAATTGCAAGTTCTGCTAACATCTTTCTATTAACTTTGATGTTTGCTTTATTAAGACCATTGATGAATCTTGAGTAGGAAATGTCGTAGTTTCTACAAGCGGCATTAATTCTCTTAATCCAGAGCTTTCTCATATCGCTCTTTAAGTTCTTACGGTCATTGTATGAATAACGAAGTGATCTTAAGACTTGTTCTTTAGCGGTCTTGAATAAGAGGTGTTTACTTCCGAAGTAACCTTTAGCTCTTTTTAATATTTTTGCGCGACGTGCGTGTGTTGCGACTGAATTTTTAACTCTAGCCATCGTTACTTACCTCCTATTGAATTAAAGTCTTTACTCTCTTTAAGTCAGTCTTATCGACGAGTGAAGCCTTTCTTAAGTGTCTTTTTTGTTTGGTTGTCTTGCGTGGTGCAAGGTGTGATGTGTAAGCACTGTGTCTTTTAAGTTGTCCGCTGCCGGTAACTTTAACACGTTTTGCAAGTGCTCTTTTTGATTTCATTTTTGGCATGCTGTTTTCCTCCTACTTTTTACATTTTGATGCTAAAACTGCATTTAACCATTTGCCCTCCATAAATGGAGCCTTCTCGACGGAGGCAACATCTGAGAGTTGCTCGATAAACTTAGCCATAACTTCCTCACCAATTTCAGCATGAGATAATTGTCTTCCACGGTATCTAACGCCAACTTTAACTTTGTTACCTTCTTCTAAGAAGCGTCTTGCTGCCTTAGCTTTGGTATCAACGTCATGTTGTCCGATTTGTGGAGTTAATTGGATTTCTTTAACCTCAACAATGTGTTGATTCTTTTTAGATTCTTTAGCCTTCTTTTGTTGTTCGTAACGATATTTTCCATAGTTAAGTAATTTGCATACTGGTGGATTAGCGTTAGGGGCAACACAAACTAGATCTAAATCGGCTTGAACAGCTTGTTGGTAGGCTTCTTTTGAAGACATTCTTCCTAATTGTTCACCATTGGTGCCAATAAGAAGTACTTCTGGGAATCTGACTCTCTCATTAATGAGATCTTGGTTTTGTTTGTTTGGACGTTGTTGTCCTTGATTTGGATAGTTACTAATAAGTTTGTCCTCCTATTACAAGAAAACGGGCACGAATGCGCCCGTTCAAATAACCTTTCGATATCAGTTATTGTAGCAATGTGACCAATCGATTCATCGATCTGGTGAGAAGCAGGGCGCTCTTCTTTCTACGTTATCTGCGAGAAATATTAAACTATACTTATAAAGTATTGTCAAACTAATTTTGTTGTTCTTCGTATTTTGGTAATGCTTTTGTCTCAATTTCTTCCTTAAGTAACTTAATAAATTCCTCAAGTTTGACAGTGTGTTGAGCTTTGCAACCAAAGTGACGATATGTGACTGTTCCTTCTTCTTTTTCATGGTCACCAATGACAACGGTGTAAGGTACTTTATTAACTTGGCTATTTCTCATTCTGTAACCAAGTTTATCTTCGCCTGCATCAAGTGAAGCACGAATACCGTTTTTCTTTAAAATTTCCACGATTTCCTGTGCTTTTTCAAGATGGAATTCGTTATTTACTGGTAAGACTCTAACGTGTTCTGGTGATAACCAAAGTGGGAAAGCACCTCCAAAGTGTTCAGTGATAATTCCGATAAATCTTTCAATAGAACCGAAGATTGCACGGTGGAGCATAACCGGTCTTTCTTTTTCACCATTTGAATCAATATAAGTGACATCAAATCTTTCTGGTAAGTTCATATCAAGTTGGATTGTTCCACATTGCCAAATTCTATTCATAGAATCTCTAAGTTTAAAGTCAAGTTTTGGACCATAGAATGCGCCATCACCTGGATTAACCTTAAATTCTCTACCAGATTTCTTACAAACTTTAGCAAGAATTTCTTCACTTCTTCTCCAAACTTCTTCATCACCAATAGAACCTGATTCAGGTCTTGTTGATAATTCGATATGGTAACTTAAGTTAAATATGGAATAAATCTTATCGAATAAGGCAAGCATTTTAATGATTTCATCTTCAAGTTGATCAAGAGTACAGAAGATGTGAGCATCATC
>JAFXWB010000026.1 GCA_017534425.1 Bacilli bacterium
CCCCTCTTGAAGACCACAATGAATTTCAAGATTTTATGAGGCTGTTTTTTTGGTCAAACCACATAAAACCACATCAAATTTCAAATAGCCTATTTCTTTTCTAATTCTGTACCTTTGTAGAGGTAATCAATTGTTGGAAGATGTTTCCATGTATTAACGTGAAGTCTATGCATTTCTTCAGTTAAGAATAATGCTTTACCCACTGAACGAACATCTAGAGGTTTAACTTCGATATATTCTCCATTTACATATAATGAGAAGACATCTGTGGCTTCTTCAATAACAAGGGTGTAATAGATTTGATAAGATAAATCAAATTTATATTCTTCTCCATGTCTAGTTCCGACGAAGTGAAGTCCATTATGATCGATGGTAAATGTACCTTCTCCGCATTCAACTGATCCAGCATGTTTATCTTTGATAAACTCATACTTTGGAAGGTCACCAATTTTAACTTTAAACGAGAATGAATAATTTGGATCTTTTCTAATATCTTTGATTATTTCTCCACGTTCATATTCAACCCATTTTGTGAGCGATTCTGGAACAACACATGTTTCATCAAATGGAACGAAATCGTAGTAGTCATTGATGGTGCAGCCATTTCCGCATGATTCACAATAAAGTTTATTATTGTTGTCTCTCATCATTTCTTTGCCACATCTTGGACATTTATATGCAATAGATGACATATTTACTGCCGCTTTACCTTTTGTCTTGTATTTAATGCGCTTTTCCTTATTCCAGGCATAGTCATCATGAGTGAATAGTTCATTAAGTTTGTCATCAATTTCTTCTGGAGTTAACTTTTCAAGGTCTTCTTTAGACCAAAGTTTAGAAATGGTGGCGAAAACTTTGCCTGGGTGGTCATCGGTGCAAGTCTTATGACTTGAGAGATATGCTCCTTCAAGTTTTACAAAGTAAACTGGAATAGCGTAGTGCTTTAGGAAACGGCCAGTTCCCGGAACAACTGGTTGATTACAACCATAGATCGAGCTCATTCCTTCTGGAGAAAATGCAATTGTTCCACCGTCTTTAATGCGTCTATTTAAAAGTTTTAAGAAGAGAAAATCTTGAGTGAAGTTCTTCTTTGGAATAACTTGGACCTTATCAAAAAGAGGTCTTAAGTGAGCTTTGTGGAATTCGGTATAACCTGCAATCATGTTAAATTTACGAGGTTCTACAATGTTTTTAATGAAAAGATAATCTCTACGAGATTGGTGGTTCCACACGACAAAAGCTGGGCCCTTTTCTTTATTAATGTCATCAATGATTTTGTATTTAACGTGATATTTTGGGGCAAATACGAATGGCAGATGCGCTAAAAAGGTATAACCAAACCACCAAAAGGAGCTTGGCTCTTTAATTTGCATATTATTAATGCCATCAGCAATAGTTTGTTTTTCTTGTTTTTTATTTTTCATAACGAGTAGATTTTACACAATAGATTATAAATAGCAAATTTTATTAGACATTTAAGTTGGCAATTAATTGAAACATTTTTGAATTATGTTAGTATATTTTTAGAGAATCCAAGGTATAGGCGATTGGCGCCCCGTTCGGTTCTCTTTTTTTATTTTACTAGGTTTAAATTTAACTAGAGTAGTAAGTTTGACAAGATTCTTATATGGGTTATACTATTCTTGGCTCAAGGCCATAAAATTTGAAGTTTATTTTAAATAAAATACATTAAAAGGATTAATTATATGTTAAAGATTTTTATTGACTCTGATAGTGATTTTACCATTGAACAAGCTAAAGAGTGGGATGCCACTATGATTTCGATGCCTTACAATCTTAAAGGCAAAGAAGTCCTACCATATGTTGATTTTGAAAAGTTTGAAGCTCATCCATATTATGAGACATTAAGAAAAGGTGTTATTCCTACTACTTCTGCGCTTAATCCGGAAGATTATAAGAAATATTTCGAACCAGAATTTGCTAAAGGAAACGACATTTTCTATATCCATTTTTCTGCTGCAATGTCTGCATCATTTAATTCAATGAGACTTGCCTTAGAAGAACTTAAAGAAAAATATCCAGAAAGAAAATTTTATGAAATTGATACCAAAGGTATCACAATTATTTCATATATTATTGGTAAAGACGCTGTAGAACTTCTTAGAAGTGGAAAATCTCCTGAAGAAGTTGTCAAATGGGCTGAAACTGAAGTGGATCATTATGCATGTTATTTCTTTGCAGATGATTTAAAGTTCTTCGCAAAATCAGGACGTGTTTCAGGTTTAGCAGCATTTATGGGTGGAATTATCGGAATTAGACCAATTCTTACAATGGGAGCAGATGGAAAAATGGCTTCAATTGGTAAAGTTAAAGGTAGAAAAAATGCTGTCATGAAACTTGCAGATTATGTTCAAGAACTTGGTGTTGATTTTGATAAACACAATATTGTTCTTGGACACGCTGATGCTCCTTATTTAATTGAAGAACTTAAGGAAGAACTTATTAAAAGACTTGGTGATAAATTAACATTTGAAGTACTTGATGTTAACCCAACAGCCGGAGCGCACTGCGGACCTGATACTCTAGGTGTTGCATTTAAATCAAAACATAGATAAGACCTTTAGGTCTTTTCTTTTAACTTAGTTGAAAAGTGAAAATTATATACTTATAATTTAATCAATATGGAACAAAAAATTTTAAATAAGATCAATGAATGGTCTAAATTCGCTGTTGAGGATTTAGATTTAGTTAATGAATATCAACAAATTAAAAATGACGAAAACAAACTTTTAGATGCTTTCTTCAAAGAACTATCTTTTGGGACTGGTGGTCTTAGAGGAGAATTAGGGTTCGGCACGAACAGAATGAATATTTATAACATCCGTAAAGCTACCCAAGGTTTAGTCAATTATTTACTTGAAGAATTTAAAGGCAAACAAATTAATGTAGCAATTAGTTATGACTCAAGAATTAAGTCTGATGTTTTCGCTCGTGAAGCCGCTAGAGTTTTAGGTTCTGCAGGCATTCATGTTTATATTTATAAACAACTTATGCCAGTTCCTCTTCTTTCATTTGCAGTTAGAGAATTAAAATGTGACGCTGGAATTATGGTCACGGCATCTCATAATCCTTCCAAATATAATGGATACAAAGTTTATGGAAGTGATGGTTGCCAAATTACCGAAATTGCTGCTGGAAAAATCCTTGCTGAAATCAATAAAACCAATCCATTTGAAGTTAAGGCAAAAGAATTTGATGAACTTTTGAATACAAAAGTTATTGAATATATTCCGGATGAACTTTTAGATAAATTTATTGGTATTGTTAGAGCTAATTCAGTTTTAGGCAACGAAAAGGTTAATAAAGACGTCAAAATTGTCTACACACCTCTTAATGGGGCAGGTCTTGTTCCAGTTACAAAAATCTTAAAAGAATCTGGCTATACAAATGTTACAGTTGTTGAAGAACAAAGAAAACCAGATGGTCACTTCCCAACTTGTCCATTCCCAAATCCAGAAGTCAGAGAAGCTATGGAGCTTGGAATTAGCTATGCTAAAAAGAATGATGCTGACCTTTTAATTGCAACTGATCCAGATTGTGACCGCGTTGGAATTGCTGTAAAAAATGGTGCAGATTTTACTCTTTTATCAGGAAATCAAACTGGTGTTTTACTTTTTAACTTTATTTGTGAACTTCGTACCTTAAATAAAGCTATGCCTTTAAAACCTTTCGCATGTACAACAATTGTTTCAACTGAAATGGTTGATCCAATTGCCAAACATTATGGAGTCAACATGTTCCGTGTTTTAACTGGTTTTAAATATATTGGAGAAATCATCGCAAAGCACGAACCAATGCATGAAGAAAATAATTATATTTTCGGTTTTGAAGAATCTTATGGTTATCTAACACATACATTCGCAAGAGATAAAGACGCCGTTAATGGAGCATTCATGATTGCAGAAATGTTTGCGTATTATAAAACTAGAGGCATTTCATTACTTGAAAAACTCGATGAATTATATAAGAAATATGGCTACTATTTGAACAAACTTGATAACTTCGTTTTTGAAGGAGCCGCAGGCTTTACAAAGATGCAGCAAATCATGGCTTCATTTAGAAGGAATATCAAAGATATTGGTGGCTATAAAATTAAAGAAGTTTTAGATTATTCAAAAGGTATTAATGGCTTACCAAAATCCGATGTTCTTAAATACATTTTAGAAAACGAATCGACAGTAGTTGTGAGGCCTTCTGGAACTGAACCTAAACTTAAAATGTATTGTTCAATCAAAGCTTCAGACGAAAACCAAGCAAATGCAATTTACAAGAAAATTGCAGATGACATGAAAACTAAATTTAGATAATTTGTAAAAATCACAAAAAATAAATGAGGACTATGTCCTCATTTTTTATATATATTAAAACTTACAATTTTAATCAAAATTGTGTAGTGATAAAATGTAAAACGATCTTTTTTGGAGCAGAAATTATGAATAAAATTGCTGTTTTAACTTCAGGCGGCGATGCCCCTGGAATGAATGCCTGTGTTCGTGCAGTTATTCGTACCGGCATTAAACTTGGTTGTGAAATGTATGTTGTTTATGAAGGCTACAAAGGCCTTGTTGAAGGACGTATTGAACAAGTCGACAGAAACTTTGTTTCTGATATTATTAATAGAGGCGGAACAATTATTCGTTCAGCCCGTCTTCCAGAATTTAAGGAAGAAGCATATCAAAAAATTGCTATTAAACAACTTGAATCTTATGGTATTGATTCATTAATTGTTATTGGAGGCGATGGAACTTATAGAGGCGCCCAAGCTTTAGCAGCTCGTGGAATCTCTGTTGTTGGTATTCCAGGTTCAATTGATAACGATGTTTGTTCAACTGAAGCATGTATTGGTTTTGATACTGCTCAAAATACAATTTGTGAATGTGTTGATAAACTTAGAGATACAACTTCATCTCATTCAAGATGTACATTTATCGAAGTTATGGGTAACAAATGTGGCGATTTAGCCCTTTATTCTGGTATCGCCGAAGGCGTTGAAATTGTTATTTCTCAAGATCACCCATATGATGAAGATAAAGTTGTCGAAAAACTTAAATCACTCAAAGGCGGAAAAAAGAAACACGCTTTAATTATTGTTTCAGAAAAGATGTTCCCAAATATTTATGACCTTGCTAAGAATGTTTCAGAAAGAACTGGCATTGATTGCCGCGCTCAAGTATTAGGTCATATTCAAAGAGGTGGCGCTCCATCAGCAAGAGACAGAATTTTAGCAACAAGATATGGTGCCGAGGCGGTTAGAGCCATTATTGACGGTCAATCGTGCATTGCTTTAGGTCTATTTGGAGATGAAATTAAACGTGTGCCATTCGAAGAAGCATTTAATATGCCAAAAGAATCACACAAAGACTTAATGTCTCTTCTCAGTTTAGTAAATAGATAATATAATTAAGCTACAAAAGGAGAGTGAAATATGAAAAGATCAGTTTCACCTAACCTTATGTAACGAGACAATGTCTCGTAGATATAAAAAAAGCAGTCATCTGAAAGGTACCCCAAATCCTAGACATTAGGAAAGGGGTACTTTTTCTATGAAATATTCATGGGAATTCAAACTTGAGTGCGTCAACAAGTATAAAAACGGCGAGTACATTATGTATCCAGGAACTCCTAAACAGCGAAAAG
>JAFXWB010000027.1 GCA_017534425.1 Bacilli bacterium
CATGGTTCTTCCTCCTTATAATTTGACTGAACATCTAAATTATATGTGAGGATTTTTACTTTTTTACTAAATAGGTGGTATAATCTTGAAATCTAATGTGGTAGCCAAAAAAGCGCGACCACAACAAATTTCAAATATCCATAATTTATTG
This sequence comes from Bacilli bacterium, assembly GCA_017534425.1. Lineage (GTDB taxonomy): Bacteria > Bacillota_I > Bacilli_A > RFN20 > CAG-826 > Fiminaster. Next base: position 152 of record JAFXWB010000027.1, read on the forward strand.
TAAAAGCTATGAAGGGGGATTAATTCCCCCTTTTCTTTTGTTTAAAAAATTATATTGATATCAAGAAAATACAATTTACTGATAATATTTACTTACATATTTTGAAAAAATAATTGGTAAAATATATATGTTAAATTGTACAAAGAGGTTTTCTATGAAGAAAAAATTCTTGTTCTTCTCAATTGGAGTCACTTCATTCTTTTCATGTGCAGTTGCACTTTTAGGTGGGCTTCAACCTTCAAAAAATGATTTTGAAGCAAGTGCAGGTAGCACAATTAATGTTGGTGAACTTTCATTTACCTTTAATTCAGCTGATAGTAATAATCCTAGTATTTTAAATATTGGATTATATCTTCTTGGCAGTGAAAACGAAATTCCTTATGATCACAACACACCAGCAAGTTGGGATATAAGTGTTTTTACATCAAGTGAAGCTAGTGCATTAAAAAGAAATGACACAAATATTTGCACACCAAGCGTAAAAATTAAAAAGATTAGTCCAACTGCATATTTTTTAGACTATGGAGGAGCTGTACCTGAGACTAGAAACGCAAACGATTCTTTGATTTTACAAGGAAACTGGACCGCAACAGTAAATGGTGACACTTATAACATGTCGGTTGAGCCATTTAAAGTTGTTTGGGATGGATCAAAATGGTCACAAGAATTCATGGTTCCTGAATTAGAGACATACGATAGGATCTCTTTAGCGCAGATTGCTTCTGATGATTATGACCACGTTAAAATTGATACCGAAAAGAAAACTTCTGGTTGGAATACATTCACAGCAAGTCCTGAAAACACGACAAATTCGTTCGCTTTTGAATTTGTTTTTGAATCAGACAGCAAAATAGACCAATCATTGGAAATTCGCTTCTGTGGCGACAACATAGGAACATCAGCAGATCATTTCTTTGTTTTAGCCTTAAATAATACATGGGGTCCTCATGGCGTAATTGTTTTTGATGAATACAAAAAAGTAGGTGGAAATCTAACACGATTCAAGAGATCTGGAGACTTAGAATATAATTTGGAACCTGGCGCACGACACACTATTGAATGTGCTTCTATCGTTGTTAAAGATAGCTCGAAAGTTTATCACTATGTCAAATATGATGGCGAACTCATTTTACAACAAACTTTTGAACCAAAATCTTCAGTAAGAACACCAAGAGTGGCTATTTCATACGGGGCCGAAAATATCTTTTTAGGTGGTACGATTCCACAAAAGACAAATACAGATGTAATGACTTTTGATTCCAGCAATGCTGGTCTAGGTCTTTATCTTAATGGTCCAACAAACGATATTTCTGTTTTAAGTGACTGGCAAACCAAAGGAGCTCCAGCAAGTTCATATAACATGCTTAAAAACGGAGAAATCGCTTATCGACTTAATTCAGACGATAGTCCACCATTAACAAAGTTTGAAAGTAATAAATACTACATTTCCTTTAGTGATTGTCATTTTTCATTTGCTAAAAATGATGTGATGACCATTAGTGGAGAATTCCATTTCTACGCTAATAGCAAAGCATACACAATGGCTCTTGTACCATTTAGTGTGAAATTCAATGGTTCACAATTTGAACCCATTGATGATTTAGATGAATACTTAATTGAGGAAATTAATAGCTATGTTTTGCTTAGTAATTACACAGCAGAAAATCAAGCTTTAATCGAAAGTACTTTATTAAGCGCACAAACAAACATTGGAAACGCAACAACAGTTTTAGCCAAATGGACAGCATTTAAAAATGCTCAAGAAGCTCTTGATGCAATTCCAATGATTCCAGAAAAATTGCAAGAATATAAAAATAGCGTTATCGCAGAACTCGAAGCTTTAGTAGATGAAAATGTTTTTGAGGCTGCAGAACTAGCCGTTGTTCAAGGTTATGTTAATGACGCAATCGACGATATTAATGACGCCACAAATGTAAAAAGCGTTCAAAACATTGCGGGAGAAACAAAAGATTTAATTGCTGCTGTTGAAACAAGACAAGATCACATTGAAGCGTTCATTTTAAGCCACGATGACGAGGCTGATTACAATGAATATCTTGAAACTTATGAAGTTGTAACGACAACCGATATTTGTGCGGTTGGAAACATTAACTTCTATCCAAAAGATGATGCTGTGAATAAGAGTTACCCTTCTAATGATCCTGATAGTATTTATTCTAGATTTGCGACAAATCCTGAAAATGAATACGGCAATGTAAAATTTAGATTTAATTACCGAAGCACAGACCCTACTTCTAGAAAATACGAAGCACAAGTTTTCGTTAGATTAAGAGGTAATGGCGCGAATTGCTATATCTTTGATATTGCGAGGGGAGATGTTGATGGGCACGGTGCATTAGGTGTTGGACTTGCAAGATTTGTAAATGACACTAGATATAACCAACAAAACGCTCCGTATGCATTTGAAGCAAACCATGATTACACAATTGAGTGTGGCGCTATTGATTTGTTAGGCTACGAAAGAACCGTGCTTTACATGGATATTATTGATGGTAGTACCACCACTCATGCTTTAAAAACAATTGTTGATAGACAACCAATAAGTGTTCTTTCTCCAACTATTTTATTTATGGATTCACATACTGCTGATAGCAGTGGCGAATCTATTAGCTTAAGTCCGTGTGAAGACGATGTTACAAAATCAACTCTTGCTACATCAATTGGTAGACCAATACTCGAGAATAATTCATCATCTGAATCCTTATTAGTAAGTTTAAGAAGTAATTCTCTTCCTATTGGAGCACAACTTTATCCAATGGAAAAGAACGCATATCTCTATAAAGATAATGAAATTGCTTCATATTTGGCTAATCCTGTAATTACAAAATTAGCAGACAAGAAGTATTCAATTTCTTTATCTGGATTAACCCTTGAAAATGGCGACACCATTAAACTTCATGGTTGTTTTGCTTACTATGATACTGACTCGAACGTTAAATCTGTGTATAAATTGTCTGACACAGTTTTCACATATAGCTATGCTTCAAATAGCTGGAGCCAATCAGCACCAACTCTTCCTGAAGCCAAGGAAGAAGCTATTGCTTATCTAACAGATTACGTTACTTTAAGTAATTACAGCGCTGCTAACCAAGCACAAATTCAAGAAATTATTAATAACTACACCACAAGTATTAATAACGCTACAAGCAATCAAGAAGTTGAATCATTGCTTAGTGCTGCTGTTGTTGAAATCAATGCAATTCCGACTATTTTATCTGAATATAAGAACAACGCTAAATCGGAACTCGAAACATATAAATCAGCATCTCTTTATAGAGATAGTGAAAAGGCGGAACTTACTTCTATTCTTAATAGCGCAAATACAAAAATAGATGCTTCCACTGACATAGCTTCTATTGATGCTATAGTCACTTCAACTAAACAAGAAATTGATGCTTTAAAAACTGCTGCACAATACGATGCAGAAGAATTAGCAAGCGAAAAGAAACTTGCAAAAACTGAAATTGAAACATTTATTGGTCTAGTTGAACTTGATCGTTACGATGAAGAAAATGCTAACAAAATTCAACAATTAGCACTTCAAGCAAGAAGCGATGCTGATAAGGCCACTTCTATTGAAGAAATTAGAAATCTTGTTGCAAAATTCAAAGAAGATATTAAGAAAGTCACAACTAAAGATGGGTCAATCTTTAATGGTGAAACTTATGTTGAAGCAGGAAAGAAAAATAAATCAAACAAAGGTTTAATTATCGGTCTATCTGTTGGTGCAGGTGTTCTTGTATTAGCAGGTGCCGGATTATTAACTTTCTTCATTATCAAAAAGAAAAAACACGCAGTAGCTAAATAAAAAAGGAGATATTTTATGAAAAAATTGTTTGTGTTTAGTGTTGCAACTATATGCGTAGTTGCCATTACAGGTTGTAAAAAGAAAGGCGGAGAGTCAATTGACTCATCAAAAGCGCAACTAAATGTTGCTACTTTCGATGGAGGTGTCGGTGATCAGTGGCTTAAAAATGCCGCTCGCTTATTTGAAGAAAAACACGAGAATAGCACCAATTATCAAGAAGGTAGAACAGGTGTTCAAATTCATGTTAAATCTAACCGTGCTTGTTCAGGCGGAAATCTTGAAGAATCCGATTTATATGAAGATGTCTATTTCACCGAAAGTGTCGACTACTACAAACTAACCAACCAACATAAATTAGCAGATATTACCGACATTTTAACTGCACCAAACTCAGAAGAAGGCGGTAAGACGATTCTTAGTAAAATTGATGGAAATATGGCTGGTTTTATGAATCGTGAAGGCAAATACTATGCAGTTCCTTTCTATGATTGTTTCTATGGTCTTGTATATGACAAAGATTTATTTAGACAAAAAAGTTTCTATATGAAAGCAGATGGTTCTCCTACTAACAATAGAGAACAATTTGGCGCTGGCCCAAACGGAGTTTCAGGTGACTGGGACGATGGTCTTCCACAAACATATGAACAATTTAAAACAATGATGGAAAGAATGACTGGAGCAAACATTATTCCATTTACATATTCATCTGGTAACGCTACCTGGTACACCGCTAGAGCACTTACTTCTTGGTGGAGTGATGACGAAGGTTATGAACAAACCAATTTAAATTATAACTTTAACGGCACCGCAACAAATATTTATGATCATTTTGATGGTGACAAGATTGTTACTAAATCTGTCCCAATCACAAAAGACAACGGATATCTTTTAAGAAGCCAAGCTGGTATCTATAATGCCTTATATTTTGCTAGAGAAATCTTAACCAAGAGTGCAAATAACTATCAAGGATACAACTCAAACTATGATGTTCAAGACGCATTTGTTAATAACAAATATGTTGGCGGTTCAGTTAAACCAATCGCTATGATGTTTGAAGGAACTTGGTGGGAAAATGAAGCTGCACCAGCATTTGAGATTGCAAGAGAAACAGGTGTTGATTCATTTAATTATGGATTTATGCCAATTCCAAAATCTGATGCTTCAAAGATTGGTGA
>JAFXWB010000028.1 GCA_017534425.1 Bacilli bacterium
GAGATTTATGAAAAGATGTGGGGTAAATCAGAATTTTACGGAACTGGCACTTTAGCTGACTGGAACGTTGAAGATAAACTCCATACAATTGATGTCCCAACTTTAATTCTTTCTGGTGCATTTGATGAGTCAACACCAGCGATGAATGAATTGATGAATAAAGAAATCAAAAATTCTAAGTGGGTATTATTAAAAAAGTCTCATCACATTGGCTATGTAGAAGAGGCTGATTTAGTATTAAAAACGATTAGAGATTTTATTTTATAAAATCAAGTAAATATTCTTTTGTTTTAACATCTGCAAAGGATGCTTGGATTGAGTTCTTCGCAAATTGGCGGAGATCTTTTTCTTTAAAACCCATTTTTACAAGAGTTTCATATTCTTGTTTAAGCGTTGTATTTGAGACTGTCATGTCATCAGTGTTAATAGATACCTTAATTTCATTTTTAATAAATTCTTTTAATGGAAGGTCATCATATTTTGAAATTGTTTTAGTATCTAGATTTGATTTTGGACATACTTCAAGACATATATTTTTCTTTTTAAGTTTTTCTAAAACAGAAGGATCTTCAACTGAATGAATTCCATGCCCAATTCTAATTGCGCCAAACTCAATGGCAGATTTAACTGAACTTGCACCTGAAGCTTCACCGGCATGAATTGTTAGAGGAATATTAAGACTATTGATGAGATTAAATTCATCTTTAAACATCTCGTTTGGGAATAGTCCTTCCGCTCCAGCAAGATCCATTGCAACAACGCCTTTACATAAAAATTTCTTGGCGACATTAATTGTTTTAAAATTCTTTTCTTTTGTGTCATTTCCCCTCATCATACAAAGGATTAAATTTGAAAAAATGCCATATTTCTCGGCTTTTTTGCATGTTTGAATAAGTGTATCAACAACTTGTTCTTGGCTTAATCCTTTGTTTATGGAAAGCTGTGGAGCCATTCTAATCTCAACGTATTTTAGACCATCAGCAGCCAGTCTTTCTAATAAATCAAGTGTGCAAATTTCCAGACCTTCTTTGGTTTGCAAAACTAAATTTGGAAGTGAAAAGCGTTCCAGATATTCATTAAGTGACTGGCAATTTTCAGGAACCATTAAAAAGCGATTTAACTCTTCTTCTTTATATGTTGGAAGTTTAACTCCTTCTTTTTTTGCAACCTTTAAAATGGCTTTGGCAGACAAAGAGCCATCAAGGTGTAAATGTAAATCAACTATCGCGTATTTTTTGTAATCCATTTAAATAATTATATGTGTTTTGGTGGAAAAATAATAATTTTATATTAAAATATTATTCGCAAAAGGAGAAAGACTATGAAGGAAATTAAACTCGAAACATTAAATGAAATCGAAAAAGAATACCTTTCCGAAAATTGTTCTACTATAGCTAGACATGCTCTTTCAAATTCCGATATTCAAACAGTAGCCGCTTCAAAAGATACTGTTAAAGAAATGGATTTTAATTTTGATATTAATATCAAAACTATGGCTGTTAACAACCAAAAGGCATCAGGTAGATGTTGGATTTTTGCCGCATGTAACGGAATGCGCGAGATGATCGGAAAAAAGATTGGTGTTGGTTCGTTCAAACTTTCACAAAGCTATATTGCTTTTTATGATAAGTTAGAAAAACTTAATTACACACTTAATGCATTAATTGAAACAATTGATGCCGATTATGATGACCGTACAGTTCAATTCTTAGTTCAAAACGGAATTGGCGATGGTGGTCAATGGGATATGCTTGTTAACGTTGTTAAAAAGTATGGTATTTGTCCAAAGAACGCATTTGTTGAAACTTACACTTCAAATAATACAAGAATTTTAAATTCTTTACTTAATGCGGAAGTTAGAAGATTCGCAAGCGAAGCACGTTTAGTTAAGGCTAAAGAAGGAATGAAAGCTGTTGATGAACTTAAAGATTCTTATATGAAGAGATTCTATAAAGCTCTCATCTCATGCTATGGCATTCCTCCAAAAACATTTGATCTTAAATACACAGATGATAAAGGACAATTCCAATGTGTTAAAGGATTTACTCCTAAATCATTCTTTGAAAAATATGTTGGAACCAAGATTGATGAATACATTTCATGTATTAATGCTCCAACTAAATCAAAACCTTTCAACAAATCTTATACAGTTAAATACTTAGGAAACGTTGAAGGTGGAAGAATTGTTAAACATTTGAATCTTCCAATGGAAAGACTAAAAGAACTTATCATTCAGCAACTTAAAGATGGTGAAATTGTATGGTTTGGTTCTGACGTCTCCAGTTACGGTGATAGATTACGTGGTGTTTGGGATGATAATGAATTTGATTATAAATCATTACTCAACCTCGACATTAAGATGGAAAAAGGAGAATCTTTAGATTTCCGTTCATCTGCTATGAATCACGCAATGTGTATCACAGGTGTTGCCTTTGATGAAAAAGGTGTTCCAACAAAATGGAAGATTGAAAACTCGTGGGGAAATGATAGAGGAAAAGATGGCTACTTCATTATGTCTGCAAGCTGGTTTGATCAATACACTTATCAAGCAGTTGTGAACAAAAAGTATTTAACCAAAGAAGAATTAGATGCCTATGAATCTGAACCTGTCGTATTAAAACCATGGGACCCAATGGGATCATTAGCAGACTAATTTATAAAGGAGAAACTTATGTACAAATTAGTTATGATTAGACACGGTGAATCAGAATGGAATAAATTGAATTTATTCACTGGTTGGACCGACGTAGACTTATCAGAAAAAGGTGTTATGGAAGCACACCGCGCTGGTAAGACTCTCAAAGAAGAAGGATATGATTTTGATATCGTATTTACTTCTATGCTCAAAAGGGCAATTCACACAATGAACAATGTTTTATTTGAACTTGATCGTGAATGGCTCCCAATTATTAAAACTTGGAGACTTAATGAACGTCATTATGGCGCACTTCAAGGTTTAAACAAAGCTGAAACAGCTGAAAAATATGGCGAAGACCAAGTTAAGATTTGGAGAAGAAGCTATGATTGCCCACCTCCAGCACTTGAAGAAAAGGATCCACGCAACCCAGCTAACCAAGCCCAATTTAGAGATGTTCCAAGAGAAGATCTTCCATTAACAGAATCTCTTGAACTTACTGTTGCTCGTGCAGTTCCTTTCTTTGAAAGTGTTATTAAACCAGCAATGCTTGAAGGCAAACGTTGCTTAATTGTTGCACACGGTAACTCATTACGTGCTTTAGTCAAATATTTTGACAATATGGTTAAGGAGGAAATCGTTGGTGTTAACATTCCAACTGGTGTTCCACTAGTCTATGAATTCGACGACAATATGAAAGCCGTAAAACACTATTATTTAATGGACGAAGCCGCACTTAAGGCAGAAATGGAAGCTGTCGCAAATCAAGGCAAAGCCAAGAAATAAGCGAAAAAGATAGGGTATTTTGATGAAAAAAGAAACTTACGATAGACTTATGAAGTTTAGAGACGATAGAGATTGGTCTCAATTTCACACTGGAGAAAATCTCGCAAAATCTATCATGATTGAAGCGGGAGAATTGCTCGAAGTATTCCAGTGGACCGATAAGGAAAAGTCTGTTGATAAAGTTAAAGAAGAACTAGCTGATGTCTTTATGTATGCCATGCTTATGGCGGACAGATATCATCTCGATATTGACCAAATTATTAATGAGAAATTAGATCAAAATGAGAAGAAGTATCCAGCTGACAAAGTTCGTGGTTCATCAAAGAAATACGACGAGTATAAAACCGAATGAAGAAAATAACATTTTCTTTAACGTCCAGCAAACAACTTGCTAAGGACATCGCAAGCGTAGCAGGAATCCCTCTTGGAGAGTCCAAAGTTTTTCGTTTTGCTGATGGCGAGATAATGGCAAGATGTGAAAGCAGAGTTCAAGGTAAAATTTGCTATATTGTCCAGTCTACAATTAGTCCTTCTACCGACACAATTTTTGAAGTCTTAATGTTTGCTGACGCTCTTAAAAATGCTGGAGCTTTCGAGGTTGTTTTGATTGCTCCGTATTTCGGTTATTCCCGTCAAGATAGAGTCGCTGTAAAAGGCGAACCAATAACTGCTAAACTAGTTGCTCAAATGATTGAAACTGCTGGGATTTCCCGTGTTATTTCAGTCGATTTACACACACAACAGATTCAAGGATTCTTCTCAATTCCTGTTACAAATATTGATACCAGCGTTTTGTTTGGAAGATATTTTGCTAGAAGATTTGATGAACTTGGAATTGTTCATTCGGATGTATGCGTTGTCTCACCAGATCATGGTTCCGCAAATCGTGGACGTGATGTTTCTAGTGAACTTAACGGTGCATCTTTAGCAGTTATTGATAAACGCCGCCCAGCCCCGAATAAATCTGAAGTCATTAATGTCGTTGGTGACGTTAGAGGCAAGGTTTGCTTAGTTGTTGATGATATTATCGACACAGGCGGCACAGTTAATAATGCAGTCGATGCTTTATTAGCAAAAGGTGCAACACAAGTTTATGTTGCGGCAACCCACGCAATATTCTCAACTTGTCACTTGAATCCAAAAATCAAAGAGTTTGTAACAACAGACTCTGTTGAAAAAGAAATAGAAGGAGCTAAGGTGTTATCACTCGCTGAGTTAATTGCTCAGAACATTTAATTAAAATAAGTGTTCCCTTGAATAACCACTTAGAAAAAAGCAAGGTATGAAAAACGAATTATTAAAAAGTTTAACTAGAAACGCAATTGTGGCTGCGATCTATGTTGTATTAACTGTTGCCACAAGCAGCATTTCATTTGGAATGCTTCAAATTAGAATTGCCGAAGCCTTAATGTTACTCTGCTTCTTTAGAAGAGATTACATTTATGGCTTAACCTTAGGATGTTTCATTTCTAATCTATTCTCATTTATGTGGATAGATATCTTAGTCGGCACATTAGCAACATTCCTAGCATGCTTATGTATTTGTTTCTTGAGCTTTAAACGCTTAGCTATCGCAGCATTATATCCAGTTATATTCAACGCATTTATTGTTGGAGCAGAACTTTACTTCTTTGAAGTTGGTCCATTCTGGGTTTGTACTGGTTTTGTTGCATTAGGAGAATTCATCGCGGTTTGTGTAATTGGTTATGCACTCTTCATGATTCTCTGGAGAAGAGCTAAAGCACTAGAGGTCTTAGGAGCGAATAGACACTTAGAACCAAAATGGTAAAAATAACTGTAGTCAAAGTAATAGAATATAAGGATCTCATTAAGAAATATGAGAACCCAATTCAACACGCTTGTAACATCAAAGTTGGAGATGTATTTTACTCAAAAAACGGGGAAAAACCTGAGAATTTATGTCCGGAAGCTTGGAAAGTGATGAAAGAATATGTTGAGTCACTTGCTGAAGGAAAAGGTAACTTCTTTGATGGTTGGATGAAAGACCCGATGAGTGCGATGATATCCTGCAATGATGGATTTAGACCAGTTAGTTTCTATATCGAAGTCATTTAATTGATTTCGATATTTTTTTATACTGTGGTAAGATTTATAGCATGAAAGATTTCTACTTAGAGATTAAACATATTTGTAAACAAACAGGTGCAAGATATGGAATACTCCACACTCCACACGGAGATGTTGAGGTTCCAATGTTTATGCCTGTTGGAACTTTAGCAACCGTCAAAACTTTATCTCCAGAAGAAGTTAAAGATATGGGGGCTGGAGTGATTTTAAGTAATACTTATCATTTACATTTAAGACCTGGAGAAGACATTGTCGCTAAAGCTGGTGGACTTCACAAGTTTATGAACTATGACCGCCCAATTTTAACTGATAGTGGTGGATTCCAGGTTTTCTCTCTTCAAGAAAATAGAAAGATTTCTGAAGAAGGAGTTCAATTTAAATCACATCTAAACGGAGATAAATTATTTTTTACTCCTGAGTCAGTTATTGATATTCAAGAAAAGCTTGGTGCAGACATTATAATGTCTTTTGATGAATGTATTCCTTATCCAGCAGATGAAAAATACGCTAAGAAGTCTGTCGAAAGAACTTTAAGGTGGGCTAAACGTGGATTAGAGGCTCATAAACGCGAAGATCAAGCTCTCTTTGGCATTGTCCAAGGTGGAGAATTTCCAGAGCTTAGAAAACACTGTGCTGAAGAACTTGTAAAAATGGATTTTCCAGGATACTCAATCGGAGGAACTTCCATTGGAGAACCGAAAGAAGTTTTCTCTAAAATGTTAGATTATTCAGTCCCATATCTCCCTGAAGATAAACCAAGATACTTAATGGGTGTTGGTTCAATCGATTACCTTCTTGAAGGTATTGCAAAAGGAATAGATATGTTTGATTGTGTTCTTCCAACAAGAATTGCACGTCATGGTACTTTAATGACCTCACAAGGTCGCGTAAATATTAGAAGAGCGCAATATCAAGATGATTTCTCTCCACTCGATCCAGAGTGTGATTGTTATACATGCAAAAACTATACGAAAGCATATTTACGACATTTATATGTCGCTGATGAAGCTTTTGGTAAAAGACTTCTCTCAATTCATAATGTTCGTTTTTTAATTCATTTAATGGAAGAAGCAAGAAAAGCTATCCAAGAAGATAGATTTGGTGACTTTAGAGAAGAAATGCTTAAGAAGTACGGAGACAAAAGAGGATTCTAATGGATATCGAATTGTTCAATTATGAACTTCCTGAAGAACTTATAGCACAAACTCCTGCACAAGTTAGAGATGAGTGCAGGCTTTTATGCATTAATAAAAAAACTCAAAAGTACGAAGACAAAATCTTTAAAGATATTATCGATTATTTAAGATCTGGAGATGTTATTGTTCGTAATAACACAAAGGTTCTTCCTGCTCGTATTTTTGGCACTAAAGAAGGAACTGGAGCACACGTTGAAATTTTACTTCTCAAACAACTTGAAGGAGATGTTTGGGAGTGCTTAGCCGGTAACGCAAAACCTATTAAAGTTGGCTCTGTAATTAACTTCAATAACGGCAAGCTTTTAGCAGAATGCTTGGAGGTAAAAGATGAAGGAATTCGTATATTAAAATTCAAATATACCGGTATTTTCCTGGAAATTTTGAATGAAATTGGTGCTATGCCGCTTCCTCCATACATTAAGAAAAAATGTGAAGATAACTCACAATATCAAACTGTTTATGCCAAGATTTACGGTAGTGCTGCAGCACCGACAGCTGGGTTCCATTTTACTAATGAACTAATTAAACAATGTGAAGAAAAAGGCATAGAGTTTTTAGATGTAACTTTGAATATTGGATTAGGTACTTTTAAGCCCGTTAAAGAGAAAACTGTTGAGTCTCACAAGATGCACACAGAATCCTATGAAATTTCTCATGAAGTGGCGGATCGTCTTAATCAAGCCAAAAAGGAAGGAAGACGTATTATTGCTCTTGGAACAACCTCCACGAGGACGCTTGAAGCTAATATTCAAAAGTTTGGTGAATTCCGTGCCGATAAGGATGAAACAAATATTTTCATTTGGCCTGGATATGAATTTAAAGCGATTGATGCTTTGATTACAAATTTCCATTTACCAAAATCTACTTTAATTATGCTTGTTTCAGCACTTATGGGCAGAGAATTTACTTTATCATGCTATAAGCATGCAGTAGATGAAAGATATAGATTCTTCTCTTTTGGTGACGCAATGTTTATCTATGAATAAGATTAACTATTACAAGAAATCTTTAGAAGAATTAGAGGCACTTCCAAAAGATAAAAAGCCTTCACTTCTTTTACATGCTTGCTGTGGTCCTTGTTCAACATTCCCACTTACCTTTTTGTGCCCACATTTTGATGTAACAATTTTCTTTAATAACTCAAATATCTATCCATCTGAAGAGTACTTTAGAAGGTTAAACGAACTTAAGAAATTTCTTGAATTTTTTAAGCGTGATTACGGTTATGAAGTTAAGGTCATCGAGACCAAATACGATAACGAAAATTACAATAAAGATTTAGAAAAATTTGCGGACCAAGACGAGGGTAAAGAAAGATGTTTTTTATGCTACGAAAAACGTATGGACCAAGCCTTCAATTTTGCCAATGAAAATGGGTATGATTTCTTTACTACAGTCATGACAATTTCGCGTCAAAAGAATTCTCAAAAAATTAATGAAATTGCCAGGAAATTGCAGGAAAAATACGGAAAAACCCATTATTTTTTCTCAGATTTTAAGAAAAATAAAGGCATCGATATTGCTCGTGAAATGAGGATTCATTATGACCTCTATCAACAGCTATATTGTGGGTGTAAATTTACTTACGAAAAAGGACTAAAAAAGGAAGCAGAAAAGTATGGAAAATAAGATTGCATATTGTGGTCTAAATTGCGAGGAATGTGAAGCAAGAAAAGCCACCATAAATAATGATGATGAACTCCGCAAGAAAGTGGCTAAACTTTGGTCTGAAATGAATCAGATCGAAATCAAGCCTGAATGGATAAATTGTGAAGGCTGCCATGGTGATGGAGTAAAAACATATTTCTGCAGTCAACAATGCGAGATTCGCAAGTGCGCTGTCGCTAAAGGTTTTAACACATGTGCCGAATGTCCAAAAATTGAAAGTTGTGAAACTCTAAAAATGATTACTGATCATAGCGAGTCAGCAAAAAATAATCTAAAAAATTTAAAATAAAATCTAAAGGCTTCTAAAAATTCGTTATTAAAAATAAGGAAGCTTTTTTCTTTGCGAATTTATCAAAAATTTTTATAAATTTCAATTATTAAATAATTGCTTTGTTATAAAAATTTTCAAATGATAAGACAAAAATTAGGCAAAAATAAGCAAAAATTTGCAAAAAATTAGCATCTAAAATCATTAAAATCTGCCTGAAAGTAAGCGTTTTCGCACACGCACCTAATAAATTTCTATTGATTTATATTATATATAGGCGTATCTTATTAAACGTTATCGCTTGCGTTGATATGCGAGGTTGCTGACACACCAACAGGCGTTGTCATGAAAGGTGGCCAGGGAATTCGCATTGAGCAAACGATGAAAGCCTGAAACAAATAGTTATAGGAGGAAAATTCATGGCAAAAGTTAAAACCATCAGGGTTCGCTTGCAAGCATATGATCATAAGATTCTTGATTTAGCAGTCGAAAAGATCGTTGAAGCAGCGAAAAAGACTGGGGCTGGTGTTGTTGGCCCTATTCCACTCCCAACGGAAAAACAGGTTTACACCATCTTACGTGCTGTCCATAAGTACAAAGATGCTCGTGAACAATTTGAAATCAGAACACACAAGAGATTGATCGATATCACAAATCCAACTAAGGAAACAGTTGATACACTTAGAAAACTTGACTTAGCATCCGGAGTTGACATCGACATCAAACTTTAGGAGGTAAGACAAGATGAAACAAATCATTGGTCGTAAAATGGGCATGACAGAAGTCTTCGCCAAAGACGGAACAATGTACGCAGTTACAGTTGTCGAAGTACTTCCAAATGTCGTTACACAAGTTAAGACATTAGAAAAGGATGGTTATGAAGCTATCCAAGTCGGATTCGAAGAAAAGAAAGAATCCAAAGCAAACAAAGCTGAAAAAGGACATTTCGCAAAAGCTGGTGTTCCAGTAATGAAGGTCCTTGCAGAAGTTAAAGGCGATGAAATGGCTAACTACAAAGTTGGCGATAAAATCACCGCAGATCTCTTCAAAGCTGGCGACGTCGTTGATGTAGTCGGTACCTCAAAAGGTCATGGTTACACTGGTGCAATCAAACGTTGGAATATGACAATCGGTGTCAAAGGACACGGTCACAGCTGGCACAGAACACAAGGTTCTATGGCTAACATGGGTCTTATTCAACGTATTACTCCGGGTAAAAAGATGGCCGGACATAGTGGTAATCAGTCTGCAACAATCCTTAACCAATTAGTTATCGAATCAAATGCAGAAAAGAATTACATCTTAATTAAGGGTTCAGTCCCAGGCGCAAAGAAATCATTAGTTCTTATTAGAAGCGCCATCAAGACACAACTCGGTCACCCACAAAAGGTTTCCGAATTAGTCGACCTTGAAGCAGAAGCAAGAGCAGCAGAAGAAGCAAGAATTGCCGAAGAAGCAGCAAAGAAAGCAGCTGAAGAAGAAGCTAGACGTGCCGCTGAAGAAGCAAAAGCCGCTGAAGAAGCTGCTAAGAAAGCCGCAGAAGAAGCCTCAAAGGCAGAAGCAGAAGCCGCTAAAGTAGAAGAACAACCAAAAGTTGAAGAAGCTCCAGCAGCAGAAGCCCCAGCCGAGGCTAAGGAAGGAGAATAATTATGGCAGACAAGAAAATTACCTTAAAAGTTCTCAATCAAGCAGGCGAAGAAGTCTCAACCGTTTCAGTCTCAGCACATGTCTTTGGTGAAAAGGAAGCTACACAAGCTATCCACGATGCAGTTGTTGTCTATCAAGCAAATATGAGACAAGACACTGCAAAAACCAAGAAACGTGATGAAGTCAGCGGTGGTGGTAAGAAACCATGGAGACAAAAAGGCACAGGCCGCGCCCGTGCAGGTTCTACCCGTTCCCCAATTTGGGTTGGTGGTGGAACAGTGTTTGGCCCAACAGGCGAACAAAACCACAAAATTAAACAAAACCGTAAGGAACATAACTTAGCACTCCGCTCAGCATGGTCCTCAATGGTTAAAGATCTCATTGTCGTTGATAAACTTGAAGTTGAACCAAAGACAAAAGCACTTGTAAAAGTACTTAAAGATCTTAAAGCTACTGGCAAAGTTCTCGTTGTCCTCTCAGAGGAAAATGAAAATCTCTTCAGAGCCGGAAGCAACATTGCTAACGTCGTTCTTACAGGCGTCGACAATGTCTCAGTCTTCGATCTTCTCTACTTCGATAAGATCGTCTTAGACAAAGCAACCTTAAAGGTTGTTGAAGAAAACTTAGAGGAGGCAAAGTAACATGGCAGAAAAGAAAGCACTCGCTAACAAAAAAGCTAGCATCCATGATTTCGATGTAATTGTTGAACCAGTTATCACCGAAAAAACTATGTCTCTCATGCAAGAACAAAATAAGGTAACTGTTCGCGTAAGCAAGAAAGCTAACCGCGCAGACGTTAAGAAGGCATTCGAAAAAATCTTTGGAGTCAAAGTTACCTCAGTTAACATCATTAATGTTCCTGCAAAAGAAACCACAAGAGGCGGCCGTTATAGAGGCACAATCTCCGGTTTCAAAAAAGCAGTCGTAACTGTCGCAGAAGGACAAGCAATCGACTTATTCAAAGAGTAATCTGAAATAGGATTTACACATTATAGGAGAATTAAAAATGTCAATTAGAAATTACAGCCCTACATCACCTTCTCGTAGAGCAATGACAAATCTAACCTTTGACGAAATCACCAAATCAACTCCTGA
>JAFXWB010000029.1 GCA_017534425.1 Bacilli bacterium
GAAATCTTCATTGATTCGATATATTTCTTATCTAAACCTCTAAAGTAGTCGACCTTCGCATCGACTTTTTTTCTAAGTTCACCTGCTAAATCATTCGTGTTTGTTTTTTTAAACTCTTCAGCAGGAATTGTTTCTAAAATTGAGAAATAAACTGGGTATTTTCTTAAGCAAGATTTTTTAGAAAGCGCTCTAAAGCTACCATAGGTAGCTGCAACATTAATCGGGCAACCAGCCATTTGGGCAATTTTAAGCGTTCCGGCATGGAAATCTAGACATGGATTTTCTGGGTATCTATTTCTTGTGCCTTCAATATAAACAATAACTGAAGGTTTGTTTGGATCTTTTAAATAGGCAACAACTTTTTTAATTTCGCTAAGTTGTGACATGATGTTATCGCGGTCAAGTGGGAATACTTCTAATGCTTTTGCAACACGTCCAACAAAAGGCATTTTAAAAACCTCTTTTTTAGCAATAAAAGTCACTGGTTTTTCACTTTTAATGATAATCATTAACGGATCTAAAAATGATAAATGATTAGAGATAAGTAAAGACTTATCTTTACTTTCAGTAAAAGATTCAAGATTTTCAAGGGTGTAATCTAAATGGAAAAGTCCAATTACAAAAGATATTTCTTTTCTAGCAATTTTATATCTTTTTTCAAGTGGATATTTTTCAGGATGACGAGAAAAACGAATCATGTATACAAAGTGGTAATACAAGATTGGAAGTCCTGCAATTAGAACTATTTTTAAGTATTGAAGTATTTTTCTCATTTAACGTAATACCTGGATTTCTTCAACGACAAGTATTGTACCAAATTTTTCATGCCCGTCCAAGTGCCCGTGTATAGCAACGCGCGAATTTGCAGGATATAAATTTAATCTACTGTTTGGTTGATTAGTCCAATTTCTCACAACAATAACTGTTCTTGCTTTTTCGTTTTCTTCTAAATATGGAAGTTCATATTCAAAATTTCTAAAAGTATCATCAATATTTTCTCTTAAAAAACCAATAATATTAACCGAATTCATAACAATCTCCTTTTTAATATTTTAAACTAAAATTTTAAGTGTGATTCCCTATTTTTAACTAAATAAAAAGCCCTATTAATAGGGCTTAATTATCAAATTCATCGTCGTCTGGGATAAATGTTGATTGTTCAGGAGTTCCCATTGATTGGCCGCCTGGAACATAAACTAAGACTTTACAGCCTCTTGCATCTCCGCTTGGGGCGACAATGCCTTCTTTTTGTAAGCGGGTGAACATTTTACCAGCTCTAGAATAACCCATGCCATATGTACGTGTGATATATGAAATAGAGAAATATTCTCTATGGGTCGCATCTTCTTTAATCTTTTGATAAGCTTCCTCGTCTGTTTGCGCTTTATCAATCTTTTGAGGTTCTGCTTCATCAAATGATTTTTCTTCAACAACTGGTTTTAAATTCATAAATACTGGATCATATTGAGGTTGATAATGTTCTCTTAAATAGTCACAAACTCTCATAATCTCAGTTTCACTGACGTAGCAACCTTGAACACGTGGTTTCATTGCACGTGAGATAATTGGACAATCGATTAACATATCACCATTTCCAAGTAATTTTTCAGCACCGCCTTCACCAATAACTGTCATTGAGTCAGTTGTTGATGCACACATAAGTGCGACACGTGTGGCAACGTTTGCTTTAATAACGCCATCAATAACGTTAACGCTTGGACGTTGTGTTGCGATAACTAAATGAATACCAGCAGCACGAGCTTTTTGAACGATTCTAACAACAGGTGTACGAAGTTCCTTACAAGTTTCAATTAAGTCAGCGTATTCATCAATGAATACGACGATATATGGAAGTGGTTGAAGATCTTTTAGTTTGGCAAATTCATTAAATCCTTTAATGTCTCTAACTCTATTAGTCTGGAACAAGATATAACGACGTTCCATTTCATCAACTAATTTATTGAAAGTAAGTAATACTTTTCCAACATCAGAAATAACTGGACAAAGAAGATGTGGAATATTCTCATAATAATTCATTTCAACCTTCTTTGGGTCAACCATGACAAGTTTAAGTTCTTCTGGTTTACATCTCATAATTAATGAAATGATTGTAGCGTGGACAAAAATTGATTTACCTGAACCAGTTGTACCAGCAACAAGCATATGTGGGAAATCTGCTAAATCAGCAAAAACAACGTCTCCTGAAATAGATTTTCCAAATGGAATAAGAAGTTTATGTTTTGGATCAAATGGTAAAGCGGCAACCGCTTCTCTTAATGTGACATTAGTTCTAAACTCATTTGGAATTTCTAAGCCAGATGTTGATTTTCCGCTTACAATCGGTTCAAATCTCATCATGACACCACCAAGTCTTACTTGTAAGTCGGTAATGTATTTTTGAACAGAAGTGACTGAAACATCATCATTTGTTTGAAGATCAAATCTAGTAACAGATGGGCCAACAATATGTGAAACAACTTGAGCTCCTACTTTGTAGTTTGCTAAGGATTTATTAATAATTTCAGTTCTTTCTTGACAAGAAGCTTCATTTGCATCAGCAGTATCACTTGCTTTACCAACATCTAAAAGTTCAATACTTGGATAAATGTAATTTTTAATTAAATTCGCTTTCGGTTGAGGTTTATGTAAGAAATCTACTTCTTCTACTTGAGGAGCTTGAGCAGCCATTGGTTGAACTTGAATTTGTGGTTTAGAAAGTTCATTTTCGAAAGAATTACCAAATTCTTCCTCTTTTTCAGCATCATTTAAAGGTTCAAAGAATGGTTCTTTGTATTCTTTTTCAGTAGATTCAAAACTAATTGGTGAAACGTTTTCTTCTTTAGTTTCTTCACTATTTTCTTCAAAGTAAGCTTGTTTTGGACTTTCAAAAACAGGCTTGGAAAGCTCTTCTTCGTATATTTCTTTTACTTGTGTGCCATCTTCATTCATGATGAAACGTGCTTTTTTAAGTGAATAATCATTATTAATTGGAGGAGCAGCCTGGAATGAGTCAAAAGTTGCTCTAGATTCGTTTGGATCAAATTCTTCAACTGAAACATCTTCAACCCTAATTGGTTGGTCTGGTTCAATCTCATCAATTGTTAAATTAACTTCTTTAAAGGATTTGCCTTTTTCTTTAGTTCTTGGTGTCTTAATGAAGTCTAAGAATTTATGTACTTGACGATGGAAAATCATTGCTAAACCCATTACAAAAAGAATCCAACAAACGATATTTAAGCCGAGTGGTGTGACTGCACTATTTAGTGCACCAGCAAGTAAAAATCCAACTCTACCACCACCAAGTTTTGGGTTTGGGCCAACTAAAGATGGATTAGCAGCATCAACTTTATCAAATACTGCTAATGAATTTGAATATGTTAAATATCTTGCAGTACCAATTTCGGTTCGACCAAATCCAACGATTTCAACTCCGTCGATAACTGTTCCCCATGAAGCCCAGTGAGATGAAAGAATTAGGAAGCAGAAAATAATAACCAAAACACCCCAAAGTTGGATGCCTAATTTAATTTTAATGACTTGTTGGTTCATTATCAGGTAAAGTCCGATAACGACGATGTATGGTAAAAATAACCAGAATCCAATAAAGCCAAAACTATGGCCAATCAATTTATACAAAAATGAGAAAGGCGTCTTCGTAGAAAATAAAGTAACAATAGCAAAAAGGATGAAACAAATTCCACCCATAATTGAGATTGATTTTTCTGTAATTCTACGCTTTTTCTTCATATTAATTTATTATAAGTTAATTAATTATAAATTAAAACAAAAAGTTTTAATTTATTTCAGCAATAATTGGGATAATAGTTGGTGTTTTATTAAGTGATCTTCTTATTGCCTTAAAAACGATGTCTTTAATGGCAGTTTCCATATAGACAATGGAATAATTTTCTTTCACAAGTTCGTTTTGAACTGTGGTTACAAATAAACGAGTTATTTCTCGAATAAGAGCTTCGTTATCTTTTAAGAAAACTAGGCCTCTAGCTTGTACGTCTGGTCCAGCGACAATCTCGCGTTTTGATTTCGAAATTGTAACGCCAAGAACGATAACGCCTTCATCGGCAAATCTTTGTCTTTCTTCCAAAACAAGTGCGCCAATATCGCCAATTCCTTTGCCATCAATAAAGACATCACCGGCAACTACTTTAGTTGATAAAACACGACCAAATCCGGCTTCAAATTCAATAATATCTCCATTATCAACTATGAAAACATTGTTGTGATTAAGTCCTACATTCATATTGAGTGCGACTTTAGCACAAGCTAACAATTTAACAAATGGAGCAGAGACTGGCACTAGATAAGCAGGTCTAAATGAAGCAATAAAATATTTAATATCTTCTTCACAACCATGCATTCTTAAATATTCTTTTGGTTTTGGTCTTAAAACTGTACAATCAGTACGATAAAGTTCATCAATCGTATCAGTTGCAGCAGTTTCAGTCTCCGGCAAAATGTGAACACCAAAAACGAAAGTATCATTTTTAGTTAAAAAGACGATTTTCTCATCGTTATTTTTTGTGGCAAGTAAAGCAATTTTATCTAATAATCTTTTTCCAAAACCAGTTATAAAAACTAGTACATCTTGTGGTCTTAATCTATTAACTTCTTCAATAGAAGAAATAGAATCTCTTTGAACTTTAAGGTAACCTTCTTTCACTAAACCATTAACAACTTCTCGAGCAGTTGAGTCATAAGGAATAATTTTTCTTCCACGAGCCATAGCTAAATTTAAGCACTCGATGATGTTAAATAGATTTGGCCAATCAATAGCTAAGAAAAGGCGACCACTTTGATCAAAAATATCATTTTTTAAGACTTGTAACAACTTGTAATTTGGTGAACAATAACCAGGTTTATCGGAATTAAATGATTCAATTAATAAGACTAAAGTCTTATTCGAAGTAATTCTTGCTATTTTTTGCTTGCTCGGAGTAAATCCTGGCTCAAAGTCATTGTGAGCAACAGCATTTGGCAAGTAAATAACATTGCCTTGATCTGTATCAATGCAAACTCCAAAAGACTCTGCGAAGTTTGATGTAACGCCAAAAAACGAAACTAAGCGATTGGCGATTTTAACATCATCATCAACTTTAACTTTTGAAATAGATAATCTACCAAAATCTAAATTGTTGTGAAGGCAAAAACCATATAACGCATTGGCAGTCATTATTGAACAATAAATTTGAGCTGGAACCTTTTCATAAATATAAGGTAAAGCACCCATAACAGAATCATAGCCATGTGTTAAAAAATAGCCTCTAACTTTTTCCTTGTTTTCAACAAGGTAATCATAACGAGGAATAATGAAGTCGATTCCAGGCTGAGTTTTATCAGGAAGAGTAAAACCGGCTTCAATAACAAAAATATCGTTATTAATTTCAATAGCGACCATATTCTTAAAGGCTTCGTCTTGACCGCCGAGCATGATGATTCTGATTTTATCCATTACTTTTACCTTTCGATATTTTTGGTAGCAACAATATCAACACCTGTGCCTAAAACATCTTTAATAATTACATCACCAATTTTTATTGGTGCTTTAACCATTACTTTTTCAATTTCTTCCATTACTTTAAAGATTAATTCTTTTGGAATTGGGTCTTTAGTTTTAACAGGAAGTCTTGCTTCTACTTCTGATTCAACTGAAACGCTCGATGTTACCATTCTAGTTGGATGGGTAAGTTCGGCTTTAGCATAAGCTGCGCCTCTCGGACACATATTGCCAGTTACGTTTAAGTTTTCGTCAACTTGTAAGTGGCATCCGCGAGGACAAGTAATACAAATTAATTCGACCATTATTTTCTTTCCTCCACGAATACTTTGATTTCATTACTCTCTTTTTTAAAGAGATCTTTCTTAAGTCTAACAATTTCCATTTCACTTGGAACAATAGCTGGCTTAAATATTTTCTTAATTACGTTATTACCTTCGGTAATAATAATATTGATGTCTTTCATTGGTCTTGCCACTCTAAACTTAAATGAGCAAGATTCTTTACATCATCAATATAGAGTTTTTGTGGAACAACATAATTTATTCCAACACCTGGATTCACATCATAAACATGACCTTTGCGTGTAAGCTCGCCATGTAAATAATTAACTGCGCCTTCGGCAGCTTCTCTAGCTTCTTCTACTACGTAGTCAACTAAATCGTGAACATGTAAAACGTTACCAGCAGAGAATATACCTGGAATTTCGCTTTCCATAGCCTGTGTGACTTTTGCACCACGAGTCTTTGAGAAACTTAATGGTAATTTGTTGAATAAATCAACATTTGGAAGTAAGCCTACTGAGAGAAGCAAGCAATCACATTCAAATTCAATTTCTGTGCCAGGAATGAACTGCATTTTTTCATCAACTTTTGCGATTACCACCTTTTCAAGGTGAGAATCGCCAATAACTTGTTTAACAGTGTGACTTAAATAAAGTGGAATATCGTAGTCTTTAAGACATTGAACAATATTTCTATTTAAGCCTGCTGAATATGGCATAAGTTCGGCAACACCTAAGACTTTGGCGCCTTCAAGTGTCATACGACGTGCCATAATTAGGCCAATATCGCCTGATCCAAGGATAAAAACTCTTTTTCCGACTAAATAGCCATAACAGTTAACATAAAGCTGTGCTTGGCCTGCTGTATAAACACCACTTGGTCTATCGCCTGGAATTTGGATTGCGCCTGCATTACGTTCATAACAACCTGTCGTAAGAATAATTGCTTCAGCTTGAACTTCAACTAAGCCTTCTTTGGCATTTGTATAAGTTACAACTTTGTCGTTACTTATTGATAAAACATTTGACTCAAGTCTATAATCGATACCGAGTTCTTTGACTTTGTCAGAAAATCTAGTCATAAATTCTGGACCAGTAAGTTCTTCTTTAAACTCATGAAGTCCAAAACCATTATGAATACATTGATTTAAGATACCGCCTAAATAGGCGTTTTTCTCAATAATTAAGATATCTCTTTCACCAAGTTCATATGCTTTGATAGCGGCTGCCATACCAGCAGAACCACCACCGATGATTACTAAACGTCTATTAATCATTTTATTTGCCTCCTTTTACTTTGTAAGGCACAACAAATGAACCTGCTTTTTGGAATAAAACTTTATTTAAAGGAATATTAAATTTCTCTGAAATAAGTTTAATAACGAGTGGTTGACAGAAACCGCCTTGGCATTTGCCAAAACCGGCTCTTGTGCGTTTTTTAACTGCTTTAATTGTTGTTGGAGGGACGCTTGTATTCATTTCAAATAAGATTTCCCCAAGAGAAACTTTTTCGCAGTTACAAATAATTTGTCCGTATTCTGGATTTTTCTTAATGAATTCCTGTTTTTCTTTAACACTCATCTTGGCTAAGTTTGGACGTTTCTTAACATTCGGGTTAAAGTTTGTATTTGGTTTTAAATTTAAAACTTTAGAAACATATTCATCTACTACATATTCTGCAATGGCAGGAGATGAGACTAAACCTGGAGATTCAATTCCAGAAAGATTTATAAAGTGATTATCGCATTTGGCATAGCCAATTACGAAATCATGTGTACTTGGAGTAGGGCGCGTTCCAGCGAAAGTTCTAATAACTTGGTTAAATGGAATAGATGGGACCATATCCAAGGCTTGTCTTCTAATTTCATCGAGGGTTGGCTTATCAGTTGAAACATCATCTTTTGATGGCATCGCTTCAGCTGATGGACCAATTAAATAAGTTCCACCAATACTTGGTGTGACTAAAATTCCTTTTCCTTTTTCACTTGGAAGTGGGAAGATTGTGTGTTTGACTAAATCGTCAGTGTAGTGATCCAAAATGAAATATTCGCCTTTTCTTGGGGTAATTGAATAATCAATTGGTTCCACCATTTTGTGGATTTCATCACTATAAACGCCAGCAGCGTTAATAATTACTTTTGCTTCGTAAGTATTACCAGACTCACAATTAATACTATAGAAATCGCCTTTTTTGTTAATATTAACAACTTTTTCATTTAAGAAGAGTTTTACACCATTATCAACAGCGTTTTCCATAGCATGAACCGATAAAGTGAAAGGGTTCACAATACCTGCAGTAGGTGCTAAAAGTGAACCCTTCACTTGTGGATTTAAATGTGGTTCAAGTTTTAAAGTTTCTTCGGCGCTAAGTATTTTAACTTCAACACCGTTTTGAGCACTACGCTCAGCGAGCTTATTAAGTAACGGGAGCTGTTCATCATATAAAGCCACTGTTAAAGAACCGATTCTTTCCATTTCAACATCGAGTTCTTCGCAAAGTTTATCAAACATCTTGTTGCCAAGAACGTTTAATTTTGCTTTTAAAGTACCTGGCACAGGATCGTAGCCAGAGTGAACAATAGCTGAATTAGCCATTGTTGTAACATTACCTACATCAGGTTCTTTTTCTAAAACCGCAATAGAAAGTTGATAACTTGAAAGCTTTCTTGCGACTAAAGAACCAACGACGCCGGCTCCTATAACGACAACATCAAACATATAAGCTCCTTATTAATTTAGATTAATAATGAATAAATTATTTCTTGTGACCTCTATGAGGTTTTGCTTCTGCTGGCTTTTCAACGTATCCAGCTGGTTTTTCAATGAATTCTCTATGAGAAACTTTGACTTTACCATGATCATCAATTTCACAAACGCGAACTTTTAAGACGTCACCAACTTTGACTTTGTCACTTGCTTTTGCAACATAACCCCAATCAAGGCGTGAAACGTGGCATAAGCCTTCACAATTTCCAAATAATTCAACGAATGCACCATAGTCTTCTACTCTGGTAACTTTGCCTTCGTAAACTTCGCCAACTTTAGCTTCGCGAACGATATTTTCAATCATTGCTTTGGCTTTGTTGATCATTTCTCTATTCATATGGTAAATAACGACGTGTCCGTCATCATCAATATCGATTTGGACGTTATCGCATTCTGCGATGATTTCGTTAATAACTTTACCACCAGTACCAATAACTTCTCTGATTTTGTCTACTGGGACAGTCATCTTGTCGAGTTTTGGTGCGAATTCTGAAACTTCTGGTCTTGGTTCAGCAATGGCTTTTGCCATAACTTCACGAATTTGTTTTCTGGCTTTACCTGCTTGTGCTAAAGCTTTTGCTAAAACTTCACGGGTTACACCAGCAATCTTAATATCCATTTGAAGAGCTGTAATACCTTTTGCAGTACCTGCAACCTTGAAGTCCATATCACCAAAGTGATCCTCTGAACCTTGAATATCAGTTAAGATTTGGTATGGGTGATCATTTAAGTCACCAGTTGAAATTAAGCCCATGGCAATACCAGAAACCATTCCTTTAATTGGAACGCCGGCTGCCATAAGTGACATACAACCTGCACAAATTGATGCTTGAGAGGATGAACCGTTTGATTCAACGACTTCTGACACGGTACGAATTGTGTATGGGAATTCTTCTTCACTTGGAATGACATAACTTAAGGCTCTTTCACCTAAAGCACCGTGGCCGATTTCACGACGTGCTAAAACGCCAATCTTACCAGTGCCACCGACACACCATTGTGGGAAGTTATAGTGATGCATGAAACGTTTTTCAGTTTCTGCTGTTAAATCATCTAAAACTTGTTTGTCACTTAATGGACCTAAAGTTGTAGTAGAGATAACTTGAGTTTGTCCACGAGTGAACATGGCAGAGCCATGAACTCTTCTACCTAAGATGTCAACCTGAGCATCAAGTGGACGAATTTCATCAATTTTACGACCATCTGGTCTTACCTTATCTTCTGCGATAAGTCTTCTAACTTCTTGGTGAACGATATCTTCTTGAATTTCGTGAACTTGTTGAACTGTTTTTGCGTCAGCACCATTTGCTGCGTATTCTTCTTCAGTCTCTTTTTCAATTGTTTCAATCTTTTCTTCTCTTTCAAGTTTATCTTTTGTTGAGACTGCTTTACGAAGTTTCTTATCTACTTTTTCAGTTACTTCAGCACGTAATTCTTCTGGGATAACCTTAAATTGGATATCTTTGTTCTTTTCAACACCGATTTTCTTAATAATTTCCTTTTGGAAACGGCATAATTTCTTAACTGCTTCATGACCAAACATTAATGCATCAAGCATATCTTCTTCTGTTACTTCTGCGGCACCTGCTTCAACCATGTTAATAGCTTCTTCAGTACCTGCGACACATAAATCGATGTCTGATTTGGCTTTTTGTTCTACTGTTGGGTTAATAACGAGCTTTCCATCGACTCTACCAACGTAAACACCAGCAATTGGGCCATTAAATGGAACATCACTAATACAAACACAAAGTGATGAACCAAGCATTGCGGTGATTTCTGGAGAATTATCGTAATCAGCAGCCATTACTTGTGAAACGACTTGAACTTCATTACGGAATCCTTCAGGGAAAAGTGGACGCATAGTTCTGTCGGTAATTCTAGATGCAAGAATTGCATGTGAACTTGGACGAGACTCACGTCTTAAGAATCCGCCAGGAATCTTTCCTGCAGCGTACATTCTTTCTTGGTACTCAACTGAAAGTGGGAAGAAATCCCAGTCTACAGTATGTTTTGACATTGTGACGTTACTTAAAACGACTGTGTCACCGTAGCGTACCAAAACCGCACCACGTGTTTGCTTAGCTATTTCACCAGCTTCAACAACAATCTTGCGGCCTTCGAAATCGAGTTCGAATACTTTTTTCATTATCTACTTTTTCTCCTTTAAAAAACTATTATAAGTTTAACATATAATGTTAGAAATGTAATAACACTTTTAAAGATAAAAGAAAGGACCATTACTATGTAATGGTCCATCTTTATAAGTTAACTAAGCTTATTTACGGATTTTTAATTCGCTTAAGAGTTTGACGTATGCATCTCTGTCTGTCTTATTAAGATAGTTGAGAAGCGCTCTACGTTGTCCAACTAAGACGAATAATCCACGTCTACCTGAAGCATCCTTTTTGTTTGCTTTGAGGTGTGCTGTTAAATCGTTGATTTGAGCAGTAAGAAGAGCAATTTGGACTTGGGCAGAGCCGGTGTCTTTTTCGTTCTTGCCATACTTCTTAACGATTTCGGCAGTTCTTTCTTTGGATAACATGTTTATCCCTCCTTTAATAGTTCTTCGCTTAACCCAGGCATAACGTCGGAGTACTCGTTAAACTTAGGATAAGTTGCGACATTATTATATTGATTAATTTAATCAATTACAATACAAATTTTAAAAATAAAAAAGATGGGACAAGTCCCATCTTAGTTTTTTGTTAAATTAAGCTTTTTTCCAGTGGAATGTGAAGTTACAAGAATGATCATCCGTTTTTGCTTTGTAGCTTGCGAGAAGACCGTTCTTTGCCCATTCCATTGAGCCTTCTTTGCCTTTTAATTTGAAGCCCATGCCAACATAGTATTCAACATCTTCTTGTTCTCCTAATGTTACATAAAGTGCTGGAGTTTTGCATGATGTTGCAGTGCTAATTGCTGCTTTTTCTGCATCGTTGTACTTACCAGAGACACCATCAATAAGGGCATCTAAACCTTGACCTGCTGATTGTGGCCATTCATATGTAAGATTGACCTTTGTGTCATCGTATTTACCAGAAATCTTAACTGATGCAACTTTGACTTCTTCGAGTTTATTGACTTCATCTTTAAATGTTGCGAAGTCAACTTTTTTGGTACCGTGACAGCCGCAAAGTGCAAATGCTGAAACCATACCTAAGACAAATAATTGTTTTTTCATTATTTTTCTCCTTTAACGCAATTATTTTATCACTTTTTACGCATATGTGAAGAAGAAATTA
>JAFXWB010000030.1 GCA_017534425.1 Bacilli bacterium
CTTACTTTGTATACAATTGGATCAACGCTACTATCATTCGAAAAAACATAAGATGGGAACAAAACACCAGCAGGAATATTAATAACACCAACCTGTAAAGTACCAACAACTTGAGGAGCAACTGAATCATCTAACGGAGTATAGCTCCACAATGAATAGCGGCTATTAAACGATAAGCCAATATCTGAAATATCAACTAAACTTGTGAAATTACAGTAGCAAGAATCAATTCCAAGTGTTGTCGTGCCTAATGCTGGATAGTCGTTATTGGAAAGTACAAAGCCAAGATATCCATTAACGTTATATCCCATTGCCGTAATAGTGGTTTCTAAAACCTCAGCGAACTTTCGCGTTGAGCCATAAATAAACTCTTTTCCAGTAGTAGTAACATAAGCTTCTGGTCTACCAATAATTCCTCCGTTTATATAGGAAAAACTCGGGAATTCCGTGCCAATTGGAATAATTACCTTTTTAATATTACCGGCGGTTGAGTAAGGGCTATTAATGTTTACTGAGAACTCATCTTCATTATCGTAATTAAAATTAAAGATATGCGCATTCGCCGCGCAAACATCATATAACGATAATTCATTGTTACTTGAGTCAATGACTTTAACTTTATCCCAGAAATTATATTGAGCTGAGCTTGCAAATGTGGCTTGTTTAAATATTGAATAATCACTTTCCGATATAGCGAAAGATAACCAAGAATCATTAATTGAAGTAAAGTCAACTCTCTCTACTTCAGTTTCAATTTCTTTAAATACTGGAGAGAACATTCCTCTAGCGTTTTTGGTAAATGTATGTGAATTAGTAATTCTGAAATATAATGGCCATCCTGGATTTGCTTTTACTTGGTGATATGATGACAAAATTGTTCCGGCATTTACATTAATGGTGTTAATTGTATTAGAGTTAACACTTGTTCTAATCCAAATAGCGTCGTACGCATCATTATAAGACAACAATCCATAACCGTTATAAACTTCAGTTGCGCCATTATCACATGTTACATATGATGCGTAATTTGTGTATGAATTACCAATCGTCCCGTCAACTGTTCCACTAGGAGCTAAATAATCATTAACAGTTAACTGTAAACCTAAATATGTGTTGCCCACTACTGAAACACCATAAATCTCAGTGTCCATGTAAGTAATCCAATCCCAGTTACAATTTGCTGGGTAAGAATTAATTTCAGACACTAAGTTATAAACTGTATTTGAGGTATTATTCAAATAACCTTGTGAAGGCATTTGACAATCTTTCATTATTTTAATGGTGTCAATATCAGAAGTTGTTGAGCCATTAAAGTTAATACGAATAGAAAATGTTCCATCTGTCGGACCTAAAGTGTTGATGTGAATTTCAGTTCCAAACTTGAATCCATCAGCATTATATGTATCAAAGTTTAATAACTTTTCATTAATATAAATGTGATTAATAAAATCTAATTCATCAAGCTTTGTCTTAATGTCATTGTAATTTAACTGAGTAGACCCACCATAATCATTATCGGTTAAATGAATTACTAAATGAGCATCAGTTGAACCACTTGATCCAGCTATATATGAAAAAACTGTCGTATTTACTAAATCAATTGAATCAGCACGTGTTTCTTCGCATTTATTACTGTTAATAACGCTAAATGAAAAACAAGCTAGAACAATTGAAGTTAAAAATACAACAGCTTTTTTTAACAAATTCTTCACTATTTTATTATAAAATTGTGAGAGTTAAAAAACAATGGATATATTTTGCATTATATTATAAATAATATATTTATCGTTATATAAAAGGTGATACACCATGCGATGTATCACCCTTATTAATTAAAATTAATGATTAGAATGCGTCAGTGATTCTATACTCACAATTCGTTTTTCTGCAATCGAAACGATTTCTATTTAAAGCATTGAGTGAATATAGTGTTGAATCATTGAATGTCACATTTCTAGTTTCAGTGTGTGTTTGGCCGTTGCCGAGGTTAACTATTTCAACAACGTATGTTAAACCAGCAGCAGAGGCATTAGAAACCGACACGTGAACTAATAAATCACTTCCATTAGCTCTAAATCCAGAAACTACAAACTGAGTTCCTTCTGCACCGGCTCCACCCAAATTGGTTGCGCTACCAGAAATGAAACCCTTTAAGATGCCACTTGATGGATTATCAATTCTTAATTCAATTCTAGTTTTACCGTCTGAGTAATCATAAGGAATGTCAAAGTTTGCATAATTATCTTCAGCAGTCCTAGAAACAATATGATAGATGAAGTAGAAATCATATCCACCGGAAATATCGCTCACTGGGATTTGACCACTACTTGCGCCACTTGCGCTTGTTGATTCAACGTCGAACCAACCACCTTTAGCAGCGGCATATCTACCCTCAGTAGTATCTGATGGCACAAACATATTTGCTTTATTGTCAACATATCTTGAGGTAACAACATATTTAGTTGTGACTGCAGTACCATTAACAAGTCTATTTCCTTTTGCATCAAACCAGCCAACGAATGTTTTGTTTGCAACTTTAACATTAGGCATCTTAGCAGTGCCTGGATTGCTCATTTTTCCAAGAACGTTGCCGGAAGCATCTTTATAGACAACAACACTTTCTAAACTTTCTATATCCGAAAGAGTTGTGTCATTTTCTGATGTAGAAGTAAATCTTATGTTTTTATTTGCCCAACTTGTGAAACCAGCACCCATTTCAATGTTAAATGAGCGAGGTACATATCCTGACATTTCAGGCCCAGTTGAGACTTGGTACAAATCACCGCCAACAGCGCCACCTTCAATCTTAACGTTAAAGATATTATTAGTTTCATCTGTTAATGAGATGGCAAAATGCAATACAAAGTCTGTGTCTTTTCTAAATCCGGATGGTCTCGGGAAGAAATATTTAGAAGATTCAGATTCTCCGGCAGGAATATCGGAATCAGTGCCAGTATTTCCAGATTGACCAGAAGAATAAATATACATAACAGCAATTCCGTCATTTTCGGTTCTAGAATCTAATCGAATTACTAAACCGTTTTCATCAATATTGTTCAGAAGGTATATCCTTACGTTGCCATTTGTATTAATTGATGAAAAGCGATATTTCAACCATACATCAGCACCACCATTTTCTAAGAAATCATATCTTAAGAAATTATGGCCTTGGGCGCCTGTTTTAATATAGTCGCCACTTGTAAATCCAAGATCACTAACAGTGACAGGAACAATTGCATCCGAAGCAGTAGCGGCTTCTAATTGTGGAATGTATCTTGCATCATCGTTTCCCAAATCAGCAAAATATGCACCAGATAATTGACCGCAATCAGTAATTTGACTTGGATTATTAACTTCTGGTTCTTCAAATACAAAGTTTCCAGCGTGTGTACAGCAAGCCCAGAATTCTTGTGAACCATGTTCTGAGGTTGTTGGCATTACAGCATCATAGTGATTCCAAACACATGAAGCATCATGCAAATCACCATGAACGTTCATACGAACATTTTTTCTCGAAGCAAAAGTAGCACCTGCTATAGCCATAGCAATTGATGCTCCTGATGTCAAAGAAAGTAATAAAATTTTCTTTCCTTTTATCATATAAAGCCCTCCTTTATCAGCCGAGAAATATTAATTATATAATATTGGTAAAAACGAGAACAATCAATAAATTATAAATTATAAGGTAAATATGAGATAAAGAAAAAAAGCAAAATTATGCCGTTTTTCCGTATATTTTTTAATTTTTGCTAACTATTTTAGATAAAAAACTTCTTCAAGATGTGGTTGAGCTCCAGTAACTGGATCCATCTCCATTTCCATCACATCTTTCATGTATTCATTCCACTTATCAACAATTGAAGAATTGGCTTGTGTTTTAGTGGCAAACTCAACGCCTTTTTCGCATTCATAATAACCAATAACCTCATCACCGCTAATCCAAATGGAATAATTTACAATACCTGCATCTTTGAGTAGTTTAACCATCTCAGGCCAAATGTTATTATGCCTAACAATATATTCTTCTTTCTTACCAGGTTTTATTTTTGCTTTCCAACAATATCTTTCCATAACCTATTTAATATTTACGATTCTATTTTCTTTTCTTGATTCTTCAGCGGAAAACACCACTAAATGTGAATTAATTGAATCGTCTAAAGAAGTTAATGAGATGGATTCTGTGCCGTATTTTAAATATTTAACAACTGAATCCATGATTGCATAATCTCCACCCATATGACCTGTAAAGCCAAACTTTGTGTTAATTTCTTTATTAACATCAATAACAATCTTCTCACAAGTGAGAGAATCCATACTTGCTGGCATATAAGTGATAACTCCGCTTTCTGCATTGCCCACTATTTCGCCTGTTGTTCCAACAATATGAATATATCTACCAGCTTGAGGAGCTCCACCAATTTGATTAAAGTTTGCAATACTTCCATCTTTAAAATTAACAATTAACGCTAATCGATCGCTAATGTCAGCTTCTTTAACTTTAAAAATACATTTGCCATACAAAGTATCAGCAAGGAATTTTTCTTTATCTTCTAATGTGATTTCTTCTGGTTTTTTATTTATTTGAGGCCATGTTAAATTACTTGACCAATCATGTGTAATGTAATGTCTATGAGCTTCATATAAACATGTTTCTTTATGCGGGCAATCAATACATCTTTCAGTGCTTCCTTTTGGTGCGTTTTCTTTAATAAAGAAATATCTACCTCCAAAACAAGCGACTTTTTCTGGAACGGTCGAGTTATTTAACCAGCACATTAAGTCAATGTCGTGACAACTTTTCG
This sequence comes from Bacilli bacterium, assembly GCA_017534425.1. Taxonomy (GTDB): domain Bacteria; phylum Bacillota_I; class Bacilli_A; order RFN20; family CAG-826; genus Fiminaster. Next base: position 4,803 of record JAFXWB010000030.1, read on the forward strand.
CTAAAAGGAAGGAGGAACCACATTCTTTTTCGTTGTTCCATTTACATCTAACATAGCTTCCGCCATAGTGAGCAATTCCAACATGCTCATCCATCTGAATTGAAATAATTTTCCCCAACTTATTATCCAAAATCATTTGTTTAATTGTGCAATAAAATGGGGTGTATCTTAAAACATGGCACACAAAAACTTTGCAGTTATTCTTTTTGGCAATTGCTTGCAATTCTAAAAGCTCACTTTTTTTACCAACAATAGGTTTTTCCGTTAGTAAATTGTATCCCGCTTCAAGAATAGGTTTCATTACTTTGTAATGTATTTGATCCATAGTTGTGTTTATAAATAAATCACAATTAGGTTTTGTTTTGATACATTCATCAATGTCTGAGAAAAGCTGATTATTCTCTAGATGAAATCTTTCTTTTGCTTGTTGAAGTTTAAATGGATTAGCGTCAACAACGCCAACTATTTCAAAATCATCTGGGTTTGTTAAAGCATAACCTGAATATACGTTTCCGCGATCACCAAATCCTACTACTATTGCTTTGATTTTCATAATGTTAACTCCATTTTTTAATCCTTATTTAATAACATTTAATTTAATATTTTCCGGACAAGAAACTTTGATATCTAATTTGCCATTATTATTGAAAATTTCAAGGAAAATACGGCCATTTTCAAGTGGATAAGTATAAGAAATGTGTTTCAAATAAGACATATGAGGACTCACAGTAAACTCATTTTTGCCTACTTGTTTTAAGCCAATCACATACTCAACAATATAAGGAATCACACCTGCTCCCCAACCATGGCATAATGAGTGTCTTAACTTCTTGTAGCAGAATTGTCCATATGTTAAATGGAAATCAATTTTGCCTGGTTGTAATGGCTCGTCTATACGATTTGCATTTTCTAGCCATTTAATATCAAAATCTTCAAAGAATGTTGTAGCGCCTAAAGAAAGCATTCCACCATAATATTCTTTTAAAGAATCTAAGGCTATATCATACAAATTAAGTTCACCTAAAGCCGCCAAAATATAATATGACTGGAATGTAGATAATCCATTGGCCCCGCCGTTAGATAAAACATCAATATTTTGTTTACTTCCTTTACCTGCAAAATAAGTAAATGCAGCACACTGTTTGAACTTAAGAATATCATAATTAGCTTTATCTAATAGATTAATGGATGATGTTAAAACATCATCGAATGAATGTTCATTTACTTTATAAAGTGTTTCTTTTAGTTTTTTATAAGTTAAAAGAGTTAAAGCTCTTACGCCCACCATTTCATCGGACTTCTTAAATTCATCTTCTGGAGTATCATCATAAAGAGGATGAGATGGCCAATCGATAAAATTTCTAGCAGTTAAGATATCTCCGTTTTCGTTTGTGCATTCATTGAAATAATTAATGACATCTAAAATAAGTTTTCTGTAGCTTAACAAATATTCTTTATCGAAGTCATGTTCATATTTAAGAATAAGGATTAAAATCCACCACAAACAATATGTTGAAGGAATATTAGCAGTCTCTTTTCTTTTAATAACTGCATCAATCGAAGGAACACTAAAATCAATAATGTTGGCAATTTCTTCTTGCTTATCATACAAGCATATAAGTGCCTTAATTTCATTATAGGCATCGCCAATCCAACATAGTCTATCTCTTTTTACGCCATCCCAAATTAATCCATTATGTAAATTAAGTCTTAAGGTATAAGACGCTGCGTTCCATATGTCATTAAGAAGCTTGTCATCACTTTCAAAGATTCCAACTTCTTCTCTTTCATCAATATCAAGAGCAGCAGCAATGTGTTGAATCATCCAAAATTCACCAGAGAAATCTAAACGTACAAATCTGAAACCTGTTTGTCCAAAAGTTAGGTCACTCAAAAATGGCAAATTCACCACCATATCCCTAGTTGAATGATCATTTGTCGCGCCTGATTCAGGAGTAATCTCGCTACAAGCTTCAGAAATAGATTCACCAAATCTAATCCTAACTTTATTATCTTTCGAGATGCATGACGTTAATATACGAATACCACCACTTATTTCTTTACCAAAATCAAAAATAATGTAGTCTTTGTCATGCAAAATAACATCATTAGTGATTGCAAGATCAACTTGTAAATAATCTTCTTTTAATAAAGAATTAACATCTTTGATGTTTGAAGATTCAATTATCCTTTTTGCAAACATATAACGCATAAACTAAACCTTATTATATTCTTTAAATTTAAGCTTTACTATAATTTCATCATGCCTTAGCGTGTGTCTTTTCCACTACCCGAAACAAAGTATGACGAGCTTTTTCAGGTGATTGGGAACATGCCTATTATTTTTTTAAATATTTTGCGTTTTTAAATGTACCAATTTTATGGATTTTATTATTCTTCAGTAACTTTGCAAGCATTGCCTCGATTGTTGTAACAGAGACATCTTGTAATAATTCTTGAATATCTGATTTAGAAATAGGAACAATACTATCTAATAATACGGCTTCGATACGTTCATTTTTGAGGGTTACTATTGTTTTCTACTATAGATATAGTATTTTTCTATTTTAGATCTTGCTCTAACAAAATATTTTTCTAAACTTGGGTCAAATTGTTTACCCATGTTTTCCATGATGATGCGGTTCGCGTCATCAAAAGAAAATTCATCTTTATACACTCTTTTGCTCACTAAAGCATCATAGACATCAGCAATCGCCATAATACGCGATTCTAAAGGTATATCATCACCTTTTAAACCATTAGGATAACCCTTTCCATCCCATCTTTCATGATGATAATGGGCAACGTTAATAGCGACTGCTTCTAATGATTTGTCAGTGACATCATTTAAGATTTGTTCTAAGATCTTTGCTCCTTCTGGAGAATGGGTTTTCATCACTTCATATTCTTCAGGAGTGAACCTTCCTGGTTTTCTTAATATC
>JAFXWB010000031.1 GCA_017534425.1 Bacilli bacterium
AAAGACCCAATTTATAAGAAATACGAACATAATAAGCTAACATTCTCAATGGCTTATTACTTCAATGAAAACTTTATGCTTCCATTCTCACACGACGAAGTCGTGCATGGTAAAGGAACCTTAATGAATAAGCTCTGGGGCGACTATGTCCAGAAGTTTATGCAATTTAGAAACTTACTTACCTATCAATACGCTCACCCAGGTAAGAAACTTAACTTTATGGGCAACGAACTTGGTACATTTGATGAATGGAATGAAATTAAATCACTTGCATGGAATCTTAAAGCTTATCCAATGCATGATAGCTTAAGCAGAATGTTTAGAGATTTAAATGAAATTTATAAACATCATTCTGCAATGTATTTAAATGAATATAATCCAAATAATTTTAACTGGTTAATGGTGGATAATTCAGATCAAAGCGTATTCGCATTTGAAAGGTTCAATGAAGATGAAAGATTACTCTTTGTCTTCAATATGACTTCAAATTACTATGACTTCATAGAAATTCCTGTAACAGAACCAGGATGGTATGAAGAAATATTCAATTCTGATAAAGATATTTATAGTGGCGCTAACCAATATAATGGAGCAGCATGTGAAACATCTCCAAATGGTCCATATGGTAGACCACATAAGATAACAATTAAACTTGCTTCATTTGGAGCATGTATATTCAAATATAGAAAATAATTAATTATCTATAAATTAATTTATAGAAAGGTAGGTATTTTTATGTTTAATTCAGTCAAAGAATTTAAAACAGAATATCAACAAAGACTTCTCGATACATACGCCGAAACAGTTGAAGAAGCTCACCCATTTGAACGCTATGAAATATTAGCAAAAATGGTTAGAGACGAGGCTGGTAAGTATTGGAGAGAAACTAGAAACGATGTTCAAGAACATGGCAAAAAGCAAGTTCTATATTTTTCAATGGAATTCCTTATTGGAAGATTACTAGTTAATAATATGCAAAACCTTGGTGTCTACGAAGTAGCAAAGAAAGGTTTAGCAGAACTTGGCATTAACCTTCACGATTTAGAAGAACAAGAAGCTGATGCGGGTTTAGGAAATGGTGGTCTTGGTAGACTTGCTGCTTGTTTTTTAGACTCAACAGCGTCTTTAGGCTATCCAATTTTAGGTAACACAATTAGATATGAATATGGATTCTTCAAACAAATCTTTGAGAAAGGAAAACAATTTGAAGTTCCAGATCAATGGTTGAATAATGGTTTTGCTTTTGAGATAAGAAAACCAAAACACTCTGTTGAAGTTCAATTCGGTGGTGAACAAGTTAGCTATGCTAAAGCAGATGGTTCATATGGCTTAAAAACCGTTAATTCAGTTCATGTTAAGGCTGTTCCTTACGATGTTTCAGTTATTGGTTATAAAAACCAAGTTGTTGATACTTTAAGACTTTGGAGTGCTGAACCAAGTGAAAAGAATCTTCCAAAGAACACTTCATTTGAAGATTATTTAACAACTTTAAAAGAATTATCTCACGGTCTATATCCAGATGATTCAACCGAAAAAGGTAAATTACTTAGACTTAGACAACAATATTTCTTAGTTTCAAGTGGGCTCCAATCAATTTTAAGAGGTCATTTTAGAAAATTTAAGACTCTTACCAACTTGCATGAATACTATGTAATTCAACTTAATGATACTCACCCAATCCTTGCTATTCCTGAATTAATGAGACTTATGATGGATAATTATGGTTTTGGTTGGAAAGAATCATGGGAAGTTGTTACTAAGACATTTGCATTCACAAACCACACCATTATGGCAGAAGCACTTGAAAAATGGCCGGTTGAATATTTAAGACAAGTTTGTCCACGTTGTCTATCAATTATTGAAGAAATAAATCGAAGATTTAATGCCGAACTAAATGAAAAGAACGTTCCATATGACATGAGAGATGATTTACAAATCTTACGTGACGGTAGAGTTAGAATGGCAAATCTTGGTGTTTATGCTTCATTTTCAGTAAATGGTGTTGCAAAACTTCACACTGATATTTTAAAGAAAGAAACATTTAAATATTTCTATCAGCTTTATCCAGAAAAGTTTAATAACAAGACAAATGGTGTAACTCATCGCAGATGGTTACTTTACGCTAATCCAAAGCTTGCAGAACTTGTTACTTCTAAAATTGGAGAAGGCTGGATTTTAGATATGGAAAATCAAATGTCTAAATTCACTGCTTTCCAAGATGATCCAAAAGTTCAAAAGAAAGTTTTAGACATTAAACAAGAAAATAAACATGCATTAGCAGTTTATATTAAAGAGACTATGGGCATTGAGATTGATGAAAATTCAATCTTTGACGTACAAATTAAACGTATGCACGCTTATAAACGTCAAATCATGAAATGTTTACATATAATGTATCTTTACCAAAGAATTAAAGAAGATCCAAACTTCAAGATGGTTCCAAAAACCTTTATCTTTGGCGCAAAAGCAGCTCCAAGTTATGATTACGCAAAGCGCATTATTCAACTTATCTTAGCGGTTGGTGAAGTAGTAAATAACGACCCAGATGTTAATAAACTCATGAAAGTGGTGTTTGTTGAAAACTATGGTGTTACTTTAGCAGAAAAGATAATTCCAGCTGCTGACGTTAGTGAACAAATCTCAACCGCTTCTAAAGAAGCAAGTGGAACTTCTAATATGAAGTTAATGATGAATGGTGCTGTTACATTAGGCACACTTGATGGTGCTAATGTTGAGATTAGAGACTTAGTTGGAGATGAAAACTGTGTAATATTTGGTTTAACTTCTGACGAAGTATTTAATTACTACGCCTATGGCGGATATTCTCCGTGGGATGTTTATAACGCTGACACACGTGTTAAAAGAGTTATGGACTCATTATTTGATGGTCCGTGGACTTCTAAACCAGATCAATTCCAACAGATCTTTGATGAAATCATGAGAAATAATGACGAATATTTCATCCTTAAAGATTTGCCAGCATATATAAGTGCTATGGAAAAGATTGATGAACTTTATTTAGATAAATCTAAATGGGCGAAGATGTGTATCGTTAATATTGGTCAATCAGGATACTTTACATCTGATAGAACAATTAGAGATTATGTTAGAGACATTTGGCATTTAGATAAGATTACAAAATAGTTTAAAGGACTTATTTTATGGGTAAACGCGGAATTTTATTAGCAGTCTCTTCTCTTCCAGGAAAATATGGAATTGGTGATTTTGCCGAAGAAGCATTTGAATTTGTAAGAATCTTAAAAAGAAACCATGTTGATGTATGGCAGATTTTACCACTTAATCCAATCGGTTATGGCCATTCTCCATATCAACCATATTCTTCATACGTTTTTGACGAGATTTATATTAGCCTTGAAGACCTAAAAAAACGTGGTTTAATTGGCCACGTTAATAGACTTCCTTCTAAGGCTCGCACAAACTATGAATTAGCCAGAAAAATTAAGGAAAAAGCTATATATTTAGCATTTGAGAATTTTAAAAAACACCATAAAAACCTTAATATTTTGCGTAAATTCCTTGATGAAAACCCATATATTCAAGAATACGCAGAATTTATTTCATTAAAGGAACTTAATAGCGGAAATCCGTGGAATGAATGGACCATTAAAAAGGAAGACAAGATGGATGATTTTGTCTACCTTGTTGAGAAGCATGCGTTCGCCCAGATGATCCTATTTGAACAATGGGACAAGATTAGAAAATATGCTAATAAAAACGGCATTGAAATTGTTGGAGATGTTCCATTCTATGTTGGTTATGATTCAAGTGATGTTTATTTCCATAAAGAATCATTCCTTTTAGATGAAAAGTTTAATCCAACCAAGATTGCAGGTGTCCCACCAGATTACTTTAGTAAAGATGGTCAAAGATGGGGTAATCCAATTTGGAATTGGGACTATTTATATCATCACGAATTTAAGGCTATGATGGACCGTTTAGCCTACGCGGCAGAGATGTATGATATTGTTCGTCTAGACCACTTTAGAGCATTCGATTCATATTGGCAGATTAATCCATCTTGCCCAACAGCAGTTGATGGAGAATGGAAATTCCCAGATGGCTATGGTTTTTTCACTAAACTTTATGAAAAATATCCTAAGATTAATATTATTGTTGAAGATTTAGGCGACCTTAGACCAGAAGTTTTAGTGCTTAGAGATCACTTTAAAC
>JAFXWB010000032.1 GCA_017534425.1 Bacilli bacterium
CAATATGTTCTTTTTCTTCAGCTGTCCTCATTTTATTTTTCTTTTTTTCTCGCATTTTTAAACCTCCTTTTTATTAGAATAGCAAAGAAAAAAGTGGAAGGGTTCTTTTTTACCCTGTCCACTTTTATCCTAGCAGTTCATTTGCCTCTCTTTCATTTTATTTAATAATCGTTCCACTCTTCTCTTCAAATGCTTCTGGTGCTTTTGCAAGAGATGAAATAATTGCGGTTTTGCCTGGAGCTTTATTTAAGAATTTAACACAGGCATTTACTTTTGGATACATGCTGCCTTTTGCAAAGTAGTCGGTATTTAAGTATTCTTCCATTTCAGCTTTGCTAACTCGTTCAAGTTTCTTCTGATCTGGTTTATTGAAGTTAATATAAACGTTATCAACTGCGGTAAGGATTACCAAGTAATCTGCTCCTACAAGTTCTGCAACTTTGGCGGAAGCATAATCTTTATCAATAACTGCGGCAATTCCTTCAAGTCTGTTTCCTTTTCGAATCACAGGAATTCCGCCTCCTCCAGCGCATATAACAATGTCTCCGTTCTTCACTAGTGAAGAAATAGATTCTTTTTCAATAACATCAATTGGAAGTGGTGATGCTACAACTCTTCTATATCCACGTCCAGCATCTTCCTTCATGGTGTAGCCTTTTTCTTTAGCAATCTTTTCCGCCTCTTCTTTTGAATAGAATGCTCCAACAGGTTTAGTTGGGTTTTTAAACATTGGATCATCTTTATCAACAAGAACTTGGGATACTAAAGTAACAACATTTCTTTTAATTCCTTGTTCTTTAAGTTCGTTTTGAATTGCATTTTGAATATGGAATCCAATATAGCCTTGCGACATTGCTCCACATTCTGGGAAAGGCATATCTGGAGCAGAGGTTGATTCAGTAAATGCAAGGTTAATCATTCCTACTTGAGGACCGTTTCCGTGCACAAGAATAACTTCGTTACCTAACTTAATTAGATGAACAATAGACTTTGCAACACCTTTAAGTAATTCTTTTTGTTCTTCAGCATTATTACCAAGTGCGTTACCACCTAATGAGACAACATATCTGGACATATCATTTCTCCTTGAAACATAATAATTATAGCGATACTTTATTAAAATACTTAAATATTTTCGCTAATTGTTATACAATTCTAATCACTATTGGAGAATTAATATGGAACAGAAATCAAACATTACTTGGGATGAATATTTTATGGCTATGGCGCTTTTAAGTGCCCAAAGAAGTAAAGATCCTAACACCAAAGTTGGTGCATGTATCGTCGATGAAGATCATAAGATTGTATCTAATGGATACAATGGTATGCCTATTGGATGCGATGAAGAAGAATTAAGCTGGAATAGAGGCGAAGGTCTTGATTCCAAGTATTTATATGTTTGTCACGCTGAATTTAACGCCATATTAAATACAAGAGATGGTTCACACCTTAAAGGATGTACGATCTATGTTACATTGTTCCCGTGCAATGAATGTACAAAAGCAATCATCCAAAAGGGTATTAAAGAAGTTGTCTACTTAGACAATAAGTACGCTCACACTACTGAAACTCAAGCATCTGCCAAAATGCTTGCACTCGCAGGAGTAAAAACAAGAAAGTACGAAGGAAGACTTCCAAATTTCGATTTCAAATAATAAATGAAACTCATTGAAGTAAACAATCTTACATTCTCTTATGACAAAAAGGTTAACGTCATTGATGGCGTTTCTTTTTGTGTTGAATCAGGAAAGTATATTTCAATTATTGGACATAACGGTTCAGGAAAATCCACATTTGCAAAACTCTTAATTGGTCTACTTGAAGCCAACGCTGGAGAGATAAAAGCATTTGGATTAGAGATGAATTCCAAAAATGTCCATGAAATCCGTAGAAAAATCGGTATTGTTTTCCAAAATCCAGATAATCAATTCGTCGGAACAACCGTTAGAGATGACATAGCTTTTGGTTTAGAAAATAGATGTGTCCCAACTGAACAAATGGAAGGCATCATTGAAGAATTTTCACGTAAAGTTCATATGGAAAACTTCCTTGATAAAGAACCTGAAAATCTATCTGGTGGCCAAAAACAAAGGGTCGCAATTGCTGGAGTTCTGGCGCTTGCGCCAGAAGTCATCATTTTTGACGAAGCCACTTCAATGCTTGATCCACGAGGCAAACGCGAGGTTAGAGAATCAATAGAAGAGATGAGAAAAGAAAACCCAAATCTTTCAATACTCGCAATCACTCACGACCTTGAAGAAGCATTCGCAAGTGATGAAATTATTGTTCTTAAAGAAGGTAAGGTTATTGCAAGCGGTGCACCTGAAAAATTACTGGAAAAACCAGAGATTTTTGATAATACAGGCCTTGATTTGCCGTTCAAAAATAAGTTTCTAAAAGAGCTTGAACAACAAGGCATTAAGGTTAATGCTACCGATTCTATAGAAAGGATTGTTGAAGAATTATGTCGATAAAATTCAATGATGTTTTCTATACCTATCAGGCAAATAGTCCATTCAAGTCAGAAGCCTTGCGTGGTGTTAGTCTTGAAATTAAAGACGGTTCTTTTACCTGTGTTGTTGGCCATACAGGAAGCGGTAAGTCGACTTTAGTCCAACAACTTAATGGACTTTTGGTTCCAACATCTGGAACAGTCAATGTCAATGACTACATTGTAGAAAATAAGAGAAAGTCACTTAAGAAACTCCATAGTCTTAGAAAAGAAGTTGGTATTGTTTTCCAATTCTCAAGTTATCAGCTTTTCGAAGAAACAATTGAAGCAGACGTTGCCTTTGGTCCTATGAACTTTGGAGTGAAGAAAGACGAAGCACTCAAAATTGCTCATGAATGTCTTATGACAGTCGGCATTGATGAATCATATTATAAAAAATCGCCATTTGAAGTAAGTGGTGGTCAAAAACGTAGAGTTGCCATTGCAGGCATTCTTGCACTTCAACCAAAAATTCTTGTTTTAGATGAACCAACAACCGGACTTGATCCTAGAGGCGCCAGAGAAATGCTTAGTCTTTTTAAAGAACTAAATGAAAAAGGTACAACAATTATTTTGGTAACTCATGATGTAAACATCGTCTTTGAATATGCAACTGATGTCATAGTGATGAACGAGGGAAAAGTTGAAGTTCATTGTTCACCTAAGGATTTATTTAAGGAAGATGTAGAGAAATATTCTCTAGAAACTCCTTTAATTCAAAAAACTGTGAATTTATGCCTTGAAAAAGGCTTAAAGATAGATACTGCAAATATTCACAATATTCATGATTTGGCAGTCGAGATAGCGAGGGCAAAGAAATGAGCACTTCAGTCTTAGGTCGCTATGTCGGGCATAATTCATTCATCCATAAAATGGATCCACGTAATAAGATTTTTTGTCTTATTGCTTTAATGGTGGCAGTATTTATTTCATATCCAACTTGGGAAATGACATTTATTATCGGCGGAGTCCTCGCTGCTTTTATCTTCGCCTTACTAATGATTGCGAGAGTTAGAATCATCGACTTATTTAAGTCACTTAGAGTCCTTTGGTTCTTCGTATTGCTGCTCATGATAATAAATGTTTTCATGCCTCCAGTTAATTCTGAACATGTCGCATTTATGATTGGTAAAAAAGCTGTTTATTGGGAAGCAATTTTTCAAAGTTTAAAGATTATCTTAAGACTTGTCTTAATGGTTAGCTTAACAATGCTTTTAACTGCGACTACAAAACCACTTGATTTAACCTATGGTTTAGAGTGGTACATGACCCCATTAAAACTCATTAAATTTCCGGTTCACGAGATTGCAATGACCATCTCAATTGCACTTAGATTTATTCCTACATTGCTTGATGAAACAGAGCGTATTATGAAGGCTCAATCCTCTAGAGGCGTTGATTTTAAACACGGCAAAATTTCAAGTAGATTAAAAGCAATTGTATCTTTGATAATTCCACTCTTTATTTCATCCTTCCAAAGAAGTGAAGAACTGGCAGATTCAATGGAAGCAAGAGGCTATGATCCAAAGGCTAAACGAACGAGATATAGAGTGTTAAGATTCTCATTAGGAGACTTAGCATCATTCATACTTTGTAGCGTATTTTTAGCCGCTACTATTGTTATTTCATCTTTTAGATGGAATCTTAATACTGCTCACTTTATCCCATGGTTTATTTTGTCGCTTTTACTTGTTTTATTCTATATGATAGTAGTAGGACTTATCGCCGCAGTTAGAAGGAGACATCCAAGAAAAGTATGAGATATTTTGTAGTAGTTTCATATCGAGGCACTCCTTTCTGCGGTTGGCAAAAACAAACCATCTCAAAACTTCCATCAGTTGAAGTAACAATTGAGAAGGTTATTTCTCGTATTTTAAATACTGAAACAAAGATTTATGCATCCGGAAGAACCGATGCTGGAGTTCACGCTTTAGGTCAAACATTCCATTTTGATTCACCTAAAGAATTAAACAAATATCGTTTTCTTCATTCTTTGAATGAGTTACTACCATTAGACATAAGAGTTCTTTCACTTAAACCAGTGGAAGATGACTTCCACGCAAGATTTTCTGCCAAAGGAAAAACATACATTTATAAGATTAGAAACGCTCAACTTTCTAGTCCGTTTGACTCAGATTTAGAATTCACGCTTGGTCAAAATCTAGATATCGAGAAAATGGTGGAGGCCTCTAAACTTTTTGAGGGTGAGCACAACTTCCAAAATTTCACCTCAAAAGATGTGGATGACAATAACTTTGTAAGAAACATTTCTAAAATTGAAATTACTAAGAAAAATGAACACGTTGTCATTTCAATGACAGGTAATGGATTTATGCGCTATATGGTTAGGATGATTGTGGGCACTTTAATCCAAGTTGGACTTGGCAAAATGACAAGTGAAGATATCAAAAAAATCCTTGAGGACCCGGTTAGGAAACCTTCTTCATATAAAGCTCCAGCGTACGGACTTTATTTGAAGGAAGTTTTGTACTAAAAATTAAATATTGATTTTACTTATTATATAAGAGGCGTATAATATGAAACGCCGAAAAGGAGATAAATACTATGGGAAGACATCATGAAGTCCGTGCCGCAGCAATGGCTAAAACTGGTGCAATGAAATCAGCACTTTATGCTCGTGCTTCTAAAGAAGCATATATGGCTGCTCGTACTGGCGATCCAGATCCAAAAACAAATTTAGCACTTAGAGCAGTTTATGATAAATATCGTGGAAAATCCGTTCCAAGAGACGTTTTTGATCGTGCTATTAAGAAAGCACAAGGTGGAGACGCTGTCGCATACGTCGAAGGACGTTATGAAGCATATGGTCCAGGAAATTCATACATTATTATTGACACATTAACCGATAATCCAAATAGAGCTTTAGTAGAAGTTAGAACTCAAGTTACTCGTAAAGGTGGTCACTTAGGTTCAGTTAACTATAACTTCACTCAATTAGGAGTTCTCTCATTTAAAGGCGAGAATAGAGACGAAGTTGAAGAAGCTTTAATCTTAGGTGATGTTGATGTTCAATCTGTAGAAGCAGAAGAGGGTTACATCTATGTAACAGTCTCACCTGCAGCATTCAATCAAGCTAAAGACGTTTTAGCGGAAATGGGTATTACAGAATTTGAAGAAGCAGAAGTAAGAATGGAACCAAATGAATGGATTACTCTTGAAGGTGAAGACCTCCAAAAATTCCAAGATCTTATTGATGCTTTAGAAGAATGTGAAGACGTTCAACACGTCGCTCATAACGTTGAACTTTAATATTTGAATATTAAGAATTGGGACTGATTATTCAGTCCCTTTTTCTTTTTCTAATTTCTCATCTAAATTGATGATTTCGATCATTTCAGCGGGAGTGACAACAAATTCTTTTCTTGGGAAGTGCTTTATGTTTCCGGTTACTAATTTAGAATCTTCCCCACTTTGTCTTGAAGACATTACAATTTGATAAAAGATTTTGTCATCATTGTGTGAAAAGAATTCATCAATTTCAACTGGCTCTATTTCGAGTCCGTGATCAAGAAATAAAGCAATAGTATTTTTTACTTGTTCTTCAGTTAATCCGAATTTATTTCTCACTAAAACTTCGATATATTCTGTAATTATGTCTTCGTTAAATAGTGGAATAATTTTCTTTGAACGAATATATTCAATAATTTGGTAAGGAATTGAGCCTTCCTTTAAAAGAGCTGACACAAGAACGTTCGTGTCAACGACGGCATAATAAGTCATAGAGACCTCCTATTTTTCTTTTCTAAGTCTTCTGGTCTCTGAGATTATTTCATTTATTTCATCTAACGTCATTTGATCATTACCGTTTGCTTTTGATATAGCATGTATTTCTTTTATAGTTTTATCGAATTTTTCATCAGTTTCTTGCATTTTCAAATTAAAAGGTAGCCCTTTTTCAAGAACCGTTTTTTTAAGATATATTCTGATTGCAGTAGATAAATCTAAACCCATACTTGCAAAGGTTTTTGTTGCTAAATCTTTCAATTCTTTATCGATTCTAATTTGAATAACAGTGTCCATAAAAATTCCTCTTAACTTGTAATTACATTGTAATGACAAATAAACATTATGTCAATGAAACCATCAGTTCTTAGAGACGAGTTTTGTACAACATTATTTTTTAGCACTTTTCGGTGAGAGAGTCGGTGTAGCGACTCCCTCTAAATAGAAACCGCATAAAGTTTGAAAAAGAGTTTGATGTGCAGTTTGTGGTTTCTATCTGAAAACATTGTATACTTATATACGTGTCATTTCAAGAATTTAATTAAATTCATAGAAATGACACTACAACGTTTGTTGAGCGAAAAAAACACAGAATACATCGATAAATTTCAAACGAAATTTAGTGTGCGTAAAAAGTGGTGGAAGAAATAGGTATAACCTATATTTACAAATTTCTTTTGACTAGATTAATACGTTTAGGTATAATCTAACTCGCACAATGAAAAAGAAATAGTCCCGGTAAGATTATTGCTTGAGTAAGGAGGAAACAAAAATGCAACGTCAAACAACGATCGCAAAACCAGAAAAGATCGAACGTAAATGGTATGTCATTGATGCTACAGACATTCCTTATGGTCGTCTTGCTTCCTTTGTTGCAGTTAAATTAATGGGTAAAGATAAACCTATCTATACTCCAAATGTCGATTGTGGTGATTACATCATTATCATCAACTGTGAAAAAGTTAAGCTCTCTGGCACAAACAAACTTAAAAACAAAAAATATTACAATGCTTCAGGATACACTGGTGGCTTAAGAGTCAGAACAGCAGGCGAAATGCTTGAAAGATATCCAGAAGAAATGATTACCCGTTCAGTATGGGGAATGCTTCCAAAAGGACCATTAGGCAGATCCATTGCAAAGAAGCTCTTCGTCTACAAGGGTAGTGAACACAAACACGAAGCTCAGAAACCTGAAGTTCTCGTGTGGAAGAAGTAAGGAGTAAATTATGGCAGAAAGTAAAAAATTCTATGGAACCGGAAGAAGAAAATCTTCCGTTGCTCGTGTCTATGTTACACCTGGCAAAGGCAAAATCACCGTTAATGGTAGAGATGTCAAAGAATATATGCCATACGCCACACTCGTCATGGATTTATCTCAACCTCTTGAGGTTTTAGGTAAAGCAAGTGCTTACGATGTAGAATGCTTCGTAAAGGGTGGTGGATTTACCGGACAAGCTGGTGCAATCCGTCTTGGTATCGCTCGTGCTTTATTAGAAGCTGGTGAAGATAGAAAGACACTCAAGGTTGCAGGTCTTGTTAAAAGAGATGCTCGTGCTAAAGAACGTAAAAAATACGGTCTCAAAGCTGCACGTCGTGCTCCTCAATTCTCAAAACGTTAATATTTTGTTCCTATTATGCAAAGAGATTCACTTCGGTGGGTCTCTTTTTCTTTAACTAAACAATGCTAGCAAGTAGCATTCGCCCGTTCACGGGCACGTACTAACCTTTATATAAATATATATTGCGAAGAAAAATTACTTGTTGTATATTATTAAAGCGCAAAAACGCAAAGATGGTCCCGTAGTATAACGGTTAGTACGTGCCCCTGATAAGGGCAAGACGGAAGTTCGACTCTTCCTGGGACCACCAGTAAGAGTGAACTCTGTCTTACCCTCAGGGACACTTAACTAGGGGAGACACCCCAGAAGGGCACTTAGCTCAGTTGGGAGAGCGTTTCCTTCACACGGAAGAGGTCACAAGTTCGATCCTTGTAGCGCCCACCATATACTGCCTCTGTAGTACAATGGTTAGTACAATTGACTTGTAATCATTAGATGGCCGTTCGATTCGACCCTGAGGCACCAGTTGATAAAAATTGACTTCAATCGAAGTCTTTTTTTAATCTTCTGGTGAGAATCATGAACGGACATCTAATGATTAAATACATAGTAAATAAGCGTGTCTTCCAATTTCTTCTTTTAAGAAAACACTTAAATATATATAATAATTAGGCAAACGCGGCTATGGCGGAATTGGTAGACGCGCTAGACTTAGGATCTAGTGGGGCAACTCGTACATGTTCAAGTCATGCTAGCCGCACCAAATTGCTGAAATTTCCCCTAAAATTTTGTCTTCTTATAGATAAAAAGTAGGGGATTTTTTATATATTTTTCTAAAAATGCATCATTTTTGTTAGAAATTGATATTCATATAATAAGAAAATGAATTACTTGTTATTCGCACTTGCGTGTAAAATATTATTAACGTTTATATAGGTGAGATTATGGCAACTTTAAGATTTAAGAACATTAATAAGATTTATGATAACAACGTTCAGGCTGTTTTTGATTTCAACTTAGAAATTAAAGACAAAGAATTTATTGTTTTTGTCGGCCCATCCGGATGTGGTAAATCTACAACATTAAGAATGGTCGCAGGATTAGAAAACATTACATCTGGTGAACTTTATATTGATGGACGTTTGGTCAACAACGTTGAACCAAAGGATAGAGATATTGCAATGGTATTCCAAAACTATGCTTTATATCCTCATATGTCTGTATATAACAATATGGCATTTGCCTTAAGACTTAGAAAAACACTTCGCCCTATCTATGAAGAAAATCAAGAAGCCATAAATCTTAGAAAAGAAAACGAAGAAACCTTAAAACAAATTAAGAAGCTATATAAGTTCGCTAAAAAGAATAAAGAGCCAAAAGAAACAATGGATCAAATTGCCGCTCTTTATGATGAAATATTTAAAAAAGAAGAACAAATTGAAAAATTATCTGTCCAAAAAGTTGGTATTTTTGAATACAAAATTAATGAATTAGATAAAGCAATTAAACAATTAGAAAAAGAAATACTTCGCTTTAAAGAAGCTCTTGAAAAAGAAACAAGCGAAGAAATTAAAAAAATCTTTTCTGATGGTTTAGCCCAAAAACAAGAACAGTTAGAAAAAGCCCAAAAAGAACTTGAATATTATCAAAGGAATGAAACTCCATTATTTGAACCAAGAAAGTTAACCAGTTTTGAAATTGATTTAGAAATCCAAAAGGCTGCTCAAATTCTAGATTTAACTCAATACCTTTATAGAAAACCTGCCGCTTTATCCGGTGGTCAACGTCAACGTGTTGCATTAGGTAGAGCAATCGTTAGAAAACCGAAGGTTTTCTTAATGGATGAACCTTTATCAAATCTTGATGCCAAACTTCGTGTTCAAACAAGAAGTGAAATTATTAAGATTCATAAACGTGTAGGTGCAACAACAATTTATGTTACCCACGACCAAACAGAAGCTATGACAATGGCGGACCGCATCGTCGTTATGAAAGATGGATACATCCAACAAATTGGTGCACCTGAAGATATATATGCTAACCCAGACAACATCTTCGTCTCTGGTTTTATTGGCAATCCTCCAATGAACTTCTTTAAAGTCCATTTTAATGGAGAAAAACTAGTTCTTTTAGGCAATGAAGAAAAAGAAATTAACTTAACAAAAGAGCAAAAAGCTTTGCTTAAATCTCATAAGGAAGGACCATATGATTTAACTTTAGGTATGAGACCAGAAGAAATATTCCTTAAAGGAGATGTTAATTTAAATAAGAATGCACAACTATTTAATGTTGTCTGTGACTTTAGAGAACTACTTGGTCACGAACTAGTTGTCTATACTGATTTATTTGGACAAAGACTTTTAGTAAAAATTAGTAAACAACTTAAAATCGTTTCTGGAGATAAACTTGAAGTTGGCGTTAACCCAGAATCTTTATATTTCTTTGATAACGAAACAACAAATCGTATTAGATAAAAAACGAGTTTAACAATATTTTATAAACCCATTATTTATGATTAAAAATTATATTTTTAAGAACAATTCGATTAGCATCGATTTTGCTAACAAAACAATTAGTTCTTTAAAATTTAAAAATGAAGAAATGGTGGAAGGGAATGTTTCATTCTTCTTTTTAAGAATGAGAAAAAGAGATAATTCTCATTATTATTTGCCTGCTAAAGAATTCAAATTCGAAAAATATGAAGATGGTAAAGCTTATTATTCACATAAAGAAGCCGATGTCATTTTAACTATAAAAGAACTTTCAAATGGATTAAGCTGGTCAATTAAAGTCATAAATCATACTGACTTTCTTTTAGAACAAGTTGAGTTAATGTCTTTAGGACTTTGTCCTAGACTTATGGACGAAAACGGTAAAGGTGAGGTTGATATTCCATATAATGAAGGACTTAGGGTGACTTCAATGCAAAGAAGAGAAACATCAGTTTTTCGTTATTATGATGTTGATTATCCTTCCGAAGGTCTTTATTTCATGTATCCAAACATGATTTCATCTCCATTCATGACCTACATTCATAATAAGACAGGTCTTTATTTAGCTATGCTAGATAAAGAGTGCACTCCAAAACATATCGATTTCCGATATTTTGAGGATGTCTTAAAAACAGAAATGGCTGTCTTTACAAATCTTGATTATGGCCAAAGCTACGAAATGAATTTTGACTCTGTAATGTTATTTTTTGAAGGCGATTATTTTGATGGATGTGATTTATATCGTGAGTGGTTTTACAAAAATAGTGGGAAGAACCTTAAAACAATAAAAGAAAGATATAACGAGATTCCACATTGGTATCACGATTCACCACTTGTTGTTATTTACCCACTAGTGGGTACTAAAGATTCTGATAAAGAGATGAAACCAGGAAACATGTATCCATATACGAACGGTTTACCGGTTATGGATTACTATGGAAAACAAACCGATTCAAAAATATTAGCTTTACTAATGCACTGGGAAGGAACCGCTCCTTGGGCCCCACCTTATGTTTGGCCACCTTATGGTGATGTAAATAATTTTTATAAATATAGAGATGAATTACATAAAAGAGGTTATCTTTTAGGTGTTTATACTTCTGGCTTTGGTTGGACAAACGTTTCTCATAGAAGAAAATACGATAAAACTGAAGAGTTTGAAAAAGAACATCTTGCTGATATTATGTGCACTAACACTATTGGTGAAATGCGTTCCACTATAGTGCAAGACATTCGTCAAAGCTATGATATGTGTCCTGCTTGCGAAAAGACTAAAGTATTGATTCAAAGTGAAATAGAAAAGATGGTGAATGCTGGAATTGATTATATTCAAGTATTAGATCAAAATCATGGTGGCAACCCTTATTTCTGCTATAGCGATAAACATGGACACGTTCCAGCTCCAGGTAAATGGCAAGTAGAAGAAACACTTAAACTTTTGAAAAATATTCAGAAAAAACAGTGTATTTTGGGTTGCGAGAGTGCTGCAAGTGAGCCTTATATTGGTGAATTATTATTCTCAGATAACCGTTATTTAATTAACTATCATACAGGCGAACCTATTCCAATGTATGCATATATTTATCACGAATATGTGAACAATTTTATGGGCAATCAAATTTCGTGTGGGTTACTAAGCGGTGAAAGATATGGCTACACATATCGTATGGCGTATTCTTTCATTGCAGGAGATTTGTATACATTCATTATTGATGGAAACGGGAAAACTCATATCGCGTGGTGCAATGATGAAGTAATAAATGATGAAATGCCACTTAGACTAATTAAGAATACTAATAAATGGAGAACAGGTTACTTTGAAAGATTCCTTCATTATGGAAAGATGGTAAAACCATTAGAATATGAATGCGACACAAAGCGCATGACATTTATCTGGCCTCCAGTTCGTGAATTTAATTTTAGATCCATCTTAAGCTTGGCGTACACTGACGGCGATGAAACATTCCAGTTCTTCATTAACTATGATGATATGGTAGAGGAAGTAAAAATTAAAAATGTTTCGAAAATAGAAATCGCAAAAACGCCTGACGGAAAAACCGAATCTATTGAAGGAAATTCATTTGTTGTTCCGCCTCTAAGTATGGTGGCGATTAAAATAAAATAAAAAGAGTTGGATTATTTATCTTCCAACTCTTTTACTTTTAGTAAAATATCAATACAAGGTCCAGGAATTCTGCCTAGATAATCAGGACCAACATTTAACAAATAGTTAATATTTCTTTCATTTAAATGTTTTTTATTCTTAAGTATTTCTTCTGGAGATTTCCAGTTTTGATCATATGATTTATAACCCCAAGTGTCATTTAATGTGCATGCAGATTCGAATAATAACTCACCATTTTTATATTCTTCTGGAATTTCATTATCACCAAATGAGGTGTAATCAAATTTAATTCCTTCAAATAATCCGATACGGGAATTTACTAAACAATTTGGCTGGTATTTCTTCACTAAATTATAAAGTTCTATTGATTGTTCTTTTGAAATTGTCCAAGGAGTATCAAACCAAATTGAGAAAATATCGCCATAATTAGTTAATAACTCGATTACTTGTGGTTTTATTTTTCTTTCAAATACTTCTTTGTAGTCTTTTTTACTGTTGTCTGGAAAGTCCCAATCGTTTCCCCAGTGCATATTATCAACATTTAATTCACTTGCATCCCAGCCCCCAGCGTTTTCTTCGTGCCAGTCTAAAGCTTGAGAATAATAAATACCAAATTTAAGACCTTTACGATGGCAAGCGTCTGCTAGTTCCTTGATAATGTCTCTTTTAAATGGTGTAGCATCCACAACATTGAATTTATCAACCTTACTATGGAATAAGGCAAAGCCTTCATGATGCTTTGTGGTGACTACCATGTATTTCATACCGGCTTTTAAAGCAAGATCTACCCATTCATCAGCGTTGAAACAAATAGGGTTAAATACTTTCGCCAATTGTTCGTATTCTTTATTTGGGATACGGAAATAAGATTGAATCCATTCACCAATGGTGGTTCCCATTCTTTTTCCTTTATATTCACCTGCCAAAATAGAATATAAACCAAAATGAATCATCATACCGTATTTAGCATTTTTGAAATATTCCTTATTGTTCATTTTATTTATTTCTCCATAAACGCAGTCATATAGCATTTATCTAAATCCCAATACTTACCACATGAAGCATAATCTTTAAAAATTAATTTGTTGTCCTTATATTTTGCCTTAAATACAACCATATTTGCATCACTATTATCAATTAAGTCAAAATCACTAATAAGTGAACTATTAATATTGCTAAGATCAATATTTGGATTATCCTTTTCATCTAACCCTAAAACTAGTGGTCCATATTTAAACGCAGTTTTATCTTCAATGTCTACTCGTTTTATTTCAGGACGGAAATCAATATCAATCTCAAATTTCCCTTTACCAATGTTGATAGAATCTTCACTTACTTCTATGCGTTTTTGATTCATGAGAATAGTTGGATTACTCCATGATGGAATTTTTAAGATTACCTCTTTACTAGATTCAATATTTAGGTGTACTTTCCCGTTTTTTAAATACTCGCCTTCAATATTGATTTTTGCGCTATTTGTTATTACTTTTCCTGAAAAATAGCTGTTAATTTCTATAGTTTTTTCATTTTCTAAAACACAATCCAGACCAAGTAAACCAATTCCTGCGCTGCCAATACAAGCGCAACATCCATACATTGTGCCATCTTTCATAAAGTTAAGACCACCTGTGGCAATTCCTCTTTTTCCATACACTAATGGAGAATAACTATCGAAAGGTAGTGGTGGTAGTTTTTTATTTGGGTAATCGGTACTACTTTGATTATTGAAATTTATGCTTCCGTAATAAGCATTCAAAGCAGTAGTGATAAATCGTTCATGATACTTATAATTATTTGTATACAAATAAAGTTTATGTAATATTCTCATCCAAGTGACTGCAACGCATGTTTCTTGGCCAAATCTCTCTGGCTTGTGTGTTTGATTTTTTATTGCGTTTGAGAAATTTTCATCTTCCGAACCAGCATTTCCTATTATTGATATTTCGGAATTATAAACCGACTCAAAGAATTTTATGGATGTGTTAAGCAAAGCTTGGTCATTAACTTCAATTGCATATTCCATAACGCCCTCAAAAAAGGACATTGTTTCGTAAGCTTTTGCCTCTGATAATTCGTGAGGAAGTAATTTTTGCGTAGAAACTTCATCGATTAAATTGCCGCCTTTAATGCCACCAGAATTAACAATATACTTGGAAAAACCTAGGTATTTTTCATTTTTTGTTAATCGATATAAGGCAACAATTGATTCTAAAATTGATGCAGAATTAACACCTAACCAAAAGTTTGATGTCTCTGTAATATCGATTTGTCCTTCTTTATTTCCAACTTTATCAATTATGTAATTAACGTGATCTTGCATTGCCTTTAGAATCTTTTGCTTGAGAGATTCGTCTTTGCATATTTCATAAAAATGTTCTAAAGCTGTTAGGACATATTTTCTTCCCCACATATCCCATGATTGAAGCTCTCTTTCAATGGTGTAGGTGGAGATTCTTCCAAATTCATCTTGAGTTGATAACAAATCTTTAACCGTATCTTCAAGAGTTTTGTATAGTTGGTTATCTCCACAATATTGATAGCAAAGACATGCGCCGCGCATCATCTTTCCCCAATATTCGCATCTCCATCTTAAATCTTCAGAGTCTTCTTTTGTCTTAAAGACATTAACAAAAGATTTCCAAAGGGACTTATTGAGAAGTTGTTTATTTAGAATAAAAGACAGCCCATGTTGAATCACGCCATCGAATTTGCAAGAACCTATTGGCAAGAAATGATAGTCCATATTTAACCTATTTATAATTTTAGAAGAAAAAAGAAATTATTAAATATTTGATTTCGCGTTTTTGACTTTAAAGATGATAAAGTTGTATCAAAAATTGAACTATTAACAACTTTTAAAATACACAAAGCGAAATTATATTTTTGTGTGTCAAAAACTAATATTTTGTTTCAAAATCAGTTTTATTTTATATAATCATTTGTGAAGGCTTAGTTTATGTTACAACCTCATTATTACTTGAGTGCAGACTTAACTTCCACGATCTATCTCAAAGAAGATCCGATTTTGGATGATTCTCCTCATTTTCATGATTCTATTGAATTTATATTTATTAAAAAAGGAAATGTAGAGTGCCACTTAGAGAATAAAACAATGGTCTTATCTGAGGGTGATATTTTTTTCGCGGAAAGTTATGAAACACATTTCTACAAAATGCTCGAGCCAGACGTCCTTGCTATCGTTTTGGTGCTTTCTCGAGATTACACAAGTATCTTTCGAAAACTTTATCAGGGATTAACTTTTGATACTTTTTTAACAAACAAAAAAGTAAACGAACCAATATTTGATTTGATGAATAAATGGGTAAAATGCCCGGAAAAAACGCAGATTTTTAATCATGGAGAAGTTAATTCTTTATTTGCTTTGCTTATTGAAAGATATAGAACAATTCCTCGTCATAAATATGAGGGAGACATATTAGAAAAAGAATTGCTTAGATATATTCATCTTCACTATTTGGAAGATATCACAATGAAATCAATGGCTCATGAATTTGGATATTCTCCAGAGTATTGTTCAAAAGTATTAAAGAAGTGCCTTAACAACGGAGTTAGAACTTATATCAACTCACTAAGACTTAAAAAGGCTAATGAATTACTCTCAGATAAATCAAGGAGCCTAACTCAACTCGAGGTTCTATATCAATGTGGTTTTTCTTCGCCATCAACATATTACAGAGTAAAGAAAGAATTAGAAAATAATGCATCACATGATGATTAAGAGGTGATAAATATGCAAAACAAAATTCTTACTGTCGCAATTATTGGAATGGGTGCCAGAGGCGGTTATGCTTATGGAACTTATTTAGTCGAGCATCCTGAGAAATTCAAAATAGTCGCAATTTGTGATCCTGATGAATATCGTCTTAATAAATGGGGTGACTATATGAGTGTCCCAATTGAACAAAGATATTTGTCTGAGGATGAGTTTTTCAAAGAAAAACGAGCTGATGTTTTATTTGTTACAACCATGGATAGACTCCATGTTCGTATGGCAAATAAAGGTTTAGATTTAGGCTATAACTTATTAGTTGAAAAACCGATTTCAGACTCTGAAGAAGAATTAAAGTCCTTAGTAGAACACGCTCATAAAGCAAACAAAACAATTATGGTTTGCCATGTTCTTAGATACACTGTTTGGATCAAGAAATGTAAAGAAATTATCGATAGTGGCGCAATCGGCCAATTAGTATCAATTGATCACACTGAAAATGTTGTCTATTGGCACGAAGCTCACTCATTTGTTAGAGGCAATTGGCACAAACGAGAAGACTGTGCTCCAATGATTATGGCGAAGTGTTGCCACGATTTAGACTTACTTCAATATTTTGCTCATTCCCGTTGTAAATATATAAGTTCAATGGGTGACTTAAGATATTTCAAGAAAGAAAATAAACCTGAAGGCAGTGCTGATAGATGTACAAACTGTAAATATATGGAAACATGCACTTATAGTGCAAAACGTATTTATATTGACATGTGGCATAATTGTCATGAAGTACAAGATTTCCCATTCACTTTAATAACTGATGTTTATCCAGTTACTGAAGAAGCATTATATGATTCCATTAGAAACGGAAGATACGGAAAATGCGTATTTGCTTGTGACAACAATGTCGTAGACAATCAAACCACAATTATGACATTCGAAAATGGTGTTACCGCAACTTTAAAAATGGAAGCATTTGTTAGAGAGGGCGGAAGAGATATTCGTTTCTTTGGTACTGATGGCGAACTTGACTTAAGAGAAGGTTTAAATACAATCACTTTGAAGAAATTCAATGGAGAAACCAAAGTCTGGAAAATCACTGATTTAACCGATGATTTGCATGGGCATGGTGGCGGAGATCACGAAATGTTGAAACAACTCTATAACGTAATGGCGTTAAATGATAAAAACGTTGAAACATCTATTGATGCCTCAGTTGAAAGTCACTACATGGCTTTAGCGGCAGAAGAAAGCCGTCTAAATAATGGTCAATTAATTGAAATGTCCAAATATAGAAAATAAACTTATTATGAAAAGGGATACTTTAATGAAAAGAATAAATAGGTTTATAGGAGCATTATTTACTTTTGTTTTTGTTTCTTTTTTATCTCTTTCCGGTTTAAGAAAGGCTCCTCAATCTGTCAAAGCTGATGGGTTGACTCATTTAGGAACAGTCTCAATTGAGGAAGTAAAAGTTTACAATGAATTCGGAAATACGAATGAATTTTTAATGCTAAAACTTATTGGAAGTGATTACCCAAATAGTGGTAATCCAACCCCAAAAGAAATTAATAAATCTACCTTGACAAGCAGGGGCTATGAGATTGATTTAGCTAATTCTATTTCTTTTATTAATTCTTCTGGTAAACCAGTTGAAGTTACAGATTATATATCTGTTTATGCTAATCAGCACACATTTGCCAGTTACTTTTCAATGTGGATGGCTGGAATGGGTGGAAGTAAAGGCGCCCTTTTAAAGAGTAGTTTTAAAATTCCATCATTTGCATTATTAAATAACGAACCTTCAAGTCCAAACTATGGTTATTACACTTTAGATAAGGATTACGAATTATACGCGAATGACATTGATTACGGTTTAGGTAAGCAAAAATTTTATGAATGGCATTTTGCAGAATATAATCCGCAACATGCAAGTATTACAAAAGTTATGTCGTATGTTGATGGCAGCCTTGAAATGTTAACATTTGAAGTATTTGGTTTAGGTGTTGATTATCCGAAGATAGACGGACAAGGCAATTATCACTTCGCCAACAGTTTCGAATGGCCATCATTATTACCAAATTTTAAGGAAAAAGTGCTGCTTTTTGATGAAAATAAGCAAGCTATTAGTTACGATTTTGAATCCATTTGTAGTATCGATTTATGGGCTAGATATCCTCGTTTTAGCATCGGATTAACAAATTTAGGGAATGCTAAATATTTGAAGCTTTATCCAGGGCTCGCCCTTCCTTCATATGCTAAACAACAAGGGAACATTACTAGCCCGGTTTATGGTGGCTTTATTTCAACAAACGTTGATGAAATGTACTTAGAAATTGATTCAACTGCTGCACATACAACTGGTGCAATTATTAATTGGATAGGGACATACAATATCATTAAGAGTCTAACTTTAGCCTCTTACAAAACGCAAAACCCATTTAATAATCCAAACGAATTCCATATTTTTAACTTTAATGAACCAACTGACTTTATTGGTAAAGCAAATGAGCACTGGTCTCCTGATACTTTAATGCCAAATGGATCTACATATATCGAACTATATAATAGTTCAAATGTAAAAGTAGCCACACAAATAAATGCCACAGAATTAATGTTTAATTATGCTGGTTCTAACAATATTTGTGTTTGTCTAAATTCTTCTAACACTGTTGCAAAAATTATTTTAAAAGAAGGACTATTATTCCCATCTTATGCTTTATATAGCAAAAATAAAACAAGTCCATCTTATGGTTATTATTCTTTAGCATGCAATTATACTTTGCTTATTGATCCAAACAATACACATGTACAATGGACTCTTTACGATTGGGAATTACCAAAAACAACAATTGAATATTACGACGAAAACAACATCATCATTTCTGATTACACTGAGCAAGCTGTTTATGGTGCAACTTATACATTAAAAACTCCTGTTCCAAAAACTGATTATTTTGCTTCTTGGGAAGTTGTTTCACCTTCATCGCTTGTAATAGACGAAGGAAAAATTGTTATTCCTTTAACAGGCGAAACTATCAAACTGAAGGCTAAATATGAGCTTATGCCAATGTGTAATATTAGTTACTACGATGAGAATGATGAAATCATTAGTGAATATTCAACAACTATTGTGTGTGGAAAGAACTATTACTTAGAACCAGTTATTTCCAAAAAAGGACATAATGCTTCTTGGGTAATAGTAGAACCAACAACTCTTGTTATTAATGATAATGTTATATTTATCCCAACTGATGTATCTGTTCTTAGACTGAAAGCTCATTATGAAGCAAGAACATACACACTTACTTTTGATGGATATCCAGACGCTACAAAGAATGTTCAATTTGGCCAAAATATTGGAGAATTACCGGGAATTCCTGAAGTTACAAGCAAAACTGGTCATTGGATGATTGGTGAAGATATCATTACTTCTGAGACTACATATTTATGGGACGATAACAAAATAGCTTTACTAGAATACGTCGATCGTATATGTGTTTTAACATTTGATACTGCTGGTGGCACAACAGTAAATAATATTGAAATTTTATATGGCACTAAACTTGCTTCATTACCAACTAGCACAAAGCAAGGATTCTACTTGAGTAAGTGGGTACTTGACGATGCAGGTGAAGTAGAACTTACTCTCGATACTGTTATTGAAAATGACTACACTGTTCACGCTATTTGGCTAAAAGAATGCGTTATAACATTTGACACAGATGGTGGTTCTTTAATCGATTCACTCTCAATGGGAGAAGGAACCATCTTAGAAAAGCCACTAGATCCAACTAGAGAAGGTTTCAAATTCTTATATTGGACCCTTAATGGCCAAAAATATGAATTTGGAAAAGCTATTAACGAAAGCATTACTTTAAAAGCTAATTGGGAAAAGCTTCCAACTGAAGAAGAAAAAGATCCAAATAACAATAATAGAAGAACACTTCTTATTGTTGGTGTTGCAGGTGGTTCTACAGTACTAGCAGCCGGTATTGGACTTATGTTATTCCAGTTACTAAAGAAAAAGAAAGTTTTATAGATGTCAGAAATAGTTGTAAACAATATTTCCGTTACATATCAGTTAGATAAAAAAAGAACAGTAAATGCGATTAAGAATTGTTCAGCTATTTTTAAAGATGGCGAATTCAATGTTGTAATTGGTCCATCTGGATGTGGTAAAACCACATTATTAAAAGCCCTCTTAGGATTAATACCATTTGAGGGAGATGTTACCCTTGACGGAGTGGACATTTACGATTACTCGACAGGCGAAAGAAATTTCGCATATGTTTCACAAGATATTGTTTTACAACCACACGTTACAGTTTTTGATAATATTGCTTATCCTCTAAAAATTAGAGGTATGGACAAGAAAACTATTGTTGAAAAAGTAAACGAAATTGCAGCAGATCTAAATATTTCAGAGTGCTTAAGTAGAAAACCGAAACAAATATCTTTAGGTCAGGCTCAAAGAGTTGCAATAGCTAGGGCATTAATTAAGAATGCTAATTTCTATTTCTTTGATGAGCCTTTTTCTAATTTAGACCAGGCTAATCGTGATAATGGAAGAGCATTGCTTATAAAGACAATTCAAAAATATCATGCAAGTGTTATTTATGTGACTCATTCAATTAATGAAGCCACTTCAATAGCCGACAAAATTTTTGTAATGAGTGATGGAGCGATGGTTTTTTCAGGGACTCCAGAAGAAGTTTTGTCGTGTGAAATTCCGGAAGTAAAAAGTTTAATAGACGCAAATGATAAATAATTATTATTCAACTAGTACCTACGAAGAAATAAAAAAGAAGAATAAAAAATTCCTCATTATTTCTATTTCCTTTTTAGTTTTTGGATTGGCTTTTTTATTTTTAAGTGCTTTTTTGATTAATGTAAAAACAGTATTAGTAATCAAAATAATTGATATAGTTTTTGTTTCAGCTTCATTAGTTGTTTCAGCTTTTTTGCTTCTAGAAAAATACATTCCAGGAGTGCAGAGAAAGAAATTCTTATATCGCTTATTAACCGTTGAAAGATTTGAAGGAAAATTAAAAATAGTTGATATTAGAAAACCTTACTTAGTAAAGAAACATATTTTTGCATATGAAATTGAAGCAATTGATGAAGATAATAAAACACTAAATTGCTATTACGAAACAATTAATCCATTAGAGTTTAAAGAAGGCGAAGAAATAGACGTAACTCTAGCGATGAATTTTATTGTCGCGATTAAGGAGAATAAACATGAATAAGCATGTACTTCGTTATTGGTATGTCTATCTCATTTTGATTGCCGGGACAGTAATCGGAACAATTTATTATTGTAACTTTATTAATAGACCAAGAAACGAAGAAACGATTAATTTATTTGTCGCGTCATACACTCAAAAAAGTGAGCCTTTATACGACTATTTAAAAGAAAAATCCCCGGAATATCTTAGGGAAATTAACATTACAATGGTAAATCCTAAATCTGCGGATCTTGGTTATTTTATGGTTAACAAAGGTCTTAACAAAGCAGATATGTTTATTCTTCCGGAGTCGTATTTATTTGACGATTTATTAAATAATCAATTTGCCCTTTTAAATGAAGAGGTTGTTAGTTCTTACTTTACCTATGCCTCCGACTCATCAAATCACGGGATACTCTTGCATGATTTAAACGAAAAAGATAACGAGCTACTAGAGTTTAATAATAAGAAATATGAAGACGAAAAATTTTATATATTTTATCGCGTTAATTCACTTCACATTGGTGGTTTAAGTTCTAGTTCAAAAGTAGATACAGCCCTTCTTTTCACAAAATACCTATTAGAGAGTTATGAGTAAAAAGTATTTATATTCAACTAAACAATTTAGTGAAAACGATCTACCAAGCAATCGTAGAGAAGTTTTCTCTGATGTTTTGAAATTACATTATTTTGAGCTTATAAAAATTGGACTTATTATTCTTCTTTTTGCTCTTCCTTTATTTATAATAAATTTCTTTAAAGATTATAGTTTTATTATCGCTCATGAATCTGGCGAATCTAACAACATTATTTTGATTATATTATGTATTGTCGAAGTTTTTGGGGTTTTGTTGTTAGCTATTCCTGCCGCTGGTTTAGGAAAAATCTTTCGAGAATATGCTTGGCTAGAGCCAGTTTTCTTTGCTAACGATTTTAAGACAAGTTTAAAAGATAATATCAAACCAACATTTATTTCATTTTTGCTTATTGCGATTCTTAATTTGATATTCAACTTAATTTATTATTTCTTAAACAACGGTTTAATTATTGCGATACCATTCGGATTTAATATTGCCGTCTTTTTCCCAATATTAATGCACGCTATTTTTGTTAATTTTATATATACAAACAAGTATTGGGTTAACTTTAAATTAGCATGTTTCTTCTATCTAAAACATCTTCCAAGCACGATGCTTTGTATTATCTTAATTTGTGCTTTTAAAATATATGATTTGTTCCAGTTCGCAAATATAATAGCGATACTCACTAAAAACTTTGTTTTTATAATTATTCTTTTGTTTATTATGCCAATGATTTTACTTGGCACCCAACTAAATGAATTAAGAATCTTTGATAAACACATAAATTCAGTGCGTTTTCCAGAATTAGTGAACAAAGGAATCCACCAAAAAACAGAGAAGAAAGAAGAATCAAATAACGAGGAAAAACCAGCTTCAGGAGAACAAAAAATGTAAAACGACTTTTTCACTTTTTGATATTTTTCAAAAGTGAATTAAGATTGTTATGAAATATAATATTTTTTAAAATATAACCAGAAATGAAATTAGAAGTATACCGCAAAAATATCATCAAAAAAGTAATACCACTAAGTGTTGTTGGAGTTTTCACTGTACTTTGTGCAGGTTGTAAGAAAACTGTCAAAAATCAAATTAAAGACTATGGAGTATTGTTGAGCGATAAAAACTTGTATAACGCTACAATTAACTCCATTGTTTCTAGTGATATCTATGGCCGTTCATTTGGCGAAGGTGATGTAACCAGCAGTGATAAAAAAGTTGGCATGTTCTACTTCGTCTGGTTAGGCGAACACACTGATTCTGGTATCTATGATGTTACCAAATATTCAAAAACAGAAGATGGCAAAAAAGCTCTTTGGTCAGAAGTAGAAAAGATTGATCCAGACGGACCACTAAATGAAACAAATTACAAAATAAAACAAGAATACGATAGTGATGGTAATCCAATAACTCCTTCTCCATTATTTACGTTCCATTATTTTAGTGAACCATTATATGGTTATTATTGTTCAGATGACCCATGGGTTATAGCTCGTCACATCGAACTTTTAACTATGAGTGGTATTGATTACATTTCACTCGATTTAACTAATATTTCAATTTATGCTGACAACATTAGAGTTGTTTTAGATTCATTATTAAAATTCCAAAATTTAGGTTGGAATGTTCCAAAGGTTACTACATTTTTAACTGGCACTGATGCAGGGCTTAATCACCCAGGTCGTGTTTTAGACTTCTATAACACTTTCTATACTGATCCAAAGTACGATTCCTTGTGGCTAAGAGATGAGGAAACAAATAAACCAATCATTTCAATTGATCGTTTCGCATATTACTCTGGTTTAAATCAAATTGTCACTGCTAATCTTAAGATTAAAAATACAATATGGCCATTTGATAAGAGTGCAACTATCTATGATGATATGTCATGGATGGACTGGGAATACCCACAAAGAGTTTATGAAAACAGCGATGGTAATTATATGTCTGTTTCAGTTACTCAACACGTCGCTGGTGGTTTTGGTATTTCAGCAAACCCACACACCAAAGATGGTCCTAATGCAAGAGCAAAATATGCTGAAACTCATCCTGATACTTTTGATACTGGTGGAGACACAAATTATAACGCCAATCGTGGACGTGGTTGGGACTACGAATTAAACAAAAATGTTGCAGAAAATGCATATAAAGGCACAAATTTTGAGTCGCAATGGAAGAACGCTTTAAACTCAGAAAAACCATTAGATGAAGTCTTTGTTACAGGCTGGAATGAATGGATTGCATATAAGTATCCAGTCGAAGTAATCCATGGCGGTTCAAATTCAATGAAAGAAGCTTTTGGTCAGTATTATAACCAAGTCACTTTCTGTGATACTGCGGATGAAGAGTTCTCTCGTGATATTGAAATGACTCGTGGTGGTTATGGTGATAACTTCTATCTTCAAAATATGCGTAATACTCGTGAATTCAAATTCAGTGATTCTAAAATTCAATATGCTGGAGAGTACGCGACAAATAATATCAAGAACGTAAACTGGACAAATGCTCGGGAGTATCTTGACTTTACTGAAGAAGTATTCGCTCGTAATTTTGATCGTGCAGATCACGTAGAAAAATACATCAATAACACAAATAGAAATGACATTAAATCAACAAAAGTAAGTCACGATGGAAATAACTTATATATCCAAATTGAAACCGTAGATGACATAGTCATGGAAGAAGAAAAAGAAAACAATATGAATGTTCTTCTTTCACTTGTCGGTTCAGATAGACCTTCTTGGTGCGGCTATCAATTCTTGTTAAATAAAAAGGCCTTAACTCCTGGACTTGGAAAAGCAAACATTCACGCATTTAAAACAGCTAATTCTTTCGAAACTGAAGAGATTGGTTCATACGATTACTTCTTAGAAAAGAACAAACTTTCTATTTCAGTTCCACTTGATGTATTAGGAATAAGTAAAGACCAACAATTCAGTATTGATTTTAAAGTAGCGGATTCTATTTCTGACCCAAGCGATATTATGAACTACTATGTAGATGGTGATAGTGCACCTATTGGTAGACTTAACTATAGATACAATTCAAAACACTTTTAAAAAGGAGACTCTATGAAAAAAGTAAATCTCATCTTCTTTGCTGCTACAGCAGTTGCTGTTACATCACTTGCAACCGGATGTAAATCAAAGGCAAAAGAAAAATTTGAAATCTCAATATCCGCAAGAAGCTTGGTC
Source organism: Bacilli bacterium (assembly GCA_017534425.1). Classification (GTDB taxonomy): domain Bacteria; phylum Bacillota_I; class Bacilli_A; order RFN20; family CAG-826; genus Fiminaster. The sequence goes on from JAFXWB010000032.1 coordinate 25,142, forward strand.
AGTGAACAAAACATGCTTAATCTTTGGAAAGCGGAATACGAGAAAAACCATCCAAACACAATCGTAAATGTATCTGGTTGGGGAAGTAACGAAGGTTCATCAGAAAGCTACGTTTTAAAGAATGCTTTGAATAGAAGTTACTTAACAAATATTTGTTATACAACAGATGATTCAACTGCTAACTTAGCAATGATGAAAAACTTTGTTGATCTTCGTCCATATTTTGAATCAGATCCAGAAACTGATTACACAAAATATTATTCCTCAATGTTAGATACAACTTCGTTCTATGGTGAATTTAGACCAACAACAAGTTATACCGGTAGTTATGAATGTGAAAAAAGTAACGATTCACAATATGGCGTTTACTTTGCACCACGTGAATACAACATGCCTGCTATTCTTTGTAATGTCACATTAATGAAAAACCATTTAGCAACCGATGAAGAAAAAGCTAACTGGGGAAATGATTCAATTAAAAAGTTACTTATTAGATTAGCTGGTGGTACCGAATCAACTCCATGGAATTGGTCAACATTTGTTTTAGCACTTCAAGGCATTAGCAAAGTTTGCGAAACACTTAACAGTGGTGGTGACCTTGGTTACAGAGCCTGCGAAATGAATGCTCACTGGGAACCAATCTACACAACCATTATGAAAGAACTTGGTGGAGATGGACTCTTTACCATCGATTCTCGTGGAGAAGTTTCATGTAATTTAGATAGCGCAGCTAATAAAGCAGCATATTCAACAATCCAATCTGGTTTTGACAAATCTGCTAACAAATATATGCTTGATACAGACGAAGGAAATGATAACTTTGCAAATCGTAATATTTTCATGGTTTTCGTTTCTTATCCAGAAGTTGGTAGCTACTACGAAGCCTTCAAAAAAGTTAACTACGAATTAGGCGCAGTAAATATTCCATGTGAATATGTTGGTGCTGGTTGTGGTGGATACGCAATCTTTGTTGATAAAGCCAATGAAGTTCAAACATTAAAATCCGGAGAAAAAGCAAAAACTGCGGATTTATGTTGGGATTTCATTAAATATATCATTTCTAAAGATGGTCAAAACGTCGCTGGAAAAGAAGGTTATATTCAACCTGTTTTAAAAGAACTTGCTACTACTGGTGATTGGTTATCATCATATGATGGTAAGATTGATAATGTTGCCTTTGGCACCGGAAAAGAATTAAGACTTGATACGTATTGCTTTGCTGAACCAGATATCAGAAATGATTTAAGAACAGCAGTTTCTGATTTCTTTAGATATCTTTTTGGTTCTCAAGGTTCTGATTTAAACAAAACAATTAGTGAAATTAATAAA
>JAFXWB010000033.1 GCA_017534425.1 Bacilli bacterium
AAAAAGTCATAGACGTCATCAGCTTTATTCTTGCGGTTTTCTATTTCTAGAAGGGAGACATCATTCCCTATGGTGATTATATCACAAATAAATAAAAACAGTACTGGCATTGTATCAATACTGTTGTTAACGAGAGCTTACGTAAATTCATTAATCGACAATTGGACTTTGAAATGTATTCATTCATCGACAATTGGAGACACGAAGAAAATATATCCCCAAGGAATAATCCGAGGGGGTTTTTATTTATATTGAATACCGAAGTAATCTAAATATGTTTTAACGGTGTCTTGGCCATCCAAGCAAGTATCGATAAGCCAACCGCGTTCTTGATTCCAATTTTTAAGACCGCGGTAATAGAATTCTTTTTTACTATCCAAGATGATAAATGGAACAATATCGTTTTTAAGGCATTCTTTAAATGCAATTAAGCGACCAACTCTACCATTACCATCTTGGAAAGGGTGGATTCGTTCAAATTTGACATGGAACTCTACTATTTCCTCGAATGAATGTTTTTCTTTTTGATTATAGTTATAAATTAGTTTCTTCATTTCTTCCTTTACTTGGTTTGGATCTGTTGTTGGGCTATCTCCAACTTCATTCGCTAACAGCTTATAATCGCCAACTTTAATCCACGCTTCTCTTGAGTCGCTCGTTCCGGTTTTCAAAACAAAATGTAATTGTTTAATAAACGATTCAGACAATCTCCTTTTTGCCGATTCGATAGATAAATCTACGCATCTAAAATGGTTAACGGTCTCGATAATATCATCGATTTTAACGATTTTATTTTCTAAACCAATTGTCTTAGTTTCATAAATATATCTAGTTTCATCATGGGTTAGTTTGCTACCCTCAATATGGTTTGAATTATAAGTCAACTCAATTTGGAGTTTGTGATATATTCCGCCTTTCACTGAATGTTCTTTTTCTCTAAAGAGAACATCTAGTAATGTTGGCATTTTGTTTGAATGTCTATTCTGCCTTTTTGGTTTTGTTGCATTTTCAGGAATCATCCACGTTTTCCCTTTTAAATATGCCCCAACAACTCTTCCGGAAGCACAATAGTTTCGCACGCTTCTTTCAGAAACTCCCCATATCTTACTAACCTCTGTACTTGTTAAATACTTCATGGCATTATTATATCATCTATCGGCAATTTATAAAGCAAAACTTGACAGGAAAAAGCAAATATTATTTTGCCGATATGCGTGTCCTGACAATTGGTATTTCAAACCCTTGTGTGTACGGACAATTGGGGACAGACAAAATAAAACATGTCTTCGGACATGTTTTTTATTTTTTCATTACTTGAATAAAATTTTTTGATATTATAATATCAACATTAGTGTCTATAATATTAAAGAGGACCAAGTTATGAAGAAGAATGAAAAACCAGCAAAGAAAGCACCTGCTAAGAAACCTGCGAAAAAGGTAGAGGCAAAGAAAGCTCCAGCTAAGAAAGCGGCACCAGCAAAGAAGGCTCCTGCTAAGAAAGCTCCAGCTAAGAAGGAAGAAGTTAATTACCGCACATATCATTTAGTAAAACGTAGTGATGGCAAATGGGAAGTTAAATTCGCCGGCGGTCAAAAGGCTATTAAGCTTTTCGCAACTCAAAAAGAGGCTCTCGATTATTCTAAAAAGATGGCCAAAAACCAAGACGGTACTGTCTTAGTTCATAATTCAAAAGGAAGCAATAAAGGTCGTATTCAAAAGAAACGATAAGCTTTGCTTAAAATTGAATACAATCTAATATCATCATAATTACAAAACCAAGGATGAAGGACCAGACACCAAAGTGATCATGTCCTTCTCCTTTCATTTCTGGGATCATTTCTTCTCCAACAACATAAATCATACAACCAGCAGCAAAGGCAAGTGCCCAAGGCATAATTGCTTGTATTTGCATTGCTAAAAACAAACCTAAAACAGCTGCAATTGGTTCAACTGCTCCCGAAAACATACCAAACAAGAATCCTTTAGTAGATGATCCTGTCTCAGCAGTAATTGGTAAAGCTACCACCGCTCCTTCTGGAATATTTTGAATACCAATTCCAATTGCAAGTAGTAAAGCACCAATTAATAATGCATGATTTCCCGGATTAGCTAAGGCAACGCCAAAAGCTATACCAACAGATAATCCTTCTGGTACATTATGGATTGTTACAGCAAGAAACATTTTGCTTGTTTTAGATAAGCCTCTCGTTTGTAAACCTTCATCTTTGTTTTCAGATACGTGAAAATGTGGAACAAGTTTATCAATGAGCCACAAGAATCCTGCGCCCAAAACTACAGATATTCCTACAATTGCCCAAACAGGCATATAACTAGTTTCTGTTTCTAACGCTGGTTTAATAAGTGAGAAGAAAGAAGCAGAAAACATAACGCCTGCAGCAAATCCAATAAAAATTCTATTTAAAGTGTTGGAGATTTTCTTGTTTTTAAAAAAATACACAAATAAAGAACCAAGTGTTGTGCATAAAAATATTAAGGAAATCCCGATAATTGCGTATATATAATCTTTCATAATCTATTGTCCTTTAAATAGTTAGTTGTCGCTAACTAACGAGATATAATAACATCCGCATCTCAATTATCAAATGAAATGATAAAAAAAGTCACCCGTTAAGGTGACTCACAAAGAAGGGGGATTCTTTGTTTATATATCTTTCCTCCATACCATTTTGTTGACTACGCCAACATATGATTGGATGAGCTTCACAACTTTGTCAGATACATTTGTATCGACATAATTTGCGACAGGTTTACAACCTTGTTTATTTTTAATTGCAACTTCAACTGCTTGAAGTAAATTCTTCTCATCAATTCCAGCGAGGACGAAGCATGCTTCATCTAATGCTTCTGGTCTTTCTGTAGAAGTACGAATACATACTGCTGCAATTGGCTTTTTAATTGATGCATAGAAGCTTGATTCTTCTGGAAGAGTTCCAGAATCTGAAACGACACAGAATGAATTCATTTGAAGATTGTTATAATCATGGAAACCTAAAGGTTCATGCATTACTACTCTAGGATCAAGTTTGAAACCTGAAGCAATTAATTTCTTTCTACTTCTTGGGTGGCATGAATAGAGAACTGGCATATCGTATTTTGCAGCCATTTTATTGATTGCGTTAAATAACGAATGGAAGTTTTTATCTGTATCAATATTTTCTTCTCTATGTGCAGAAAGAAGTATGTACTTGCCTTTTTCGAGTTGTAATCTTTGAAGAATGTCGCTATTTTCGATATTTTTTAGATTTGCCGTTAATACTTCTGCCATTGGTGATCCAGTTACATATGTTCTTTCCTTAGGAAGACCACAGTCTGCAAGATATCTACGTGCATGCTCGCTATATGCTAGATTTACATCAGAAATGATATCTACTATTCTTCTATTAGTTTCTTCTGGAAGACATTCATCTTTACATCTATTACCTGCTTCCATGTGGAAGATTGGAATATGAAGTCGCTTTGCACCGATAACAGATAGACAGGAATTTGTATCACCGAGAACTAGGACTGCATCTGGTTTGATCTCCACCATTAGTTCATATGATTTTGCAATGATGTTACCCATTGTTTGACCTAAGTCTTTACCAACAGCATTTAAATAGACATCTGGATTTTCTATTCCTAAATCTTTAAAAAAGATTCCATTGAGGTTGTAATCATAGTTTTGCCCAGTATGACAAAGAACTGTATCAAAATATTCTCTGGATTTATTAATAACTGCTGCAAGTCTAATGATTTCTGGACGAGTACCGACAATGATCAATAACTTAATTCTGCCGTCATTTTTAAAACCTTTAAACTCATTTGTCACATATTTGACACATTCATTTTCTTGAAGTTTATTACAAAGCTTTTCGTTTCCCTCTCCACCATTTTCATATCTTTGATATGTTCTTAAAGAAACACCAAGCTTTTTGGCGGCTTCTGATTGTGTTAAACCTATTCTTTTTCTAATTTCGAGTAGCTTTTCCATGCCTAAATAATACGACAAAAATATGTAGATATCAAGAAATATCTAAAAATTAGTATTAAAAAAGACGTCACAATGACGCCTTATTTGATATCAACGTCTTCCCTAAATGTGTCAGGTGTCTTGTCACTATATGGTTCAGATATCCACATTAAGGTTGAAGAATTGACTAATCCAACATTTCTTATATCGTGAGTATAATATGGAGTAATTCTAACCTTAACTGACTCACTTCCTTTTTGCGGATATTCTTCAATCTTATTTGTTCCAATTTTTCTAAGTCTAGTCACACAATCACCTTCAATAGTCATAAATATCTCATTTTTATATGTGTGATAATGACCGCCTTTTAAAATGCCTGGATAGGCTTTATTTACGGAAATTTGCCCATATTTTGCATTTTTGTATATCTCTTCAAACGAACCTCTCTGATCTTCTGCAAAGTTATAAGAATACGAATCATCTTTTAAATAATCTAAGAACGAAACAAATAATTTATATTCAAATGGAGAGTGAATTGTTGGAAGATGTTCTTCACTTTCAACAGCCTCTTTAAATCCTTTCAACAAAGATGCCAGTTTGCCCAGTTTGCAGTCATGAACCGGACCGACCATAATTGTTTGTTTAGATGGTTTAATTCTACAATTTATACATTCTATGAATGTATTAACAATATCTTCAACATAATTATAATGAACAATATATTCAGGATCTCTTATTTCAATTGGAAGATCGTGAGCGATATTATACATGAATGTCGCAGCCGCAGAATTGTAATTTGGTCTACACCATTTTCCGAATACATTTGCAAGTCTAAAAACATAGACTGGAAGATCAGAAGCAAACAAATAATCTTCGCCCATTTTCTTTGACTTTCCATAGTCATTATCTAGCTCTGCTTGAATAGAACTAGACATAATAATTGGTATGTTTTTCCCGGAAATTTTAAGGAAATCCACTAGTTTTTTCGTGAAATTCGTATTTCCGTCATAAAACTCTTCAACTGTTAATGGTCTATTAATTCCTGCTAGATGAATGACAAAATCGGCTTCTTTAATGTATGCCTTTAAGTCTTCTTCTGTTTTATCTAAATCGTATGGCAAAACTTCATGGCCGGCTTTGTTTAAAGCCTTAACCATATGTTTACCAATAAATCCGTTTGAACCTGTAATTAATACTTTCATTTGCCTATTCGTGTTGTCTAACTGGTCCACCAAATAATTCTAACTTCTTAAGTAATTTTTCCATACCTGAGACATCAAGTCTACCGGTGTTATGAGAAGTATAGGATTCACCAATATTTAATTGTTTATTACCTTTGGTAAAGTATTTGTCGTAGTTAAGATTTCTATTGTCTGCAGCAACTCTAAAGAAATTGCCCATATCTTCTGCACGGAGCATTTCTTCTTGAGTAACTAATGTTTCAAAGAGCTTTTCACCATGTCTAGTTCCAATATATGAAATACCAGTTTTTGATCCAGTTAAATTAATGACTGCCTTTGCAAGAGTGTCAATTGTTGCAGCAGGAGCTTTTTGAACGAACAAGTCTCCTTGTTCGCCATGTTCAAATGCATAAAGTACTAAATCAACAGCATCATCAAGTGTCATCATAAATCTTGTCATTTCAGGATTTGTGATTGTAATAGGTTTTCCTTCATGAATTTGTTGTAAAAATAGAGGAATAACAGAACCGCGTGATGCCATAACGTTTCCATAACGAGTTAAACAAAGAACTGTGTCATCCTTTAAAAGTTGTCTAGAACGGGCAATAACATTCTTTTCCATTAAGGCTTTAGAAATACCCATTGCATTAATTGGATATGCTGCCTTATCAGTCGATAAGAAAATAGCTTTTTTAACATGGTTTTGAACACATGCAGTAATTACATTGTCTGAACCAATAACATTAGTTCTAACAGCTTCCATTGGATAGAATTCACATGAAGGAACTTGTTTTAATGCTGCGGCAGAGAAAACATAATCAACGCCTTTGAATGCATCAACAATACTTGGAAGATTTCTAACATCACCAATATAAAATTTAAGCTTTTCATTGTTATAAGCTTTTCTCATATCGTCTTGTTTTTTCTCATCACGTGATAAAATTCTGATTTCTTTAATATCAGTATTTAAGAATCTATCTACAACTGCGTGACCAAATGAACCAGTTCCACCAGTGATTAGCAAAACCTTATCTTTTAAGATGGAAGTATCTTTAGCGGCGTGTTCATTCAAAATCTCAATCATTCTTGAAAGTTTAAGATGATCAGCTTTAGATTCATCCTTTTCATAAGTAACATATGTTCTTAAAGAAGTGCCAACAATCTTAGCGGCTTCTTCTTGAGTTAATTTGCAATTTTTGCGAGTTTCTTTTAGTGTCATACTTGCACCTCACTTACGTATACATAGTATATCTTTTAATATAAAAGTAAAGGAAAAGTGCAAAATTTGCACATTGCCCAATAGTTCAAAAACAAATAAAAAGTGCGCCTTTCGACGCACCTTTAATTGTTATTTTATTCAGCTTTTGCTGGTTCTGGTTTTGTTTCTTCTGCAGGAACTTCAATAACTTCAACAGCATTTTTAACTTCAATAGTTTTACTATTTTGGGCTGCAATTCTTTGCTCTCTACGAATCTTCTTTTCGACTTCTCTGTCTGCTTTTTTAGCATTGAAGAGTAAGACTCCGATAGATAAGACAACACCAGCAGCGATAAGAATTAAACCTAAATATCTAAGTTCAAACTTAATTTTTGCTTCAAATGTTTCAATGAAGTTTGTGCCAGACGCTGATGACATATGGTAACCAATAATTCCGAAGACAACACAGACAAGTCCAAGGAAGATGATTAAGCCACAGCCTAAATACCAAATAAATTCTTTAGTCGTAACTTTTTTCATTAGGCATCTGCTCCTTCATCTTTTGGTTGTTCAGGTACTGCGCCCTGCATTTTAGCAATTTGTTCTGCAAAGTGTTTCATAAATGGGCCATAAACTTGATTCCATTCACCTTCCCATTTAGCAGTCTTTTCTCTTACGACTTTCTTAACAGAAATGAACATATCACCGAAGTTTTTGCCTGCTGGAAGATCTCTACGACCACCAGTCATTTCAATTAGTGCGAATAATGGGTCAATCATTTCATAATATTCAGTATTTCTTGCAGAGGCATTGTCTCTAGATAAACGGAATAAACCAACTAAACGATTGATATATTGTTGAATGAAGTTAGATTGGGCTGTAATTCCGCCTTTTGCTTCTTGTCTTGCTTTGTTATATTCTGCGAATTGATGATCAAGTTCTTCTAACATTAACATGTTAACAAGTCCACGATAGAAGTATTCTTCTTTATTAAGAACATCTGGAATCATTTCTTCATCCATCTTCTTCTCGTTATTAGCGGCAACCATGTGTGATGCGATAATCTTACGAATTTCTTCGTGAATTGGCATAACTGCTTCAAAGATTGCAATTGCTTGAGAATAATCAACTCTAATTTCATTACCATCTTGAGTAATTCTGACAATTGTTGAATTTTCAGAATAAACTAAGTCTAAGAGTTCATTAATCTTTTCAATTAACTTTGTTCCGGCTTCGCCAGAGTGTTCACAACAATTTTTAAGTGGGGTATTTTGGGTAATTTCAGTCTTGATAATTTCTTTACGTGCTCTATAAGCGTTGACATCGTAATTATCTTTTTTCATTGCATATTCAAGAGTGTTAAAAACAACAACATCGAATCTAATGAAACTACCAATTGCGGCTGTATAATTATTCATAATTATATCCTTTCTTTAATCTATATGAGTCCTTGTAGCGACACTAAAGTCGCACGACATTATCTTATGATAAATGTCCATTATTTACAAGAAAAAGAAAAGAGAGGATTTTTATCCCCTCTTTAAGATTTTTATATTTCTTACTTGAGTTCGTTCTCCGCTTGGAAGATACCATAACCACCATCTTCACGTTTATAGACGACAGAGATTTTATCATCTTCTTCATCAAGATAAAGGAAGAATGGGTGATCAATTGCTTCCATTCTTGCGACAGCCTCTTCGACTGTCATTGGTTCAAGATATTTTGTTTTAATACGGACAATTTCGTCTTCCTCATCAGAAACTTCTTCAACTTCTTCGAGGTAGTCTAAGGCTAAAGCCTTTCCTAATGACATTTTGCCGTTTGAACGGTCCATACGAGTTTTTAATTTTCTCATTTGGCCTTCAAGTTTATCAATTGCAAGGTCAACGGCTGCATAGAGGTCATTGTCATAAACCTCAGCTCTTAAATCCATATATTGGGTGAAAATGGTAATTTCAACCTTTGCCCCAACGTGATAGGATCTGACAACAACGCGGCAAGAAACATCTTCGTTTATAACGAAATACTTCTCAAGTCTACCAAGTTTCTTTTCTACCTGGTTCCTGATGGCATCGGTTACTGTGATGTTCTTACCAATAATTTGGTTCTTCATAAAAGTCTCCTTTCCAAATTAGTGATATGAAGCTAATTTCAATTATATTATCGCAAATTATATAAAATAATTAAAGTGAAATCAGTAAAAGAAAGAGAGAACAACGTTCTCTCTTACTTAATTAATTTCTTAATATCTTCGACTTTGTCGAGCTTTTCCCAAGGTAAATTAAGATCTGGACGACCTAAATGACCATAATTTGATAATTTATGATATTCAAATGTCGGTTTAGTTAATGAGAAATTTTTAATTATCATTCCTGGTCTTAAGTCAAAGACTTGGCAAATGATTTCAACAATTCTATCATCGCTTAATTTGCTAGTTCCAAATGTGTCGACATGAACTGAAACTGGTTCGTTTCTTCCAATAGCATAACCAAGTTGAATTTCACATTTATCCATAGCGCCTGCTGCGACTAAATTTTTAGCAATATAACGAGCCATGTAGGAAGCTGAACGGTCCACTTTTGTTGGGTCTTTTCCAGAGAATGCACCACCACCATGATGACCTGCTCCACCATACGTATCTACAATAATTTTTCTACCAGTAACACCGGTATCACCAGCAGGTCCTCCTATGACAAATTTTCCCGTTGGATTAATTAAAATTTCAAAGTCAGAATTTAGTCCAAATGATTCGACAACTGGATGAATGATATTGTTTTTTACAAATTTAATAAATTTGTCAATATCAATATCTGGATTATGTTGAATGGACATTAAGACTGTAGTAACACGTGGTTTTTTTAAATTGGAATAATCGATTGTAACTTGTGATTTCATGTCAGGTCTTGCACCAACAAATTCATCGTTTTTTCTCATCAAAGTTGCTACTCTCACAAGCTTGTGTGCAATAACAATTGGAAGAGGCATATAACCTTCATTTTCGTCTGTTGCATACCCGAACATAATGCCTTGATCACCTGCGCCAATTTCTTCAGGTTTATTTGCGTCAACGCCCATAGCAATATCTGGTGACTGTTTTTTAATTTTTACATCAATTTTGCAAGTGTCTGCATTGAATCCCAATTCTTCACTGTCGTATCCAATTTCACGAATCACATCACGGGCGACTTTTTCATAATTAACATTTGCTTTCGATGTAATTTCACCACCGATTAAACCGTAATTAGTTGTAACAAATACTTCGCAGGCAACTCTTGAATTTGGATCTTGTTTTAAACATTCATCTAAAATAGCATCAGCAATTTGATCACAAACCTTATCAGGATGTCCTTCTGATACAGATTCTGAAGTAAATAAATTTTTTCTTTCCATACGCGTTTTCCTTTATAAATTAAAAGTGGCTTCCCACCTAAGGAAAGCCACTCGTTTGTCATGTGGTTTCCATCTTATCGTTCAGAGGGTGGGCCTCTGCTCAGGAAGAGCACTTACTCATAGCGGAGAGTTGCTACCACGTTTTTCCATTCCTTATTACGTGGTTCTTGATAAGAGCAAGAATAATAATACCCTTTTGTGCGTTATATATCAATAAAAGATATATTTGAATTGATTAGATTATTTGGAATTTTCTTGCAAAAATAATAAAAATCCCCGGGAATTCCCAAGGATTTTATGGTTTTTTGTGTTTTATTTGATGATTTCACCTTCGCACTTCATGCCACACATTCCAGCATTACTTTCATCTGTATCAATGTGCATTGCAAGAGCGAAATCTTCACGTACTCTAATGACTACATCGTCAAAGATAACTTTACGTCCTTCACCGCCAGTTGCGACTTTAACGATTTGACCATTTTCTACACCAAATTCTTTAGCATCTGCTGGAGTCATGTGAATGTGACGTTTTGCAACAATAACGCCTTCTTGAAGCTCAACTTCACCAGCTGGACCAACGAGTTTGATTCCTGGAGTACCGGCGATATCGCCAGATTCTCTGACAGGTGCTGCAACACCAAGTGTTCTTGCATCAGTTGCAGAAACTTCAACTTGATTCATTTTTCTACATGGACCAAGAATTGAAACACCATCAATTGATTTCTTTGGACCAACAATACTTAATTTTGTTGTGGAACAGAATTGTCCTGGTTGTGAAAGCATCGCTTTGCATTCTAATGTTGCGCCCTTACCACATAAAATTTCTAAAACATCTTGAGTGACGTGGATATGACGGGCACTTGTTTCTACTAATATCTTCTTCATATATAAATATATCCTTTGCGATATGTATTGTATCACTATTTAACTCTTTTTGCTTTATTTCTTTTATTAAAGAATGTAAACTTACGAGAGAAGGGAGTAAATAAAAGATGGAAGAAGAGCTTGAATTAAGTGAAAAAATCGAGCAATTAACTGAAACTATTGAACAGTTAATAGACACCAAAAATGTCAAAGAACTTCGACATCTTTTTGAGGTTGTCCCTGAAATTGACTTAGCAGAAGCTTGTGCTGAATTTAAAGATGTTAAAAAGATTGTCTTTATTTTGAAAACTGTTAAGTCTGAATTTACAGCAGAATTCTTTACTGATCTTCCACCAGAGATTAAGGAAGAAATCATTGCATATTTATCAGATGATCAATTGGCAGAGATTCTGGAATCTCAGTTTACCGATGATATTGTCGATGACCTCGAAGAACTTCCTGCTAATATCGTTACCAGAGTTTTAAGAAACGTTCCAAAAGAGAAACGAGCCAATATTAATCGTCTTTTGAACTATGCGGATGCAACTGCTGGGTCAATTATGACCACCGAGTTTGTCGCATTACTCGATGATATGACTTGTGATGATGCAATCAAAGAAATTCGTAAGACAGGTAAAAATAAGGAAACTATTTACACCGTCTTCGTTATGGATAGAAAACGTACCTTAGTTGGCACTGTCGACTTAGATGACTTAATCTTCGCAGATGGTGATGCAAAACTTTCGGACATCATGAACAAAGACTTCCAAACAGTTAATGTTAATGATGACCAAGAAGAAGTTGCTAACATCGTTAAACGTTACGACTTGAACGCCGTTGCTGTTTTAAACAATGACGGGCGTCTTGTTGGTATCGTTACTGTCGACGACGTCATGGACGTTATCGAAGAAGAACAAACAGAAGATATTTCCAAGTTGCAGATGGTTACACCACTTGAAGATTCATATTTAGAGACATCTTCATTCCAGATGGTAAAAAAGTGTGTCCCTTGGATTGTTGTCTTATTAATTTTAGGAACCTTTTCATCTTTCGTTTTGTCAACATTTGAAACAAAATTAAATCAAATGGTTCTTCTTGCTGCCTTTATTCCTGTAATCATGGATACAGGCGGAAATGCAGGTGGACAAACAATCGCTCTTATGATTCGTGGTCTTGCCTTGCAAGAATTTACACCACGAGACTTCTTTAAGATTATTCGTAAAGAAGCTGTCTCTGCTGCTATCATTGCGCTTTGTATCGCGGCATTCGGTTTTATTTGGTTCACGCTTGAACAATATGCAGGTATTGTTGGCTCAGATACTTCAATCTGGCTAGGAAATTGTTGGAATGCTGAATTTGCTGCAGAAACATTCAAAACTTCAGGTTTAGTTGCAGGAACATTAGGTATTGCTATTTTCCTTTCAAAGATGGTTGCGGTATTACTACCAATGGGTGCTGCCGCAATCAAGAAAGACCCAGCAATTGTTTCACAACCATTACTAACAACCATTGTCGACGTTTCCAGCTTACTTATTTACTTTGGATTTGCCGCATTGTTATTTAATCTTTAACTTTTTACTTGTTAGAAAACAAGTTTAATAGTATATTATTTATCGCTGCAGTGATGGCGAAACTGGTATACGCGTACGTTTGAGGGGCGTATGGGGCAACCCTTGTGAGTTCAAGTCTCATTCACTGCACCAGATGACAATTTAGAGAGGCATAGCCTCTCTTTTTTGTTGCAAATGTGCATATGGGAATTGGCAAATAAGAATATGCCAATTAGGTAAAATTGACTTTATAATTAACATTTGATAATGTTATTGACGAGGTAACAATATGAAGAAAACTGAAAAACCAATTATTGCACTCATGTATGACTTTGATAAAACATTGTCCAGAAGTGATATGCAAGACTATGGATTTATTCCTGCTTTAGGTATGACTCCAGCTCAGTTCTGGGGTGAAACCGGAAGATTCCAAGCCGAAACAGGTGTTGAAAGAATTCTTTCTTACATGTACACCATGGTTAAACTCTGCAAAGAGAAAAACATCAAATTAACAAAAGAAACCCTCAATAATATGGGGAAAAACATCGAATTTTTCAATGGAGTTACTACGTGGTTTGATCGTATTAATGCATATGGTGAAGAACTCGGAGTTCAAGTTGAACATTACATCATCTCATCTGGAACAAAAGAAATTCTAGAGGGATGTGCAATTGCAAAACACTTCGATTATATGTTTGGATGCGAATTCTATTTTGACCCAGAAACAAAAGAACCTGTTTGGCCAAAACTCGCAATCAACTACACGATGAAAACTCAATTCATCTACCGTATTAGAAAAGGTTCATTTGATTTAACAGATGACACCACCATCAATACAAAAGTTGAAAACATCAGAATTCCTTATACCAATATGATTTATCTTGGTGATGGAATGACCGATATTCCATGTATGCAACTAGTTCAAAACAATGGCGGACACTCAATCGCTATTTATAGCGACAAAGATGAATCTGCTCTTAAAAAACTTCTTGCAGAAAAACGTACAAATGTCTGTATTAAAGCAGATTACTCAAAAGGTTCTGACTTAGAGAAAGTTGTTAAATCAATTATTCAAACAGTCGCAGCCGAAGCAAATCTTAAAGCTCAGTCCAAGAAATTAGCAGAAAACTTAGGTATCGAATGGAAAAACTAGCTGGCGTTGTTTTAATGGCTGGTTCATCTGTTCGTTTTGGTGGACCTAAAAATAAGTTATCATGCTTGCTTAATGGCAAACCTGTTTTTGCTTATTCCATTGAAACATTTGCAAAGCAAAAAAACATTTCTGAACTTGTGATTGTTGTTAATAAAGACAATCAAAAAGATGTTCAAAAATTTGTTGATAATAACAACATAAATGCAAAATTAGTGTTAGGCGGAGAAACAAGACAAGAATCAGTTGATCATGCTCTAGAAACACTTAATTTAGCAGACAATAACATTGTTGTTATCCATGATGCAGCTAGACCATTAGTTGATGCGTTCATCATTAATCAAGTTGCAAAAGCTGCCATCGAATTTGGTGCCGCAACTGCTTATCTTGAAGCAACAGACACCATTGCAATTAAAAACGATAACGAAGAAATAGCAAGCTTTGCTTCTAGACAATCGGTAGCACAAATTCAAACACCTCAAGCATTCAAATTCGGTTTACTAAAAGAAGCTCACAACAAGGCTGAAAACAATAAAGCAACCGATGATTGTTCATTAATCTTAAGCCAAGGTCATACAGTTAAACTTGTCAAAGGTGACAAAAAATTTCATAAAATTACCACACAGGAAGATATAAAATATCTTGAAGGACTATTAAAATAATGAAAGAGTATCAAATCGGAGAAATTATTGAAGGCACAATAATCAATATTCGTGATTTTGGTGCAATCATGATTTTTAATGATGGCAAAAAGGGACTTTTACACATCTCCGAAGTAGCAAATGTCTTTATTCGAAATATTCATAAATACCTTCGCATTGGTAAAACTTACCAAGTAAAAGTTATTGGCATTGAACCGGATGGTTTTTTAAAGTTATCTATGTCAAAGATTAGCGAAGAAGAAAAAAATGAATACCATAAAAGCGGAGTTAAGAAAGTTAAAATTGATCCAGAGTTTATTGATTACTCTGCTCTAAAAGAGAAATTAGACGAATGGATTAAGAAAGAGAAGGAAAACGCAAATGATTAAAGTTGTTGATGAAAATTTAGGAAGAAAAATTGATTATGCTAAATACAAAAATCAAGTAGCAGAAATCAATAAAATGATTGAAGGAAAAACAGGCCCAGGTAATGACTATCTAGGCTGGTTAAACTACCCAACAAATATCAAGGAAGAAGAACTTGATGAAATTCAAAAATATGCTGAAATTGTGCGTAAAAACTACGATATTTTGCTTGTTTGCGGTATTGGCGGTTCATATTTAGGAGCACGTGCAGCCATCGAAGCAATTAATGGTTTGCATTCAGACAATAGACCTGAAATTATCTTCGTTGGTCAATCATTCTCTTCAGACTATTTGCACGAAGTTATAAAGCACCTTGAAGGCAAGAAATTTGCTATTAATGTCATCTCAAAAAGTGGCACTACCACTGAAACTTCAATTGCATTTAGGATTCTAAAGAATCTTCTTGAAGAAAAAGTTGGTAAAAAGGAAGCTGCAAGAGCCATTTTTGCCACTACTGATAAAGAAAAAGGGGCACTTTTAAAATTATCACAACAAGAAGGTTATGTGAGATTCGTTTTACCATCAGATATTGGAGGTCGTTTCTCTGTTTTCTCAGCAGTCGGATTATTCCCAATTGCCTGTGCTGGAATCGATATTAAAAAGCTAATTGAAGGCGCAAGAGAAGCCGAAAAATCATTAAAATCCCCTGAAATTTCTGAAAATTCAGCTTATAAATACGCTGTTATCCGTGATTTCTTATATCATGAAAAATTTGCAGATGAATTATTTGTAACCTATGAGCCAAGACTCGTTTCTGTTGGTGAATGGTTTAAACAATTATTTGGTGAATCAGAAGGAAAAGAACATAAAGGATTATTCCCATGTTCAGCTACCTTCTCCACCGATCTTCACTCTTTAGGCCAATTCATTCAAGATGGTTCACAAGTCTTATTTGAAACAATTTTAAATATCAAACATCCAAACAATGAAATCTCAATTCCAAAGGCTGAAGAAGACCTTGATGAATTGAATTATCTTGCTGGTAAAAATATGTCGTTTGTCTCTGAACAAGCATTCAAAGGAACACTTGAAGCACATGCTGTTACAGCAGGCGTTCCAAATGTTGTTTTAGAAATTGAAAAGCTCGATGAAAAAGCACTTGGATATCTTTTCTACTTCTTTATGAAGACTTGTGCTATGTCTGCTTATTTACTAAAAGTAAATCCATTTAACCAACCAGGGGTCGAAATCTACAAAAAGAATATGTTCCACCTTCTTGGTAAAAAGGGATATTAATTTTGTTTGACTATCATATATCATAATGATATAGTTTTATAGCACGTTTAGAGTGTGAACGTGGATGTTTAGCTCAGTTGGGAGAGCATCGCTTTTACACGGCGGGGGTCAGGAGTTCGAGCCTCTTAACATCCACCATTAAACGTGAAACCATCAATAGTGGGTGAGTAGCGAAGTGGCCAAACGCGGTTGACTGTAAATCAATTCCTGAGGGTTCGGCAGTTCAAATCTGTCCTCACCCACCACTTATTGGGGTGTAGCCAAGCGGTAAGGCAATAGACTTTGACTCTATCATTCGCTGGTTCGATCCCAGCCACCCCAACCAAAGTAAGAAAACACCGTTCTTGGTGCTTTTTTTATATCAATTTTCACTTTTTTGTAAAAAAGTATTTGAGTATATATTTTCTCGTGTGTATAATAGTAAAGCATTTTGCGAAAAATGCACTCGATCTCCCGTTAGCTCAGTTGGCTAGAGCACTCAACTTTTAATCAAGGGGTCGGACGTTCGAATCGTCTACGGGAGACCATTGAATGCCCAGGTGGCGAAATTGGTAGACGCAAGGGACTTAAAATCCCTCGAGCGAATAACTCATACCGGTTCAAGTCCGGTCCTGGGCACCAAAATTACGCCACCTTTTAATTTACTGGGGCGTAGCCAAGCGGTAAGGCAGTGGGCTCTGAACTCACCATTCACAGGTTCGATCCCTGTCGCCCCAACCACATCTGAAAGGAGAAAAGAATATGAAATTTCTCAAAGAGAATAAAGTTATCCTCTTCGCATTGCTTGTCGTTCTAGTTTCATTTGGACTTCTTGCAATCCCAGGACAATTTGCTCACTATGGACCATTAAACCTTAGTTCCAAAGTTGCAAGTGAAAGATTCTTATATAGACTTTCCGGTTATCAATGGATCTTCGGTACTGTTGAAAACAAATTAGGTTCTAAAATCGGATCTGCATCTGCTCAAGGTATTGCAGCATTCTCATTATTAGCACTTTGTGTTCCGGGACTTCTCTTCTCAAAGAAATCATCATTTGTTGCACTTCTTACAACACTTGCATTGATTACAGTTTCTGTCTTATTCTTCTCAATTTCAGCGGCTGGTGCAAAAGCTTATCCAAGTTATCACATTCAACCAGAAAATCATGCTTACTCATTAATTCTCTGGGTTGCATATGTCATTGGCGGCTTGCTTATCCTCGCTGGTCTACTTATGGGATATAGAACATTCAAAGTTATGAAGGACGAAGTTAAGAGCCCAGCAAAGGCAAAAGGTCCAACATACAGCTATTTACATAAGTAATCAATACAATTAAAAAACTCTCGGAAATCCTGAGAGTTTTTATTTTATTTCAACTATTTGAGCCTTTCTATGAGGCTCTTTTTTAGTGTATTCATTCTTGTGTTTTCTTTCAAAGTTGAATACTTCTACTTCGCCTTTTTCAGTGAGTCTTAGATACATATCATCTGAACCTTTATCATATATATAAGATAAATAGCCACGACGAACCATATTAAGAATATATGAACACAATCTTCTACCAGGATATGATAACAAGGTCCCAAATGTCTTTAAATTAATGTATTTACGAGTCTCAGGATCAAGCTTTCCTTGAAGGATGTTATTTATACCCTTTGCAGTCGGATAAAGTTTATTCTTATTTAATTCATTAACCGTTTGTAAAATCTTGTAGTGAGACACAGTTAATCTAAATTCATTTTTCTTTACTTTTCGCATATTTAGATTCTATCACACATTTATTGAAATAATAAATGAAAGGAATATAATATCTATTACTTATGGAAGAAACAATTAAGTTAATTAAAGAAACATTAGACAAAGTTCGCCCATTCATCAATAGAGATGGAGGGGATATTGAGTATGTCGATTTTATTGATGGCATTGTTTATGTAAATATGAAAGGCGCGTGCGCAGATTGTATAATGATTGACTCCACCTTATCTGATGGAATTGAAATAATTCTTCAAGAAGAGGTTCCTGGAGTAATTGGAGTAAGACTTGCAAGCGAAATGCCTGAAAAGAAATAAAAAAACAGCA